>DDOS01000053.1:27862-31318 GCA_002341805.1 Aquificaceae bacterium UBA2488 | reverse complement strand
AGAAGGATGTATAACTTCGTAATATCAAATGTTGATATATTAAAAGCCAAATATGGTATTGCTGACAAAAATAAAGACTTATACTATGAGACAAATAGATGTATCCAAAGATATCTAAAAGACCTTTCAAAATATCAGTTTAATACAATGATAGCAAGCCTGATGGAGCTTTTTAACAGTATTCAGGATTTTAAAATACAAAATGATATAGACAAAACCTCATTAAAATATGCCATAGAGGTGCTTCTAAGACTGTTATATCCAATGGCTCCTCATATAAGCTCTGAGCTTCTTGAGGTGATAGATTATAATCAAGATATAACTTTGCCCGCTCTTGATGATTTAGCTCTTGTAAAAGATGAGATAGAAATACCAGTTCAAATAAATGGCAAATTAAGAGCCACTTGCAAAGTCCCAGCAGGATTAGAACAAGAAGAGATTATGAAGATAGTTTTAAGTGATACTAAAATCTCAAAATATCTGGAAGATAAAATCCTCAAAAAAATTATATATGTAAAAGATAAGCTTTTAAATATAGTGTTATGAGTGTGGGTCAAAAGCTAAAACATATCAGAGAGTCAAAGGGTATATCTCGTAGAGAGCTTGCTAAGAAGATGGGTAAAGATGAGGTATCTTTTGAGCAATATCTATATAAATTAGAGTCAGGCAAGATTTCAAATCCTGGTATTGAGCTTGTGGAAAGTATATCAAAAGCCCTTGGCATAAATCCAAAAGCCCTTATCGAAGAGAATACATTGGAGATGATACCTGCGATACCAGTTTTAAATGTATACGTAGGAGCAGGAAATCCTACTTATCCAGAAGAATATGTTTATGTGGATGACCTTGTATCCACAAGGCATGTTAGTGCTGTAAAAGTAAAAGGGAATTCTATGGAGCCTATTATAAGAGAAGGGGAGTATGTGATAGTGGATACTGCTTCAAAAGACATCATAAATGGCAAAATCTATGTGATATCGGACAAAGATGGTGGGCTTCTTATTAGGAGGATATATAAGCTTGAAAATGGGCTTTTGAGGCTTTTACCAGAAAACAAACTATATCAAAAACAAGATATATCTTGTGAGGATGTAAGAATTGTCGGAAAAGCTATAAAAGTAGTAAGCCCTTCTCGGAAGATTTAATATTTATAAACTATCTCACTTTTGTAAATGGTGTAGAAGACTTTTGATTTTAGAATGGAGTTTATAAACGGTGAGTTTGAAGACTTTGATGGGTTTATAGACTCATCAAAAAGCCATTCATGATTAGGGTGGAAAAGCACAATATCTGCTTGAGCTCCTTCTTTCAATGTATTATCTATGCCAAGGATTTTGGCAGGATTTTTAGACATAAGGTTTATTAGGCTTTTAATATCTATAATACCATCTTTTACAAGACTCATCATAATAGGAAGAGCCACTTGGAATCCAAGCATACCCGCTTGAGCGCTCATAGGATTTTGCTTTTCGTGTTTGGCATGAGGAGCGTGATCTGTGGCTATACAATCAATAATACCTTCTTGAAGAGCTTTTATAAGAGCCTCTTGGGTTTTATGATCTCTTATGGGTGGGTTTACTTTTAAAAGTGGTCCTTTTTTAAAAGCCAAAAAACTATTTAAAGCCAAGTGATTTGGATTTATCTCTGCTGTTATATTTGCTCCTTTTTCTTTGAAAAATCTAACGATATCCACGCTCAAAGAAGAAGATAGATGTTGGATATGAAGTCTCGTGTTTGTTTTGTAAGCAAGGATGGCGTCTCTTGCTATCATGATATCTTCAGCATAAGATGGTCTAAAGGGTATACCAAATGCACTCGAATATACACCCTCATCAAAAGCACCACTCTTGGTAAAATTATCATCTTCACAATGATTTGCTACAAAAGAGTCTAAAAGAGTAGCCATTTCAAGGGCTTTTAGCATCATCTTAGAATCTTGCACTGAAGACCCATCATCTGTNNACAAGCAAACAGCCCCAGCTTTTCTTAACTTATAAAAATCTGTTAGCTCTCCACCTTTTCTATTTTTGCTTACGCAAGCAGAAACTTTTACATCGCAAAGCCCTATATTTCGAGCTTTTAATAGTATATAAGAGATAACAGATTCATTGTCAATAGATGGGTTTGTGTTTGGCATACATACTATCGTGGTAAACCCACCAAACACAGCTGCTTTCATTCCAGATTCAAGATCTTCTTTGTAGGTAAAGCCAGGATCCCTTAGATGAGCGTGTATATCCACAAACCCAGAGCAGGCTATGAGTCCTGTGGCATCTATAGTTTGGCAGGTTATATCTATATCTTTTGCTATTTTTTGGATTTTGCCATCTTTTATATAAATATCCAAAATATCATCTATATTTAAATTTGGTTCTATAACCCTTGCGTTTTTAATTAAAAGTTCCATTATCTTAGAATATCACAAAAACCTTGATACGATCAAGTTTATGAGCGATCCTTTCCCAAAATTTACTTCATGCTTTATATTTAGATCTTCTAAGAGCATAGATTTTTTTAAAAAGCACATCAGATTTGCAATTATATAGATATCCCTATTGGTTTATTTATTTAGTAAAGATTCGCATACACTACATTCCATAGCCACTCCTATGTACAATTTTTAGTATAAGTTATTTTATAATCTTTTTAAAAGCCTTTAAACAATAATGTATCAATCCCCACCGGTTTTAAAACCAAGTATTGAATAAAGTGGGCAAAAACCTATGGCAGCAGTTACTAAAAATACGAGACCTACTATGCCAAGTAAATCAAAGATTAAACCACCATGTTTTATGGCTAGGAATATAAGTATAATCCCGAGGACGACTCTTCCAATTCTATCCCAGTTGGCCATGTTCTTTTGCATACAACACCTCCTTTTTAGGCTTTTAATATAAGATAATACTTTTACAAAAAAAGTCAATGGATTTCGGCAATCACTTTTATAATACGCCTTTTGTCGCTATCTATTATCTTAAAATCTATATTTTTTATGGATATTTTATCGTTTCGTTGAGATATTCTTCCCACATGATAGGTGATATATCCAGATATGGTGGTGTAAGGTCCTTGAGGTATGTCTATGCCTACTATCCTTGAAAATTCGTTTATCTCAAGCTTACCATCCAAAAGCCATTTGTTCTTAGAAATCTCTCTTATAAGTTGGTCTTCTTTCCTTGTGTTATCATAGATTTGACCCACTATCTCGCTTAATATATCCTCAAGGGTTATTATGCCAAGTATAACACCTCTTTCATCCACCACCGCTCCTATATGTTCTTTATTTTCCTTAAACTCTTGCAATACATCCTTTAAAAAGGAAAACTCTNNATACCTATTGGGGTGTTTGGGTCTTTATCTATGATATCAAAAGCTCTTACATATCCAAGTATATCATTTACGGTGTTTCTAAACACAGGAAGCCTTGAATATCCGCTTGATTTCATCTGATATATA
>DDOS01000053.1:683-27851 GCA_002341805.1 Aquificaceae bacterium UBA2488 | reverse complement strand
TATAGCTTGTTCTACTAAAGCTCCTTCTTCTATCATAGCTACTTCATAGATGGGTCTTACTATCTCCCCTGCTCTTCTTTCTTTAAAAGCCACGATATTAGATAGTATATCCGCTTCAAACTTATCCACATCAAGCTCTTTGGAGATAATCTTTAATATAGTGCTTCTGCTTACTTTGGCGTTTGGTTTTGGTATGTATTTAAAAATAATATGTTTTATGGCTTTTGATATAAAAGAAGAAAATCCAAATAAAAACTTTAATTTGTTTAATATGATTATGATGCTTAAGATGATTTTATCAGAATACTTTTGAAAAATAATCTTAGGTACTATCTCCCCAAATAAGATTGTAAATATCACAAGGGTTTCTGAGAATAGTGTATATGTGCTTTTCAAAAATGGAATATGTTTTGATAAATCGTATAAAAGCATTGTATATAAACTAGCTGCAAAAACGATGCTTATGGTATATCCAAATAGTGTAAAAGTAAGATACTCCTCCTGATTTTTTAAAAAGTCAGACACTATATCTTTGTGAGGTGAATTTGTCTTTTTTGATAACGCTTCAAGTCTTGATTTGTTTGAAGATATGATAGCCATCTCAGACCCCGAGAAAAACCCCTCCAGTATTATAAAAAATACAATCCCTATTAAAAAGCCTATTGCTTCCATTAGGATACTCTTTTCACTGATTTCTCCATAAGAAACAACACTTCTTCGCTTAGATTATAATTTGATAATTCTTTTTTGGCTTCTTCTAAAAGCCTCAAAGCTAAGGACTTTGTTTTTTCTACGCCACCTAATTTTATAACCTCATTTACTATATTATCTATATCGTTCTGTGAAGGGTTTTGGGATAAGAGTGTTTTGGACAAAAAGTTTTTGTCTATTTTGTCCATCACAGAGATTATAGGATAAGTGATTTTACCCTCTTTTAAATCAGATTTGCTTGGCTTTCCTATTTTATCAGAATCAGATTCATAGTCCAATGCATCATCTATTAACTGAAAGGCTCTTCCTATTTTAAGTCCAGCGTTGATAAATCTATCAGCATCATCTACATTTGCTATAAGAGCACCTACTCCAAAGCACGCTCCTATGAGATATGCAGTTTTTCCGTCGATGATTTCAAAGTAAGTATTTTCATCTATTATAGAGCCAATACTCTTTAATTCTAAAAGTTGCCCTTCTGCCATTCTCATAACCGCTTGAGATAGTATGCTTATCATCTCTGGGGTGCCATAAGTGGAATATAAGAAAAGAGCCTTAGCGTAAAGATAATCCCCAGTCAACACTGCTACCTCAGACCCAAACACTTTGTTTACGGAAGCTCTTCCCCTTCTTGAGTCTGCTTTATCCACCACATCATCGTGTAAAAGCGATGCTATATGGATATATTCGATACCACATCCAAGCGTAATGGCCTTTTCTATATCCCCTTTCAAGCTTTTAACCAGATAAACCAACAAAAGGGGTCTCAACCTCTTGCCGCCAGCCTCTATAACAAAATTACCAGCCTTTAATATAGCATCCACAGAGCTATCTAAATTATCAGTTAGCGCTTTCTCAATAGCTTCTTTAATATCCATACAAAATTTAGTTTATCATAAAGAAAATGTATAATAAATATAAATTTTACAAAAATTCTTCACATGATATTATGCTTTTTCTAAAAGCTTATCAAAGTATGGTATATCTTCTGGATATGTGAGTTTTATATTCCAATAAGAAGACTCCACAATGCCCACCTTATATCCATAGTATTCTAACAAGTATGCATCATCGGTGGCTTTTATGCCATCATCGGTGGCTTTTTCGTGGCAATATTTTATAGCTTCTGTTTTGAAACATTGTGGTGTTTGGGCAAGCCAGATATTCTCTCTTTGTATTGTTTTTAAAATACCGTTTTCAAGCTTTTTTATAGTATCTCTTGCTTTAGCGGCGGTGATTTTACCATCATAATCTTCTAAATCCATAACTTTTCTAAATACTTCTCTCTCTGCTAATGCCCTTGCGCTATCGTGTATAACTACTATGTCTTCTTTTACAAATTCAAGGGCATATCTTACAGAATCTTGACGCTCATCTCCTCCGTATATAAATTTTGCTCCCATCATATGAGCATCTTGCAAAAACTGAGGGTCTACATCTTTTGGCACAGTCATTATGATTTCTTTAAACATGTCTGAAACTCTTTTTAGAGAGAAAAAGTATAGGGGTGTTTTATTAAACTTTGTAAACTGTTTTTTAAGCCCAGCCCTTTTACCAAGCCCAGCTGCCAACAATATCAAAGATGCCATCAATCTTCTTTTTTAAGTCTTATAAATTCTGTGATTTCATGCTGAGGTATGTTTTCTACCAGTGCTGTAAGCCCTTTGCTAGTATCTACTACAAAACCACACCAAACTAAGTTTTTCACTTCTGATTCAAGAACTTCTCTTAAAAGTCTATCAAGAAACTTCTTCTTTGATTCGTCGTTTGTCTTGTCAACCTCAATCTCCGTTATCTCGCAGAGCTCTGGATCAAAATCATCACCTATGTTATCTTTTGGGCTAAATATCACAAACACTTTTAAAGGATTTGCTTTGATATTTTCTAAAAGGGCATATTTCTTATCTACAAGCTCTTTTACTTTATGCCTTACACTCATAACATCTCTCCTATGTATTTGGCTTTTGAGGTCTTAGTTTCCCAAATTACTACTTTTTTGATAAATACATCATTTAATAATCCTGCTTTTTTAAACTTATCTTTTAGATAATCGTATATATATTTTGCTAAAGCTTCAGCGGTGGGGCAGAAGTTTACAGCGGTGATTTTTAGATTAAAATCTTTATTTAATTTTTTAAAAACTTCAAATAAAGGATCATTCTCATCTATTATAAAGCTATGATCAAATTGATCGATGAGTGGGTTTAAAGCGCTTTTTAGATGATGAAAATCCATAACCATATCCTGATTGTCTAAGCTTTTAGAGCCTATAGTTACCTCAAGCTCATAGCTGTGTCCGTGCAGGTTTACGCATTTATTCTCAACGCAATCACTTCCTAAGCTTGCGCCTCTTGAACAAGAAAGATTTTGCTTCCATACCCTATGACCCGCTTCAAATCTGAATGTTTTAGTTATCTCCCACATCACCATACCACCACGTTTTTGGCTTTTAATATAATATTAGAAATCTCATACCAAGAGATTAAAAACTCTTCTTGGACTTTCAGACCCCTTGATAAGGCGTCTTCTTTGCAGATATACCAGTTTTTGTTGGGAGCTCTTAATGTGGCATCTTGGATTAGTACTACGATATCGTTATCAGATAATAAATTGGTTTTAAAATCTCCAAATTTTCTCACAAGCCACAATGTGTTTGGATTTTCTACCATACTAAAACCGCCTTTGATTTGTTGATGAGTTCTCTAAACTCTTTGTCAGTGATAATCTTTGGTTCTATTATAAAATCAAAAGCCTTTAAACCCCTTGATTCAATACAAGAAGATTCCGCATAGAAGGTTATGTTTAGCATGCTCATTTGCTCAAGCATCTTTTCAAAGGATGCAATATTGAGGTTTTCTGGACGCCATTTGGTGATGGCATAAATACCATCTGAGGTAAATATAACGTTGGTATTGTTGGAAATACCGCTTGCGGCTGCAAGCCTTAGTCCTTCGTGAGCTTTCCAAGAAAACGGTTCTGATTTTAATATAAAGCTTATCATATCAATTAAAGTTTATCACCTTATCAAATTCTGATATTTTTCTAAATATATCATAAGAAGAGCTTGGTTCAAAGGCTTGGGATTTTATAGATTCTTCTATGCCTCGCTGCCGAGCAGAATGTGAGCAATATATCACCTTTGTTCCAAGGTCCAAAAGTTTTTTTGATTGTTCGTAGGTAAGCCAATAGCAGCCATTCCCACTAAAGAATATTGTGATATTTGCTTTACCTTTTAGGCTTTGATTTAACTTCATCACGCTATCAAAATCCTTAGAAAATGGGTTTGATGTAACTACAAACAATATATTCATCTTTTCTTTTTAATAATAATTTCCCATTTGTTATTATCAATTTTGTTGGTGGCTATCACTTCCTGGCCTTCGTCCCTCATGCTTTTTGGTACACTAACCGCAGATGGTTCATAATCCACTATTACCTTCAATGTATCTCCTACATCCATGGTTTCTAACGCCAATTTACTTTTCACAAACGTAAAAGGACAAATCTCACCAGTGATATCAAGCTCTTTAGAAACTTTCATATCTTTCACATCTTCCATTCTTACATGATAATACTATTAAAAGCCAAATACTATGATAAAAATATTATAAACCTTAATCTCCCGCAAGCACAAATCTGCCATGATGTTTGAATGAGAATTGATATGCTATAAAGTCTTTGTCTTGTTTTGAGTGAAAAGTTTATAATATTAGTGTTTATGCTAAGAAAGGTGTTTATAGTGCTTGCTTTTAGCGGAGTTTGTTTGGGTGAGACTTGCAAATCTCTCGATGTACCTTTTATAAAGCAATCTCCAAACATGTGTGGTCCTGTGGCAGTAGCTGAGGTATTTGGCTTTTATAAAAAGCATGTAAACTTCAAAGATATTGTGAAACATGTTTATACACCCTCTATAAAAGAAAGCCTCATCACAGACATACAAAACTATCTTCTCAAAAAAGGTTTTAAGATCAAATATGTATCCACACTAAAAGCCATAAAACACCAGATAGATATGTGTAGGCCTGTGATAGCTCTTATGGATGTAGGTAATTTTCTTTTTTCAGAGCCTCATTATGTGGTAATAACCTCTTACAACAAAAAAGGTTTTTTCATGAACAACGGTTATCAAAAAGATGCTTTCATGGGTTTTAAAGATTTCAGAAAACGGTTTAAAAGTATGGGCAATATTGGTATTAGTGTATATGCCAACAATTAATATCTAAGATAAGTTCCATTAAAATAGACGATAAATAATTATGCTGAGATTATGAAGGTGGCTATAAATATGTTTAAATATAAAAATATATTTTGATTTTTCAGGCTTTTACAAAATCATTGACTTTTTAAAAAGAAGATTATATAATTACGATGTTTTTAACAATGTGTGGAGGTATTTAATGTGAGGAAATTAGTAGTTTTGGGGATCGGGGCTTTAATTGTATGTGGCTCTCGAATAGTAAATGCCACTCCTCAAAGAGGTCCAATAGATGGACTCTCGCCAAGAGCTTTGTTCTTCAGTCCAGCTGGAGCAAGCTTTAATATGAGCAATAAGCCTGCTAAAAAAGAAGTAGTAGAGGTAAAGAAAAAAGTATATTATCACACTTATGTAGAACCAACTTCTTATATAAAGCATACATATGCTGGTATACAATACCAAGTTTTTGTTAAAGCTAAGAACGGTGCTATGATTCCAGTAAACCCAAATAGATATATATTCCATCTAGGAGATAAATTTAAAATAAGACTTTTGTATAATATGCCTGGCATAGCAGAGTTTATAGATGTAAATCCGGCAGGCAAAGTCACATATCTTGGTAAATGGGTGGTAAAGCATCCTTTTAGCGGTACAGAAATCCCTGGAAGGGGATGGTTTTATTTCCATGGAAGACATCACGGAACCGATAAACTCGTGATAAATTTCTATCCATGCAATGCATCCAATATGAGTGGTTCTCGAGTATCCAGTAGATCTATAGGATTTGTGCCGTCCTCTTCAAAAGCTGATGATGCATCTTATGTGTATAGCAGTTTACCTTCTTGTGAAGGTGCTAATACAGAAGTCCGAACACATCAACAAAATCCAGGTACAGTGGTGGCTTATGCAGAAAAAGATACGTATGAATCTGTGGCAAGTAGAAGCATATCTGTTATGGATGATAAACAAACTACTCCTACTGGTTATGTTCTTGAGAAGGCTACATACATAAAATCTGGAAGTCCGATAACAGCTGTTATAAGATTTAAGTATTATTGATAAAAGGTCTGAGACAGATGAAAAGGTTTATAATTAGTGTGACTCTTTCTTTTTCACTTTTATCTACTTTACAGCCAGCGAATGCTGGCTTTTTGGATATGTTAAACTCTTTGACTACAAAGCTTAATAGTATACAAAACAACGCAAACACCTCTAAGAATATATCAAACCCTAAACCTGCTCTTAGCCCAAGAAGCTTGGCTCCTGTATCTAACGCTCCCAATAATAAAAATAACAGTGCTACAAAGATTCCTACTTCATCAAATCCGAGCTGCTCTTATATGTTAGAGCATTCTCCTAAAAATAGCGTAGTAGAGTCCACAGCTAAGAAAGTCTTAGCCGGTGCTGCTATGGGTGCTGCAGTAGGTGCTTTGGCAGATAGTAAGAATAGACTTCAAGGTGCTATAATTGGAGGAATCGTCGGTGGGGCTATGGGTGTAGGCTATAGTTATCTTACCAATAAGAATAGACTTCTTGAAAGTTATGATGAGGCTGCTAAGAAATTAGGTTATAATCATGAGGGAAATCTTTTAGAGATAACAAAAGTGGTTTATCCTAAAAAGGGTGTTAAAATAGGTCAATATCTTCCTATGACTTTGAGAATAGCTGCTTTAACACCCCAGAAACCAAAGACAACGTCTGCTAACGCTGGATTAGTGGGTATATCTGTATACGCATACGGTATAAAAAATAATCAGAAATATTATATGGGTGAAGAAAATTACGAGATACAAGAAGGTGTTTATCCCATTTACTATATGCTTCCGATATGCAAAAGAGTAAAACCTGGTACTCATGAGATTGAGTTTAGAGTATCTGGTTTAGACCAAAACACTTATGCGGATGTGAGGTTTAATGTCCAATGAGGAAAGTTTTTTATCTTACATTGCTTATATCTTCTGTATTTAGCTTTTCTTATGGATTAGATCTATTTAAATCCCTAGAATCTAATTTCAAAAAGCTTGAAAAGGAAGCTAAATCTTCTCAAGATTTACGAACCAAGATAGATGATGAATTTAGAAAAGCAGGTATAAAAGATGGCTATGTGCAATATAGTACAAAATACCATGGATATGTTTTAAAAGGTGACTATGATACTGAGCAACAATTTAACTTAGCTTATATGATTGCTCAAGCGATGGTAGGAGTTAGAAATGTTTCCCCTGTTTATGATATTACAAGTGCTGTTATAAAAACTACCACTATAGAAGAATGCTTTCCATATGCTATAAACGGTGAGTCTTGCCCTTATCAAAACACTAAGATTACTATAAATCCATCTTTGGCTAAATACTCTCACCGCAGAAAATATGCTCTTGTTATAGGTATATCGAAGTTTGAACATGTAAATCCTCTTTCTGGTGGAGATAACGATGCTAAGCTTATGACTTCTTATCTTAAAAGCCATGGATACAAGGTATATAAGCTTATAAATAGCCAAGCTACCCAATCCAATGTCTTTAAAGATTTAAGCATTATACTATCCAAATTGAAGCCAGGAGATACTTTTGTGCTTTTTGCCGCAAGCCATGGTGCTCCAAAAGACCCACAAGGAGAAACTGNNCAATGAAAACAGTACTTATTGTCAAAAAGCCCCTGCCCAAGACCCTACCATAGAAGCCGCCAGTAAGATGTGTGCCTTGGTATCACACTCTTTATCATTGGATAAGGATGTATTGCCCTATCTCAGAGGCAAAAATGTTAAGTTTGTGGCTATATTGGATACTTGTTATTCTGGTGATGCTTTAAGAGGCTATCTTGGAGATGTACCAGCAGAATATGTAGCTCCTGCTGATTTTTACGACAAAGTTTTAGAAGAGAAAGCCCCTAAATCATTGGTGGCTTTTGTAAGTGCCACAAGTGGTTTTAGAGAATCCTGGGGAGGGCCAGTAGGCTATTCAGAACCCTATTTTTCAAGGGCTTTTGAGATACCAGCAAGTAGATTTATATTATCAAATAGAAGCATATATGATATATCAAATAGAAGTCTTAATAGCAAAGGTGCAAAAAATCTTCCAAATGAAGTGAATGACGGTGCTTTTAGTTTGTTCTTCGTTAATGCTCTAAAGAAAAGCAACGGAGATTTAGACTACGCTTATAAATTTTCTAAGCCGTATATAGACGATGTCTCTTATAAAATGTGTTTATTGGCAAACAAAGCCTCAAGCAGAAGCATAGGTGTTACTTCTAAAAGTCAAAAAACAGCCTCTAAGACTGTAAGTCCAGTCTTAACTTGTCCACCAGGGGGTCAAAACCCTATGCTTTTATTAGTACACGGCAAAGATTTTAATTTTATAACAGGAGGTTAGTAAACTAAGCAAATGAGGAATAATTTCAGATATCTTGGCAAAAATAATATTTTATTAAAATATAGGAGGTTATTATGAAAAGATTTAGTAGGTTTGTATCGTTTGTCGGTTTATCGTTAGTGTTAAGTAGTTGTCAAAATGGACTTTTCCAAAAAAATAATTCCACAACTAACGAAAAAACTTCTCCAACTACATCTCCATCTACTCAGAAGCAAGATAAAAATATATCTAAGAATAGCAATTCTAAAGAAGAATGTGGCATCAAAGCAACATCAGATATAAACTTAGGATTACAATTTATACAAAATAAGCAATTTGATCAAGCTACCAAAGAATTTAAGGCTGCTATACAATCTTCTCCCACTTGCGGAGATGCATATGCGAATTTAGTATCCACTTATATTTTGAGAAAAGACTATGATCTTGCTATAGACACCTATAAACAAGGTATTTCTAAGGTTAAAAATGATGGTCATTTATACTATACAGGAGCTGTGACTTTCGTGAAGAAAGGTCAATATGATTATGCTTTAGATGCTTTAAAGAAAGCTCTTAAGAATGGTTTCAAGGAGCAAGATGCTTATACTTCACAAGATTTAAAACCACTCCTTGATAACAAGAAGAAAGATTTTTGTAATCTCTTGAGTTCATACGCTGTCACTATAAAACAGTGTCTATGAATTTAGAGAATTTATACAAAGAGTATGAAAAAGTATTTAAGATTTTAAATGGATATTATAATTGGGATAGGAAACTTGAGAATATATTAGGCAAAAGGGAATGTGATATAGATATTGTTTTTGGAGGGGGTGAAGAAAATAAAATTAATATTACAGAGGTCTTGGTTTTCTTAGACCTCTTCTTTGATTTTTCTCCAGATACAGCTGATTTAAACGAGATATTTATACTTCTAAAAACAAGATTTTTCGAAAGATATGCAGATAAAAATGTTTTACGAGAAGTAATAAAAGGTATTTGTAATCTAAATGAAGGTTATCTAACAACAGAAGGATCAGGTGAATCCTGTAGTATAACTTGTTATCAAAATTGTGATAAGATAACATCTAAAATATGTGATGAAACTTCCTTTAAGCATCTACCTGTTGTAAAAAGAAAAATATTTGAAATGTTGATGGCTAATTACTTAATGTGTGATGCCATAAAATTTTGTCGTAAATATAAATATTATAAAGATGGTTTGTTAAATATAGCCTTTATACCTAAGCTTTTTGCTGGAGTTTTGATTGGATACATGTATATGTTTTCAATAGGTCAAAACTTAAGATACATATTAGAAATGCCTTATCTATGGATATTCAACATTATTGTTAGTCTACTTTTACTTGTTTTTGTGGAAGCTAAAGATACTTTTATAACCATAGATTTAAAATTTGTAAGTAGTATTTTATTGATAATACTGGGTATTTTCTATTCATTCGTGTATTCTTTTTTCTTCAATATAGTGTTTAGTAAGTTTTTGGGAGTGCATTATGATATTTTTAGCGTACAAAACTTTAATGCAGTTACCATCGCCATAATAGGTGGTTATATAACCCAAGCTTTTTGGTCCAAAGATCTTATAACAAAGATCTAAGGTTTTAGGCTTTTATTAAAAGCAAAATACCACAGATAAATACTAAGAATGGCACACTTAAATGAAGGTGTTTGATTTTTATAAACTTACTTGTATAGCGGCCAGTCCAAAGGCCAGTTAGAGAGGCTATAGCCCACCAGAGGATATATTGATATTTTACATCGTGAAAAGTTCTCATTATAATATAAACTGCAAACCTTGTACCCACTATCAAAACAAAGTATAGGGATATTAAAAATCTATACTCATCAAACTCTTTGGTGATGTTTCTCAGGTATATAGCCACTGGAGGTCCGCCTGTCCCGGCTAAAGCGGAGAATATACCTGAGAAAATACCCACCAAAAGCCCATGCTTTGGTTTTAACTTAGAAAAAACGCTTAGTTCTTTCTTAAAAATGGATATTATATCAAATATGCCTATACTTATAAAAAATAATCCACAAATTATTTCCATGAGTTTTATATCTATGATTTTTAGTATGTATCNNAGTATGTGCCAATACTTATACCTACAAAAGACCCCGCCATAAGATATGCTATGGTGGATATTTTAAAGTCTGGTTTTTTTACGAAAAGCAAGATACTAAGAGGGCCAATAGCTTGGATAAATATAAATGTCAAAACTGCAGATTTTATGTTTATAAAAAGACTTAAAAAACTGACCATAAAGATAGCAGAACCAAAACCAGAAATGCCTTGTATAAACCAGCTTAGAAATACTATTAGGCTTGTTATAAGGATAAGATTCAACGGACTTTAAAAGCTCCAGGAAAAGCTGTCAGGAGTTTAATACCATCTTTTGAACCATTTAATCTTACTGTGATTATGTAAAAGCCTTTTTCTTGTTTCACAATGGGTGAAAATCCTAAGCTTTTTGCTTTATTTATGGCGTTTTGAGCAGATACAGATGATTTAAATGCTCCTATTTGAAAAATAGTGGTACCTTGATTTTCTATTTTGTTTGTATTTGGTGAAGGTTTTTGTTGATGATTTTGAGTTATTATCTGTCTGACGGTTTGAGGTTTGGTGTTTGTGCTTGGTGAGGTTGTTTGGGTTGGCGTTTGTGATTGAGCAGTAGTTTGAGGGAGTTGGGGTGTTGTAGTCTGATTTTGAGGGTTTGATGTGTTTGTTTGGGGTTGTTGGGATGATGTTTTACCTTTGGTATTTGATGGGTTTTGAGGGGGTTGATTTTGTTGGGCTTCTGGTTGGATGGTTTGATTGGGCATGTTGGACACTATATTAATTTTACCAGTGGATTCTTTTTCGTGTTGCCATTGGTTTAGACCTATATAAAATAGTGTAAATCCTATAAAAGCTGCAAAGGATATAATGCTTAGTCTTTTAAACTTCATATTTATATTTTATCAGAAAACTCTAAAAATGAGATAAAAACCTAACATCATTTTCATAAAAAGACTTTATATTATCTATACCATAATAAAGCATGGCAAGACGTTCCACACCCATTCCAAAGGCAAAACCTATATAGATGTTTGCATCTATGTGGCAGTTGGTTAATACATTAGGATGCACCATACCACATCCCATCACTTCAAGCCAACCAGTATTTTTACAGACTCTACAGCCAGATCCTCCACATATAACACAGCCTATATCCACTTCAAAAGATGGTTCTGTAAAAGGAAAGTATGAACTTCTATATCTCGTTTTTAGGCTTTTATCAAAAAAAAGTTTTAAAAATGTATCCAATGTATATTTAAGATATTTAAGATTTATGTGTTTATCGATTGCCAAACCTTCCACTTGGAAAAACATAGGAGAGTGCGTTGGATCATCATCTTTTCTATACACTTTACCTGGAGCTGTTATGTATATGGGGGGTTTTTCGCTAAGCATAGTCCTTATTTGGATGGGAGATGTATGGGTTCTTAGCACATATCCTTCTTTGTTTACATAAAACGTATCTTGCATGTCTCTGGCGGGATGATATTTGGGTATGTTTAGCATGTCAAAGTTGTATTCTTCTTTCTCAAGCTCAGGACCTTTTTTTTCTAAAAAGCCCATAGACTTAAGTATGTTGAGGATTCTGTCTAAGGTAAGACTTATAGGATGAAGATGTCCTTTTTTGATGGTGTGTGGTATGGTTGGATCTACATATTCTTTTAAAAGATTTTCTCTTGTTTTTAGCTCTTTAAAGTAGTTAGTTTTTTCTTCAAATATTTGTTCTACTATCTCTCTTATTTCATTGGCTATGATACCAAATTCTTTTCTTTGCTCTAGGGGAATATCTTTTAGGCTTTTAGAAAGATTTTTTACGATACCGTTTTTGCCAAGATATTTGGCTTTTACTTTTTCTAAGTCTTGGAGATCGCAGACGGGAGCTAACTCTTCGTACAGCTCCCTGAGTATTTGCGCTTTATCAGGCCACATGCTGTTTGGCTTTTTCTATAAGACTTTTAAAAACCTCTGGATTTAAAATAGCAAGCTGGGAAAGAGATTTTCTATTTAGATTTATGCCTGCTTTCTTGAGGCCATTTATAAACTTGCTGTAGGTAAGGCCATTAGCTCTACATGCGGCGTTTATACGAGCAATCCAAAGGGCTCTAAACTGTCTTTTACGTTGACGTCTATCTCTATATTGATACTTTAACGCTCTTATTACAGCTTCTTTGGCTTTTCTATAGACTCGACTCTTTTGTCCTCTATAGCCTTTTGCCAGCATCAATACTTTCTTCCTAAATCTCTTTGATGAACGTCCTTTAACTCTCATAAAACCTCCTTAAACTATATATTATAACAAAAAGTTTTTCTGTGTATCTTAGAAATTCCAAATTGCTTTATCTCATTTATATGCTCTTTTGTACCATAGCCTTTATGCTTACTAAAAGTATAATGTTTATAAGTTTTTTCGTAATCTTTCATAATATTGTCTCTATGGACTTTTGCCACCAAAGAAGCGAGTCTTATGCAAAAACTCTTTTCGTCTCCTTTTGTAATAGCTATGCACTCATAATCTTCCAAATTTATAAAATCCGATAAGACTATGTCAAAATTAAGATTGGATAGTGCTCTTTTCATAGCAAGTTTTGTGGCTTTTACTATACCTATGTCATCTATTTCCTTGTTTGAAGCCATGCCTATGGTATATTTAAAATATTTTTCTATGATATCAAAAGCCCAAAAACGGGTATTTTCACAAAGATGTTTAGAGTCTCCGTGTATAAAAGATATATCTTTATCATAAAATATATCCAGATTGTCCACTAAAATAGCTCCTACCACCAATGGACCTGCCAAAGCCCCACGGCCTGCTTCATCTATGCAGGCAAGCGTGAGACCTCTTTTTGAAAATTGGTGTTCGTAAATTAGGAGTTCTTGGATTTGGCTTCTTGTTTGAACTTTTCGTGAGCCTCTTTTTCCCATGATTTGATTTCTTTTATCTTACGTGTAGCAGCTTTTCCTTTTAGGTTTCTAAGGAAGTATAGTTTGGCTCTTCTTACTTTGCCATACTTGGTGAGTTTGATACTCTCTATGTTTGGGCTATAGTAAGGGAATGTCCTTTCCACACCAACACCATAAGATTCTTTCCTTACGGTAAACATCTTGTTTAGGCCTCTGTTTTTGATTCTTATCACCACACCTTCAAAGCCTTGGATTCTCTCCTTATCACCTTCTTTAATCTTGTAGTTTACCCTTATGGTATCACCCACTTTGAAAGGTGGATAATCTTTTTTAGACGTATATAATTTCTCAATCTCGGCAATATGCATATTAAACCTCCTAAATTAGTTAAGCTAATATTATATCATAAAGAGAATTTTTCTATAAGTTTTTTTGCACCAGATTTTGTCTCGTCGCTTACTATACCCATCAATCTTGATACTTCTTCAAGTTTTTCTTTTGTATCAAGGCTTTTAATAAAAATATTGTTAGACTCACGCTTTATAAATATATGATTATCTGAGGCTGCTGCCAATGCGGGAGTGTGGCTTATACATATCACCTGAGAGTTTTTTGATATATTTTTAAGAAGCATAGCTATAGACATGGAAGCCTCACCGCTGGTGCCTGTATCTATCTCATCGTATATGTATGTCTTATAATCTTTAAATACTGAAGATATTGCCAAAGCAATCCTTGAAGCCTCACCACCAGAGGCTACTTCTAATAGCTCTTTTAAATGCTCTTTCGAATAAGAAGAAAATAAGAAGTTTATATCATCTATGCCTGTTCTTGAAAGCTCTTTGGGTTTTATATCTATCTCAAAATGTGATTCTTTTAAGCTTAAAAGCTTTAAAACATTGTTTATGGAATTTGATAAATCTTTTGCCTTTTGTTTTCTAAGGTTTGATAACTCTTTTGCCTTTTCTATGGTTTTTTCTTTTAAGATATTTAACTCTTTGAAGGTATTTTCTATTTGGGTATTTAAACCTTCTAAATTATTTATATATTCTTTTTGAAGCTTACCAATCATATAGATATCTTCAAAGGATTTTTTATATTTCCTTTCTAAGGACTGGGTATTAAAGATGGTTTCATTTAGTTTATCTAGAAGCTCCATATCCACATATACCTTATAAGAGGCTATAAAAGAGATGGTTTCTAAAAGATGGTCTTTTAACTCGTTTAGCTTTGTTATAGCTTTTTCTAAATCGTTGTTTAGGTGTATGGCTTGGCTTATCTGGGATATGGAATAGTTTATTTTGGAAAGAGCGTTGTTGTCTCCATATTCTAAGGCGTTTAATACATTTTGAATATATAAGTTTATCTTTTCTCCATGGTGTAATTCTTGGGATTGTTTTTTTATATTTTCGTAGGTTTCTAAGTTTATATTTAAAGATTCTAACTGGTTTATGAGCTCTTGGTTTTGCTCTATCTGTTTGGTGATTTGCTCTTTTTTAAATAGAATCTCTTTTAAATGTTCTTCTTTTTGTCTAAAAGCATCAAAACTTTCCGTAAAATCTTTTAAAAGCTTAGATATATCTTTGTCTTTATCAAGGATTTCAAGTTGGTGGGATTTTTTAAATATCTTAGATTGGCTTGATTGCTCTTGAAATAAAATATCTTTACCCCATTCTTCCAGGATGGTTTTTTGGTTTGAGGTCATGCCGTTTATATAAAATCTTGATTTACCTGATTTAACCTCTCTTCTTATAATATCATCATTTATTTCTATCTCCACAGAAGCGTTTTCATCAGAGATGTTTTTAAGCCCAAGAGCGTATTTTATAGCATCCATGAGCATAGATTTACCAGCCCCAGATTCTCCAGTGATTACATTTAGTTTCTCACTAAACTCTATG
Organism: Aquificaceae bacterium UBA2488; assembly: GCA_002341805.1. GTDB lineage: Bacteria > Aquificota > Aquificia > Aquificales > Aquificaceae > Hydrogenobaculum. The sequence goes on along the minus strand of DDOS01000053.1, from coordinate 12,719 downwards.
TATTGGGCTTTTAATAGTAAAAAAGATTCTATTTTGGTACTTCTTATCATAGTTTTTTGGATTTTTCGTAAGCTTTTATAAAACTTTCCATCAAAGCCCCTCTTATACCAGATTTTTCTATATTGTATATACCCTCTATGGTGGTGCCTCCTGGAGAGCTAACTTTTAATATAAGTTCTTCTTCGGAATATTCTTTTAAAAGCTCCAAAGTTCCAAATATCATATTTATGACAATATCGTAAGATATATCTTTGTTAAGCCCCATATAAACCCCAGATAGCCTCATGGCTTCCACAATGCTTGCAATAAGAGCAGGACCGGAACCTCCTATGGCGGTAAAAGCATCAAAATATTTTTCTTCCAACTCATAAACATTTCCAAGCAAACTTATCATGCTTTTAAGCTCTTCTTTCTTAGGGTCTTCTGAGTGAAAAGCTATCACACCTTTGTTTTTTAATACCCCAAGATTTGGCATAATTCTTGTCATAAATGCCTCTTTAAAAACATCTTTTAACCTATTCATACTTATTCCAGCCAGTATGCTTATGATGGATTTATTTTTTATATCTATGCTTAGATTTATTAGATCTTGGGGTTTTATAGAAAGAAGTAAAACATCTACATTCTCCATTAAAAAGTGTGTAGAGCTTGCAAAACCAACACCATCTTGTAGTGCTGTGTCTTTTTTAATAATATCTTTATCAAAAGCCAAAATATCGTATTTATCTTTTAGTCCAAGGGCAAAAGCCCTTCCCATGTTTCCGTATCCAAGTATACCTATTCTCATAAGCCGTAATGACTCGCTATGGCTGCAGATATGGCTAAGGCTATGATATCTTTTTGCACCTCGTTTTCTATCTTATAGCTATATTCGTTTAGTTTGTTATCTAAAAAGCTAGTATCAAAATCTCCTCTTATGAAGTCTTCATCTCTTATAATTTCTCGGTGGAGTTGCAAGTTTGTGGGTATACCTCTTATTATAAACTCATCTAAGGCTCTTCTTGCTCTTGCTAAAGCCCTATCCCAGTTTAAAGCCCACACACATAGCTTACCTGCAAGAGAATCATAATAGGGTGGTATAATATAATCTTTATAAATAGCCGAATCTATCCTTATGCCTATACCACCAGGGGAGTGATATGCGGTGATACGCCCAGGAGATGGGGCAAAGTTTCTCTTGGGGTCTTCAGCGTTTATTCTAAATTGTATGGCAGAGCCTCTAAAGGTGATATCGTTTTGCACAAAGGGTAGTGGTTCACCTGAGGCTATCCTTATCATCTGTTCCACTATGTCTATACCTGTTACCATTTCGGTGATGGTGTGCTCCACTTGAAGCCTTGTGTTCATCTCTATAAAATAAAACTCGTTTGTGTTTTGATCCAATATAAACTCAATGGTGCCTGCGCTTTCATAACCATATTTCATCATAGCCCTAACAGACATTCCAAGCATCTTGTTTCTAACAGCGGGCTCTAAGACTGGCGATGGAGTTATCTCAATAATCTTTTGGTGTCTTCTTTGAATAGAACAATCTCTTTCTCCAAGATGTACCACATTGCCGTATTTGTCTGCTAATATCTGTATCTCTATATGCTTTGGGCGTTGGATGTATTTTTCTATGAAAATATCACCTTTTCCAAAAAAAGCCAAAGACTCTTTTTGAGCGGATTCAAAACTCTGCTTTAGAGATTTCTCGTCATAGACCACCCTCATTCCTCTTCCTCCGCCCCCGTATGCGGCTTTTAATATAATTGGATAACCTATATCTTTAGCGATATCATAAGCTTCCTCTAAGCTTTGTATTGGTTCTTCACTGCCAGGAACCACGGGGAGTCCAAGGGATTTCATGACTTTTTTAGCTTTTACCTTATCTCCGAAGGTTTCAATTTGCTCTGGTGTGGGACCTATAAATATAAGACCAGCATCTATACAAGCCTGAGCAAACTCATGATTCTCCGATAAAAATCCATATCCAGGATGAATGGCATCTACCCCTGATTGTTTGGCTATCCTTATAATGTTTTTATAATCCAAGTAAGCTTTTATGGGATCTCTTGGTATTAGATAAGCTTCATCGGATTTCTTGGTATGAAGAGATGTAATATCCGCCTCAGAATATATAGCCACTGTTTTTAAGCCAAGCTCTTTGCAGGCTCTTATGATACGAACGGCAACTTCTCCTCGGTTAGCAATCAAAACCTTTTTTATCATTACTTTATTATATAACACATTTAGAAATTATTTTTTCTTATTTAAAAGCTTTTTACAAAAGATTTTTATCCATTATCCTCATGGAGAAGATGGGCTATTTCTTATCTTTAAATAGGTTCCCATCTTTTGTATTATTTCAGAAAAGGTTGGCATATATAATCTATAGCTTTACAAAAAGCTTCTCTTATGATATGTCACCGCCTTTTTTATTAATATCTGCTCTACTACCAAATATGTATATATCAACATTTTCTTTTAAGACCTCAAGAATAGTCTTTTTTATAACCTTTATTTCTTCGAGTTTTAACCTAATTTTCTCTGTCATTGGAACTGTCCTCTAATGTGTAAATTATAACATATCTTCATATGCTATATCTTCATATGCTATAACTAAATTAAATTTTGATCTAATATGAACGCCATGTAAAAATAGAAAGGTTCTTATAAGCATGAAGTATTAATTATCTTTTACTCATTTATGGAAACTAAAAAAGCTATTTTAGTTCTATGAGGGCTTCTGTTGCTTGCTCTAACCTGCCCGTGATTTCATCGTAAGAAAAATCGTATTCTCTTAAAGGCCAGCCGTATCTTAGGATGATTCTTTTGGGTTTTGGGAAGATATCACCTATTTTCATGGCGTCGTAAGAGCCTATTATGGTAGAGGGGACTATGGGAACTTTTAGCTCTTTGCTTAATATGGCTACACCTTTTTTGAAAGGTAGGAGTTTGCCGTTTCTAGTTCTTGCTCCTTCTGGAAATATTACTAAGTTTTTGTTGTTGTTTAGTATATTTGTAGACTTTATAAGGGTATCTCTTACATTGGATTGGGTGTCCACTGGTATCACATGGAAATACTTTGCTATAAACTCTCCAAATTTCCCTTCAAAATACTCTTTGGCACCTACAAAATATGTATTTTGTAAAACTTCTTTTGGAAGCGATGAGGCTATTAAAAATCCGTCCAAATAACTTGCATGGTTTGGTGCTATTATAAAAGGTGGGGTTTTTGGAAGGTTTAAGAGCCCTTCTGTTTGAAGTCTAAAATAAAGTTTAAAAATATATTTTAATACCAAAGACCCATAGATTAAAACATCATCTTTATAATCTAATTCTAACTCTTGGTTTTGGGCTTTTAGTATATCAGACCAATTTATAGTCTCTTGATTTACAATACTTGCAGTAGATACAAGCTCCATGAGTTGTTCTACAGATAGGTATTTGGATAGATCTTTTTCTTTCAGTTTTATATTAAAAGTTTTATCTAAAAAGCTCAAAAGCTCTACTTTGTCAAGGGAGTCCATGCCAAGGTCTATCTCTATATGGTCTTTAGGAGATACATTTTGTTTGTATTTTCTAAGATATTCTAACAATATACTCTCTTGCTCTGATAAAATACCTTTTGGTATGGATATCTCTTCTTCTTTGGGTTTTTGGACTGGACTTGTTCCTGTGAGTGTTTGCTGTAAGAGATATCTTTTTATTTTGCCGAGGCGGGTTTTGGGAAGTTCTTCTTCTTGAATGCTAAAATCTTGGATCTGTTTGTAAGAGGAAAGCTCTCTATTTACTTTGTCTATTATCTCCCAGGTGATGTATTCTCTTAAGTTTAGTATGTTTAGCTCTTTTACTTTTTCCATATCTGGGACAATAACGGCATGAAGGATTCCAGATTTTTCTATAACAGCCACTTCTTTTATTGTTGGACTTTTAGATAAAATAAGATTTTCTATTTCTTCAGGTATTACTTTTTTACCATTTTCTAATACGATGAGTTCTTTTTTACGGCCTGTTATATATAAATATCCATCATCGTCTAAATATCCTAAATCCCCTGTATAAAACCATCTATCTTTTATGGCTTCATTGGTAAGATCTTGCCTTTGCCAATAGCCTTTGGTGACATTTTTACCTTTTACAAGAATTTCTCCATCGTCTTGGGTTTTTACTTCTACACCCGGGATGGGTCTTCCCACAGAGCCAATTTTTATAGCCCCAGGGATGTTAAAGCTTACTATAGGAGAGGTTTCGGTAAGTCCATATCCTTCTAATACATAAAACCCAAGCATGTAAAGATCGTTGGCAATTTTTGGATCAAGCTTAGCCCCACCGCTTATAAAGTATTTTAGAGCCCCGCCAAAGCGTTTGTGAACCTTTTTAAATATGATTTTCCCAAGCCTTGGACTACCTAAGAAATCCACAAGATTAAAAAGCTTTTTAGCCAATGGATTTTTCTCAATCTCTTCAAATATACGCTGATGGATTAGCTTATAGACTCTTGGTACACCTATGAGAGCTGTAACTTTGTTAGCTATTATAAGGTTTATGAGGTTTTGAGAGGATATATTATCAGTAAATATGATAGTAGCTCCTAAATATAGAGGCACCAATAAAGATACCATAAGAGGATAAGCATGGTGAAAAGGCAATAGTGCTATCGTTATGTCCTTTGAAGAGGCTATATTTTCTTTGACAATAGCTTCTATGTTTGAGTTTAGATTGCCAAAAGTTAGCATCACACCCTTTGGCTTACCAGTGGTGCCAGAGGTGTATAAGATAAGAGCCAAATCTTCTGATATGTTTGTTATCTTACCTGGTTCAAAAAGCGGGATAAAATCTTCTATGTCAACAGGCTCTACTTTGTATTTTTGCTGTTTTAGAGCTTTTACAAAAATATCCTTTAAATCTTTTGATACAAAAGCATAACTTGGTCTTGCATCTTGTATGATATAAGCAAGTTCTTCGTAAGAAGCCATGTGATCCACAGGAACTGCCACACCACCCTTTTTCCATATACCAAACAATGCATAAGCCCATTCTGGTCTATTTTCGGAAAAGATGAGTATTCTATCCCCTGGTATTATATCTATGACTGAGCTATAAAAATCTACTTTTTCTATGAGTTCTTTGTAGGATATGTTTTTGCCTTTGTATATAAAAGCTGTTTTATCGTGGTATTTTAAAAACATAGTACAAAGCCATACCAATCATTTTTTTCATTTTGTTTTAGGATTTTAAGATTATAATCTTTAAACATCTTATTCATAAACTCTAGATCGTTTTTGTATATACCAGATATGATTAAATATTTTCTAAAAAGTCTAATAAGATATTTCATCTCTTTTTCAAATATATGAGCTTCTAAGTTTGCCAAGACTATATCATAAATCCCTATAAAATAATCATAAAACCTTGCTTCATCTTTTAAAAACACTTGTTTGTTTGGATCATCTTTTCTTCTTAATATCTCTTCTGGAGATGCTTGCTCAAAATATATATCTACATTGTTTCTCAATGCGTTTTCTTTTGATTCTCTTATGGCAATTTCATCTATATCTATACCTTTTACATAGGATTTTGATAACTTTTTACTAGCTATTGGCAGAATACCGCTTCCACAACCAACATCTAATATAGAATCATATTTTGATATAAAATCCTTTAAAAATCCAAGCATCAACTGGGTGGATTCATGAAGACCAGTGCCAAAGGCCATACCAGTTTTTATATTTATAGGAATAGCGTAAGATGGTATTATCACAAATATATCTTCTTGTATGGGGTTTATCTCGTTAAAACTCCAGTTTGGACTAATAAGTTTTTCTTCAATAGGTCTTATGGGCAATATTTTATCTGTGGATATAATCCAAGTATTTTCTTTTTTTTGTAAAATCTCAAAACCAAAAGGCTCCTCCAGAAGAAGATCCTCTAATAAACCTATATCTATTTCGTATATAAACACTTTATAGCTATCCATTAGATATTAGTATAATACAAATTATCTATTTGCTATGCTTCTTAAAAAACTATAAAATACTGGTAAAACCAAAAGCGATAAAAATACTCCAATAGATAATCCACCCATTACGGATATAGCCATATTTTGTATGACCTCGGTTCCTCTTCCAATGGCAAGGGCTATGGGCAAAAATCCAAACACATCCGCCACCATCGTCATCAGGATAGGTCTAAAACGCTTTTTGCAAGCTCTTATTAGAGCATCTTTGTGTTCAAAACCATCCCTTAACTCGTTGTTGTAATAATCAAATATCAAAATGCCGTTATTTACCACTACGCTAAGCACTAAAAGCATACCCATAAAAGATGTAACATCAAGGGGTTTGTCTGTGATAATGAGGGCTAAAAACACACCAAATACTGATAAAGATAAGACAAATATTACAGATATGGCTTTTAAAAACGATTCAAATTGAAATATTAAAAGCGCCAAGACTATAAGAGTGGAGAAGGTTATTACTATAGACATCTGTTTGAAAGATTGTTGCTGTTCTTTATAAAATCCTTCTATCGTATAATAATACCCTTGGGGCATTATAATTTTATCTAATATGGCTCTTAGGTGTCTTATGCCAAGAGCTAAATTTTCTTTATGCATCTTTACCCTTACCACTGCTACGTTTTCAAGGTTTCTTCTTGAAATACCTGGTACATTTTTTTCAAACTTTATATTTGCCACCAACGATACTGGTATATACATATGCTTTTTAGGAGAGTATATATTTATATCTTTCAAAGGTTCATCGTTTGGATTAAAAGGCTCGTACGCTCTTATAAAAACACGCTTTTCTCCCTGAAGATAGTTTGTAAGCGTTATGCCCCAAAGATGTAGTTTTAGACTTTTAATAACATCATCATAGGTTATTCCATAATCCGCATAGGCGTTTTGTTTCAAAGATACATAATAGTATGGTCCGTAAAAAAGTGTTTTTAGATTTACCTCTTTAAAGATAGGGTCTTTCTTTACTTTAGTTCTTATCTCTTCTCCAAGTCTTACTAATGTATCGGGGTTAGAGCCATGTATTATAACAGAAAAAGGTGCATGCTGACCTGTGATATCTCCAAGACGGTCTCTTAACACTTGAGCCATGTCGAACTCTTTTAACACATGTATTTTGGCATCTACTTTTTCTCTTATCTCTCTCATCACTTCAAAGATGGATTTTGAACGATGATCTTTTAGAGTAATGAGCATATCTCCTTTGTTGGCTGGGTTTCTGGGTTGACCTAAGCTTGCTCCTATCCTAAGTGAATAATGTTTTACATCTTTGTTGGAAGCCACTATATCTTCTATATGTTTTACAATTTCGTAGGTGTTTTGTACTGAAGCTCCAGATGGTCCTGTAAAATCAAGCACAAACATACCCTCATCCCATTCTGGTAGAAAACCCGTTTTCATGCTTTTATAAAACAAAAAAGAACCTATTACAAGAAAGATAACAATCAAAATACTTAGGGATTTTTTATTATAAAAGCCATTAAACAGTTTTTGATATATGTAAGTGAGTTTTATAAGCCATTTTGGTTCATCTTTTACGGTGTTTGGAATAGCCATATAAGCTATGGAAGGGGTTATGCTCATAGATACAAGCTGAGATATCACCAAAGCCAATATCACTGAAAGAGCAAGCTCTTTAAAAAATACACCTATGATACCAGATAGAAAAAATAAGGGGGCAAAAACGCTTATAGAAGTAAGAGTGGCCAAGGTCATGGGCTTTAATATCTCAGAGGAAGCGTTTATTACAGACTCTAACTTTGGACGAGGTTTGTTTATATTTTTTTCAATATTCTCCATTACCACAATAGCATGGTCCACCAAAGCACCGATAGAAGCTGCTAAACCCCCGAGGCTCATAAGGTTTAAACTTCCATTGATTAGATACATTATAAGTAGAGCGCACAATATACTGATAGGTATAACTATAGCAGTAAGAAGAGATAATCTTATATTATTTAAAAATATTGCTATCACCACAAGCGTTATCAAAGACCCTATTAGTATAGCATCTATCACGCTTCTTATGGAAGAGCTTATAAAATCTGTAACATCAAACCATTTTACCATTTTCACGTTTGGTGGAAGTTTTAGGCTTTTAAGAGTATCGTCTACTTTGTTGACTACATTTATGGCGTTTGCATCGTTGGTTCTGTGGATATTAAATATCACCGAAGTTGGATATCCATCCACATTTACATAAGAGAGCATCGGGTAATTTCCTTTTACCACATAAGCTATATCTTTTAATAAAATAGTTTGGTCATTGTAATATATTGGTATATTTAGGATATCTTGCTGATCCTTCGGGGTTTGAATACCAAACACAAGCACTGAGAAGTTTTTTTGCTTATACTCTCCTATAAAATGGTTTTGGGCATAATTTTTAATCTGGTCTAATATCGCATTTACGGGTAAATTTAGCTTTTGCAATGTACTTGGATTTAGAGTTATATCTACAGTGCTATAAGTTCCACCCACCATGTCCACTTCGTAAACACCTTGTATGGATAATAAAGCTGGTTTTATGGTGTATCTTACTATATTGCTAAGCTCATTTATGGGAGCGTTTTTTGATACTAATGCATAACCTGCTATAGAGTATGCGCTTGGACCCATAAGCCTTATATCAAACTTTGCTTTCACCCCCATATCCATTTGAAGTTCTGATATTTTAGAGTTTATAAGTTGAAAAGCCCTATACGGGTTCACATTGGGATTAAAATATACATTTAACATCACAAGACCAGGTCCTGTGCGGGATCTTACCTCTTGTACCCCTTCTACGGATTTTATGCCCTCTTCCATTGGTATTGTGATATTTGATAAGGTTTTGCTAATGGGTTCATAGTTGGCGTTTACTGTTATCACCACTCTTGGAAATACTACATTTGGAAATATATCCTCTGGTAGCTTAGAAGATAAAAAATACCCAAGAATAGAGCATACCCCAAAGATGATGAAAAAAGCGTATCTATTTNNAACATATAACCAAGCACTGATAATACACCAAAGATAATGAAGAATGCGTATCTATTTTTTATGGCAAAGCTAACAAATTTATTCATTTAGCTTTTCACCATCTTTTAAAAGCTTAGCTCCTTTACATATAACCTCTTGATAACCTATTGGTGATATTATATAGTAGTTTTCCATATTTCCAAGTATTTTGACAGGAATATTTTTGGCATTGTTAGATATATCCACAAATACGCTTGGAGTATTGTTGTATAATATCACTGCAGAACTTGGCACTTTCATACCTTGTATATTTTTTATAATAAAAGCCTTTAAACTATTTCCAGGATTTTCTTTATAAGATACTGGAAGTATGATGGAGAGCCTTGATTTTTCATCTTCAAACACCTTTAAAGGATATGTATGATGTTGAAACTCAACGGTATCATCTTGTGATAGTTTTGTATTAAATGGTATGTAAAATTTTGCATATATATTTTTTGCACTTATATACGCAATGGGAGAACCAGGGCTTACATTTGAACCTTGAGGTATTACGTTTGATACAATTCCGTCAAAAGGGGCTTTTACGATTCCATAAGAAGCCTCGTCTTTTATTGAGCGTTCCAAATAGATATTTTTCTTCAACTCTCCTTCTGTTAGAGCTAAATTGGTTCTTATCTGGGAAAATTGTTCATAGGACATAGAGCCAAGATTGTAAAGCTTTTTGGCTCTTTCGTATTGGGATTTATAGTATTCTAATTTTTTGGCTATAGCTTTTATATCATTATCAATTGCCATAGCTTTATCTTGATATACTCTTGTATCAAGCGTTGCTATTATTTGGCCTTTTCTTACATTTTGACCATTTTTCACATAAACTGCTTTTAAAATACCACCTATGGGAGAGCTTATATAAGTATTTGCTTGGTTTTGAACCTCTCCGTATATAGGTTGTTTAATATTGTAATTTCCCAAAGATATTTTGCATAATTTTATTTTTATAAGATTAGAAGTATGATTTTCTTTTACTTTTGTATTTTGCTTTTGGCAGGATAAAAAACTTATAGAGCCAATTATCAATACTAAAAGCCCGATACTTTTCATGAAACTATCATAACATAGCCTTATGATATATTAGTGAAAATTTAATTAGGTGGTCTCAAGCTCAGAAATGATATCAAGCCTTCTTTGATGGCGTCCTCCTTGAAATTGAGCTTTAAACCATTCATCTACAATAGATTTAGCAAGATCAAATCCTACTACTCTTCCACCAAGACATAAGATGTTGGCGTTGTTATCTTCTATGCTTTTTCTTGCCATGTATTCATTTAGGCAAAGGGCTGCTCTTATACCTCTTATCTTATTGGCACTTATAGACATGCCAAGTCCACTACCACATATCAAAATGCCTTTATCAGCTTTTTGGCTTTTAATATGAATAGCCACTTCCTTTGCATATACTGGATAATCTGTGGATTCTTTGGAATGTGTGCCACAGTCTATTACTTCAAAACCTTTTTCCAAAAGATGGTTTTTTATGGTCTCTTTTAAGTCAAACCCTGCATGATCAGAACCAATAGCTACTATCATAAACACTCTCTTATAAGTTGATTTACAAGTTTTGGATTGGCTTTACCTTTGGTGAGCTTCATCACTTCACCCACCAAAAAGCCTATAAGCTTTTCTTCACCATTTTTCAGTCTTTCCCTTTCGTTTGGAAACTTTTCCAATGCGCTTATAACCACAGCTTTTATCTCATCTTCATTCGATATCTGTTTTAGACCTTTTTCTTCTATGATGACACTTGGATCTTTTTGTGTTAGTATCATGTCTTTTATCACCTCTTTGGCGATTTTTGTGGATATGGTATTTGATTTTACCAAGTTTATGAGATCGGCAAGCTGTTTTGGAGTTATTGATATATCTTTTATTTGATTTTCATTTAAAAAGCCAAGTACATCGTTTAAAAGCCAGTTTGCTATGGATTTATACTCATTGGTGTATTTGATGGTCTCTTGGAAGAAATCTCCAAACTCTTTGAGGTTGGTAAGCACAGAAGCCTCATATTTAGAAAGCCCATAAGTGTTTATAAATTTTTCTATACGCTCATCTGGAAGCTCTGGCATAGATGTTTTTATGCTTTTAACATCATCTTCACTGACCATAAGAGGTAATAAATCTGGGTCAGGAAAATATCTATAGTCTTCTGCTTCTTCTTTGGTTCTCATTATAAATGTTTTACCAGATTGGGGATCAAAGCCTCTGGTTTCTTGGTCAATGGTTTTGCCATCGTTTAATAGGTTTGTTTGTCTTTCTATCTCATATTCTATAGCTTTTTGCACAAATTTAAAAGAGTTTACATTCTTAACTTCTACTCTGGTACCAAGCTTGTCATAGCCTTTTGGACGAAGGGATACATTTACATCACATCTTAGTTGCCCTTTTTCCATATCAGCCTTTGAGACGCCAGCGTATCTAACTATAGCCCTCAGTTTTTCTAAAAATTCTTTGGCTTCTTCGGGCGAGCTTAAATCTGGCTCTGTAACAATCTCCATGAGGGGAGTACCAGCTCTATTTAAATCCACTAAGGACTCTTTATCAAAATGGTTATTTTTGCCTGCATCTTCTTCCAAATGGAGCCTTCTTATGTGAACTTTTTTGTTTTCTAAAAGCACAAAACCATGTTCTGCTAAGGGTTTTTCATATTGGGATATCTGATAGCCCTTTGGTAAGTCTGGATAAAAGTAGTTTTTTCTAGCAAAAATAGAGGTTAAATTTATGGTGCAATTTAGGGCTAAAGATGTTCTTATGCCGTATTCTATAGCTTTTTTATTTACTACTGGCAAAGACCCAGGTAGTGCCAAACAAACAGGACATGTATTGGTATTTGGTGGAGCATCGTATTCTATCTTGCACCCACAAAACATCTTAGTGTTTGTATCCATATGCACATGCACTTCTAATCCAATAACTGCTTCATATTCCATAATAAGTATTATACCTTAATTTCCAATTAGCTTGAGTAGGAAGTGAAATTTTCTAATAAATCCAATGCCGAAGGTGGGACTTGAACC
>DDOS01000053.1:0-667 GCA_002341805.1 Aquificaceae bacterium UBA2488 | reverse complement strand
GTCTGCCATTTCACCACTTCGGCTTTTATTATATTATAACATTTTTTGGCTTTTAAAAGCTTAAAAACTATAACTCACTGATGCACTGAAAGTATAAGGAGCCACCAATTGATAGCCGTTTACGTAAGTATAAACTGGTATCTGAACGTTGGCACTAAAATCATAAGCCCCAAATTTGTATTCTAATCCTGGAGCCACAAAAAGCCTTTGGAAACCACTATCGTTTGGTAAAGCATCAGAACCATCATCTCTATTTCTTACTGAGTATATGGCCTCTATAAACGGTGCAAAATGAGATTTTGCCATAAACCCAAGATAATACCCACCAAGAGATACATTAAAACTATCTCCAGGGTGGTATTGCCCGCCGTCAGATTCGTTTGCTGCATAAAAATTGTGTCTCCACATACCTTGGCTAAACCACTGCCAATTTTTGTTTATATATCCATAATGATAATAGCCTAACAAAGAACCTAATGACCCATAGCCTGGTTGAGTATCTGGGTCTTCTATCTGGAGATTTGTAAGATTGTGTGGACCAGTGGGAAGTATAAATCCAAACAATACACCAGTACTCATATCTGGAGAAAAACCAGAATATATACCCATAACTCTAATATCTGCTAATATGAAATTTTCTGTGGAAGCTAAGTTTGGATTTGTATCC
>DDOS01000116.1 GCA_002341805.1 Aquificaceae bacterium UBA2488 | reverse complement strand
CTTTGGGAACAAAAATTTGGAGATTGGGTACCAAACTTCCAAGCTGCATATTTAGACACAAAAGATTTAGGTTATGCTAAATCTGGTTCTTCAGTAGCTCAACCAGAATCAAAAGGATACTACGCCCAAACTCAAATACTTTATGATAGAATGGTGGGCATAGGTAAACCAGCTTTAGTATTAAGATATGAAGAGGATGAAAACAAAAACTATTATTATATAGGTAATTCTTTTGTAGATGCGAAGATCAACGCTTATGATATATTTATAAACTACTATATAGCAGGGGAAAATGCAAATATATCTTTTGGTGCTGAGGTAGTAAATCCAAATGGAGATTTAAAAGCAGCAACAGCTGGCAATGGTAATCAATTAAAAGGCTTCACAGATTGGACTTTGGCTCTAAGAACCGTATTTTAAGTTTATAAGCAAGGAGGGGGATATAGGGTTCATAGCTTTGTCCTATATAGTGAAGATTTGCTTACTCCTTGACTCATAGGGTTTAAAGATATATAATATTTGTATGTCTAACGTATTAGAGATTATAAGAAAGGTTTATCTATTTAGCCATCTAAGTGAAGAGAATATAAATAAGCTAAACCAAATATCAACTGTGAGAGAGTACGATCCAAATGATATATTGTTTTATGAAGGTCAGGAAGCAGAAAATCTTTATATATTACTTGATGGCTTGGTAAAAGCTTATAAACTTACAGAAAAGGGTACCGAAATTACTATAACTCAGTTTAAACCAATAAGCATGATAGGAGAATACGCAAATTTTGAGAAAATTCCTTATCCAGCCACTGCCCAGTTTATAACAAAAGGTAAAGCGCTATTAGTTGATTCTAGGGCTTTTGAAAGGGATTTTCTAAGTTCGCCCGATATACTGCTGTCTATTATAAAATCTCTAACCATTAAAATAAAAACACTAGACACTTTCATACAAATGAATATGATAATGGGTGCCGAAGCAAGAGTAGCTAAGCTTCTGATAGAAAACCCAGATATATTTAAATCCTTTAAACATCATCAGGTAGCATCATTTTTAAACATTACTCCCGAAACACTTTCTCGTATTATAACGAAGTTTAAAACCAAAAATCTCATATCGATGGAGAAAAGCAATATATCAGTCTTAAATAAAGAAGCTCTTCGTATAATTTCAGAACTTTAGCTATGTTTCGCAAACCCAAGAGCTACCTTCCAACATCTCTTTTTTATAGTCAAAAAGTTTTTGGATTTTCATATTAGAGGTCTCTTTATCTATAAATATCTTTAATAAAGAAGCTAATATTTTATAAAACTCTGTTTTTGCATTTCTATCCACCAATACTTCGAAAACTTCATACCATCGACCCAGATGATCCTTTAAGAAAGATTCGTAAGCTTTTAAGCATACTTCTACGCCTTCTTTATCTTTTCCTTCTCCTAATATAATAGCTTTTTGTAATAAAAGCGATAAAAACTCAAGCTCTGTTTGTAAATTATCTGGTTCTATGCCTTGAGATATTTCTAATCCAAAGGCTTTGTAAAAGCCAGATATATCTGCTAATTCATAGGCTCTTCTAGCAGTTTTATCAAGTTCGTAAGAAATTTCTGATAAGGGAGCTCTTAGAGCTAACAAAAACAAGTCAGTATAATCCCCCTGTATATCTAGAAGCTTTGTATCTCTTATGGATATTTCTAAGCTTTTAATATCAAAATCGATATTTAATTCTTTTAAGCATAAGAGAAGATCTTCAACGCCCTCCAACAGAGTTTTAAGGAGTTCCTCTGTTGGATAAGCAAATGCTCGTGAAAGATAGCTAAGAACAAAAGCTTTGCATATCATTTATTTACCCTCTATAATAAGCGGTATCCAAGAATAACTTATGGCTTTTCTTGAATCTCTTTCTTTGTAAAAACCTTGCCATACTGCAAAATCTATAAATGTCTTTGATCCTGGCCCCCATATTGGATTAATGGTATCTTCTACTTTAAATGGTCTTACAATTTCCACATACCATCTTCCATTTTTGTAAATTCCTAATCCCTTTGCTTCTTGATGTTTTTTCCAAGTAGTAGTAGTATATCCATCTGCGATAAACTCTATAACGGATGTGTTGCGAGTATCTTTCCAATAAGGCACATGGCCTCCAGTATAATCAAGTGCATATTTGTTGTTCCAATCTTTTGGCCATGCATAGGGTGGTTTTGCCTGTGGATACCAGTAATCCATATAATAATTTGGCTCTATTTTAGGTAAATCTGCATATCCATTTTGTAGATTATTTTGTCTGTAAGCAGCCCATTGTAATATAATAACCTCTTTACCATTTCCACCCATCGTAATTGGAGTTGAGTCATCTGGTGTAAGAGGAACTTCTAAAGCCACAGCATCAGAAAATGTGTTGTTTGTACGGAAATAAGAAGGTTTTTCATCCTTAAAAGATATTAAGAAAGCAATCTCTTTACCATTGTTTAGGCTTTTAACAGTAATATCTTTTGTAGCGGGATTCAAATCCATAGGAGCCACTATAGCTTGGCCTGATAGAGGTATCTTAACAGGCGTAGCTTTTTGCCATATATTGCTTTCTGGATTTGGAGGTATTTGACCCTTGATATACTTAGATACAATATCCTGAGCATAACTTATACTAAAAGCCAAAAAACTTAACATTAAAAAACGTTTCATATAGCACCTCCTAAGATATATCTTGTCTGGTGACACCGAGTTTTGGATCCGTTGCTGGTCTCATTATAATTGGTTCTGTTAGTGGTACTTTTACAAGCTCATTTCCCTTCTCATCAAAAGCTAATACAAAATCTCCCTCTACTTTAAACTTGTGAGGAATAAATTCTGTGGATCCAAAAAGTAATAAAAGTGCCTGGAGCTCTGGCTCTTTACCTTCTCTCATGCGCTTATATGTTTCAACAGCATTGTCGGCACCCGGTCCAAACATCTGACGTAAATATTTGATAGGTACTGTTATAGGAGGTATATAATAGACATTTGGTTGCATACCTGTCTGCGGATAGAGAGGTAAAGCTACTTTTTTAACATGTACAAGAAAGTCCATGGGATTTTCTGGATCTATTTTGTCTGGTTCATTTATAAAACCCATCAATCTTATACGACCTATGCAAGTTGTAACGCATTGAGGCATTAATCCTTGTTCTACTTTTGGGAAACAACCTATACATTTTTGAGAAATACCTACCACTTGATTAAACATAGGTTTTTTATATGGACAAGCTCTCACACATTCTTGATATCCTTCACATCTTTCTGGATCTATGAGTACTATACCATCTTCTTGCCTTTTATATATGGCTTTTCTTGGACAAGCAGCAAGACAGGCAGGATAAGAGCAGTGATTGCATATACGCGGTAAATAAAACATCCATATGGGATTCGGGAAATGGTCAATAACGGTACCTATGTCCACCTCTTCAGCAGTCTCATCTTCACCTATATTTGGATTTGCCCAGTCT
Source organism: Aquificaceae bacterium UBA2488 (assembly GCA_002341805.1). Taxonomy (GTDB): domain Bacteria; phylum Aquificota; class Aquificia; order Aquificales; family Aquificaceae; genus Hydrogenobaculum. The sequence continues at coordinate 4,839 of DDOS01000116.1, read as the reverse complement.
AAATCTTCTGGCATCCAACCTAACACTCTCTCACCAGTGGGCGCAGCTTCGATTATAGTCTTACCTTTGTAGACTCCATTTTCCCATACTTGTTCTACTTTCGCTTCTTCAAGCTTTTCCATTAAGTGTATATCCCAACCCAAAGGATAAAAACCGTTGGGCTTAGTTTCCACATTATTCCATAGCATATATTCCTGTCCTCTACCCGAGCTCCATGTGGTTTTACAAGCCATTGTACATGTTTGGCAAGCTATACATTTATTTAAGTTCATAATGACAGCAAACTGTCTCTTTGGTTTTACTCCTTCATATAAATACTCTACTTCTCTACCAAGTTGCCAATTATAAACTTTTGGCATAAATAATACCTCCTTATATAACCTTTACGTACATAGCTTTTAGATACTTTGCAAAGGCTGGTCTTGGATTTTGTGGTCTTAAACCTATTGATAGAGGTCTCCACATACCTTTTCCAAAGAATCCTCCATTTTCAGCTTTAGTGATCTTACCAAAAGCTTCTCTCGGAGCTCCGGTGGGACAATACACATCGAGCATGAAGCCTTTGTTTATAGTTTGACCAAATAAATCCTTCCTAACAAGGGTATCTCCCATAAGAGTAGGATTTAACCATCCTCTAGTCACGCTTTGTTGAGATCCTCTTCTATAGAATGATTGATAGCCTGTTGTTGGATTTTTTGCTTGACCGTTTTTATTAACTTTTGTACCTTTCACAGACCCATGAGAAGAACCGTACATATTAAACCATATCTTAGCAACCCCAGGAGGAGTGGAATGGGAACCTCTCACTCTCATAAGAGCCCTCGCTATTTCATACTCTTTTGGTCTATTTTGCCATCCTATAAATGGTCTATCTTGAGGATCTGCATCCACCCATACATAATCTCCATCGTTTAAACCAAGTTTCTTAAGATCTCTTGTGTTTATTTCTATAAAAGCATCGGTCACATAAGGCATACGCTTATCATGTCTATACATATCTCCATAAGGTCCAAACAATAAAGCTACTATATCAACATCTCCTGTAGCAGAGTGAGTAGTATGCCTAAACTTCGGTGTATGTATCAAATGTGTAGCACCAAAACTTTTAATAAGAGGATGTTTAGTATTTTTAAGTTCTGAAGGAGGCACAAATACCGCTCTTGCCTGTCTTAGTTCGGTGTCTTTTAACATCTCTTCGGAAGATAATCCATAAGATGCTGGTGGTTTTGGCCTTAAAAGTTTGTGTGGTTTTGCTACGATTACGTTTGGATCATAATGAGTTGAATCGATAGGTTCTCTATGGACTATCAGATTCTCACCTACATCTGTAAAGTTATCTTCTTCTCTATAGAACTCGAGCCTTCCTGTCTTTGTATACCATGGTTTACCATCAACAGTTTGATCATATCCTATAAATTTTGGATAAAATCTTGTCATTACGAGAGATGGTATACCTTTTTCGGCTTTTGATGCTACATCTTCTATCTTATATCCTTTTAAATTTGAGGAAGCATTTATTATACGTTGAATATAAACTTCTGGTTTGCCTTCATACACAAAATGCCAATAATCCTTAAACCTTTTATCTCCCGTAAGCTCAGATAATCGCTTCGCTACCAAAGCGTAAGTCTCTATATCATTTTTTGTATCAAAGGCTCTTTTTTGTCCTGTACGAGGCCATACTAAGAAAAACGGATTGGTACATGATCCAGATATATCCCAGTACTTATTCTCATGCCAAGCGTCCACTCCAAGAATGATGTCCGAATATTCACAGGTAAGAGACCACCACCAATCATTAGATACAACACAGTCCACATTTGGCAATGTGTTAAATATTACATTGTAAGCCCATTTTTGATTGCCGAGCCCCGAGTTGTTATCAGCCATCCACATAAACTTTGTGGGAACAGGCATATGTGTTTTGCCTGTAAGAATCTCGTTGCCTACTTTCAGTGGCCTATCGCCATCAGCAAAATAGTGTTGAGATTCTCCTTTCCAATAAAATCTCACTCTTGCAGGCTTTTGCGGATCAGTCTCTATATTAAAGGGATTTTCTGCGTTCCATTGTCCTACACCATTAAACAATGCTAATCTATAATTTCCTGCATAAGAGCCTATGTTACCACTTTCTCTACCAACATTGCTGGTTAATGCCCCTACAAGCCATATAGCTCTTCCTATCAAATCTCCATGAAAATATTGATTTACACCCATTCCCTTGGTTATCTTTGTGGTACCTCTGTGTTGTGCTATCTCTTTTGCTACATCTTCTATAGCACTTGCTGGTACACCTGTAATCTCTTGGGCTAATTCTGGTGTATAGTTTTCTTTTAAAAGCTCAAAATATACATTAAATAAAGGTTGAACCTCGATCTCTTCACCTTTTATCGTTTTTACCTTGTATATACCTGAAAGAGCTGGATCTATATCCGCTATCTTAAAATATTTGCCCACTTGATCTCTTGTTACTATTTTTGGTGAGTTGGTTTTTGCATCCCACATCACAAAATCATTTATATCATTAGTTCTTATCTCCAATGGTATATACTGCTTTTCTTGTTTAAATGGAGGAGGCGGTGTTTGAGAAGCTGGATTATAAGTTACAGCTTGATTTAATGCTTTTGGCACATAATTAGATATAATATCAGATGCTCTCAAGAGTTTGCCATTATCAAGTCTTACTAAAAGCGGTAAATCTGTAAAGCTTTTAACAAAATCTTCATCATAAAGCTTATCTTTCATGATAACATAAGCCATTGATAGTGCAAGAGCTCCATCTGTACCAGTCCTCACTATCAAAACTTTATCTGCAGTGCGAGCTGTTGCCATAAAATCATTTGAAACCACTATTACTTTTGTTCCTTTTATTTGAGATTCTGTAAGCCAGTGAGAATCAGGCATTTTTGTCCCGTAAGGGTTCATACCCCATAACACTATAAGTTTTGAGTGTTCCCATGTTACAAGATCAAAATCTACTGTCTGCTGACCTGTGACAAGCGTATGAGAAGGTGGTAGATCTGTATGCTCCGAATAGTTGTCCCAACCTACACCACCCATCGCTTTATCAGGACCTACATTTCTAATATAAGAATCTAAGAGTGCCATCATATTGGCCATACGATATTGTCCTACATATCTCAATACCGCAAGCCATGGCATAGAACCTCTAAACTTAATTGTTCTTGTTCCTGCCTCTCCCATTGTCTGTATCATTTCTTCTGGATAGCCTTGAGCTTTTAATCGTCTAGCCCCTTCTTTCCCAGAATAAGTTTTTGCTATATTTATCATTGTCTTTGCTATAATATCTGCTATCTCATCCCAACTAACCCTTATAAATTCATCTTCTCCTCTCTTAAAATACTCTTGTGGTGGTCTACCATTCTCATCTCTTGGAAAGCCTTGTTTGTACCATTCGTAATATCCTTTTCTCACAAATGGACCTCTTATACGTCTATCCCCATAAAATCTCCTCACTAAAGCAAGGCCTTTATTACAACATCTTGGTTCCCATCTATGAGATGCCTTTATACCATATATATCTGTAGCTTCGCCATATTTGTAGGTAGGTTCAAGCCTTGTGATAATACCGTTCTTTATATAAGCATTCAAATAACATCCATGAGTATCGTTCGGATTACAAAGTATCACAGTGGTTTCATCCGGTTTGTAAATGTCCCTATAAATACGTTCCCATCCCCTGTTTGGATAGGAAGCTAAAGGATTATCTACTACCGTAAGAGGTTCAAAGAGCGTTTTCCCAATACCTGGTGTAGACATCATTGCAAGAAACAATCCGCCCGTCTTCAAAAAACCACGCCTTGTTATCATAAAATCCTCCTTTTACAGGATGAAACTATATACTAAAACTATATACAAATTCACTATAAACTTATTTTTCATATTTTTCATTGACTTAAATCAATAAATACGATATATCTCATAAAACATTACGCTTGTATCATGCTTTTACAAAAAATCTTATCAAAAACTAAAAACATAATATTCTAAATAAGGGTTGTAGTTTTGAAAGAAGACAATCTTTCTCAAAGAAGATAAAAAAAGAGGATAGAGACCACTTTTAGTAAGCTTTACTGGATGAATATAGAGAATAAGAGGGCTGTATCTATTGAGGGATTTTTAGCACAAGTCTGCCACAACCTACAAGTATGACACGATATTTAGTTATCAAGATGATGTTGAAGATAAAATGAAATTTTAAATCGGAGATTGAGGTTCTTACAAAAATAAAAAGCCCCGCAAGGGGGCTTTGCTTATAGATATTAATCAAAGTCTGGTGGCATATCGGTAGGTGTTGGAGCTTTATCTTTCTTTTCTGGTAGCTCTGCTATTAGAGCTTCGGCAGTTAGCATGGTACCAGCAGCAGAGGCTGCATTTTGTAAAGCGGTTCTCACCACCTTAGTAGGGTCTATGATACCATCTTTTACCATATCTTTGTATTCTCCTGTGGCTGCATCAAAACCATAGTTTCTATCAGAGTTTTCTGATACCTTTTCAAATACCAAAGATCCTTCATAACCAGCGTTGTAGGCTATTTGTTTTAGCGGAGATTTACAAGCGTTGTACACAATTTGTACACCAAGATCCCTATCCTTGTTTGCTGATTTGTAAGACTCAAGCACTTTTGAAGCCTTTGCTAAAGNNAAAGCTGTACCACCACCAGCTACAATACCTTCTTCGGCAGCTGCTTTTGTGGCATGTACTGCGTCTTCTACTCTAGCTTTCTTTTCTTTTAACTCTGATTCGGTGGCAGCACCAACTCTTATAATAGCAACACCGCCTGAAAGCTTGGCAAGTCTTTCTTGAAGCTTTTCTCTA
>DDOS01000055.1:10206-10356 GCA_002341805.1 Aquificaceae bacterium UBA2488 | reverse complement strand
CAAAAAAGCCTACAAAGAACTTTTCATAGATTATATAGACAACGCTGTGGAGCTTGGACTTTTAGATGAAAAACTACAAGATGCTTTTGACTTAGAGCTTTTAGCGAACGAATTAGATCATTCTAAAGATCAGCTTTTAAAGTTTAACGG
>DDOS01000055.1:0-10092 GCA_002341805.1 Aquificaceae bacterium UBA2488 | reverse complement strand
GTTTTATCACATGATGTCAAATATAGAGTTTGTACCATCTACTCCTACACTATTTAATTCAGGCACCAAATATCCACAGCTATCTTCTTGCTTTATAGTTGATTTAGAAGATGATTTAAACTCTATCTTTGAAACCATCAAACAAGTAGGTATGTTAAACAAACATGCGGGTGGTGTGGGATTACCTGCTACTAAGCTAAGGGCAAAAGATTCTATTATCAAAAGCATACAAGGAAAATCTAGTGGTATGATACCCTTCTTAAAGATAATAGATGAAACTATAACCGCTGTATCTCAAGGGGGAAGAAGAAGAGGCTCTGCTTTGGCAAGCTTAGAACCATGGCACTTAGATGTGTTTGATTTTGTAAGGACCAAAAGAAAGTGGGGTGATGACTCCCAAAGATTTAAAAATCTAAAGATAGCATTATTCTTAAACGATGAGTTCATGAGAAGAGTAGAAGAAAACGGAGATTGGTATTTGTTTGACCCTGCTGATTGTCCTAAGCTTGTTAATGCTTATGGTAAGAAGTTTTCAAGGGAATATTCAAAATGTATAAGGCATGCTTTGTCTGGTAAGATAAGATATAAAAAAGTAAAAGCCCAAGAGCTTTTCAAAGAAGCCGTAGAAAATACCATAGCGAACTCGGAACCATGGTTTACCTTCAAAGACCCTATAAACATAAGACATCCAAACAAACACACTGGCACAATACTTACCACAAACCTATGTACCGAACAGCTTTTGGTATCCACATATGATAGTATAGAATCTTGTAATCTTGGTTCTTTGATATTGCCTAAGTTTCTAAGAGATAACTCCTTTGATTGGGATAAATTTAGAGCTGTTATACGAAAAGCCATAAGATTTTTAGACAATGTGATAGATTCAAATTATTATGCCCTACCAGCAGTAGAAAAAGGCACCAAAGCAAGCAGAAAAATAGGACTTGGTTTTATGGGATATCAGGATATGATAGAAAAATTGAAGATGCCCACAGATTCCGTAGAAGCCCTTCGTATGCTTGATGCCATAGGAGAAGTGATGTCTTACACCGCTATAGAGACTTCCTCAGAACTTGCTAAAGAAAGAGGTGCCTATCCACTGTTTGAGGGTTCTGATTGGTCAAGAGGTTTAGTGCCTATAGATACATTGGAAAATTTATTCAAAGAAAGGGCGTTTTTTGATAACAACGGTCTAAGCTCTTATGATATGGATTCTTACAAAAGCTACTTAGATAAACAAGTATATAAAGATGTTGATTTAGATAAATATGAAAAGCTTATAAACAAACCTACTTTAGACTGGGACTATCTAAGAGAACAAGTAAAGCTTGGAATAAGAAACGCTTGTCAAACCACATTAGCTCCTACTGCCACTATATCTATAATAGCAGGCACATCTCAAAGTTTTGAACCCTACTACGCTTTAGTATACTCAAGAACCAACATAGCAGGAAGATTTTTAGAAGTAAACGAAAACTTTGTAAACGAATTAAAGCACCTTGGGGTCTGGGATTATGTAAGAGAAGATGTGTTGTTAGCCCAAGGTTCTATCCAAGACATAAAAGACATACCAAAAGATATAAAAGCCATCTACAAAACCGCTTACGAGATAGACCCAGAAGTTTATGTAAAACAAGCAGCCATACTTCAGAAGTGGATTGATTCCTCTGTGTCAAGGAATATATACTTTAACACCAGAGACCCTCAAAAAATTATGAATATCTATCTAAAAGCTTGGAAACTCGGGCTTAAATCCACATATTATGCTTTCATGCCAGCTAAGATAAAAACCGAAGGTAAATATGTCCATGAAGACCTAAAAGAGCAAAAACAAGAACCACAAGTAAGCCATGATAAAGCGATGGAGAATAAATCAGTGAGTCTAAAAGCCCTTGATGAAGTGATGAAAGAACAAGGCTATTGTGAGGAGTGCGGTAATTAAATTATGAAAAAACTTTTAATATTTTTAGGCCTTGGCATAGTGTTTATGCTGAGGTTTATCTTTAAATTTGATAAGCATAACAAGATATGAGGTTTTACTTTTATGTAAAATCCGATGAACAAGCAATATCGTTTTTTGAGCTTTTAAAAAAAGAATTAAACGCATTAGATCAAGCGATTGCCGATAATGTAGAAGAGTGTGATGTTGTTGTAATAATAGGAGGGGATGGTACATTCTTAAGCGCTTCTAGGAAATTTTCCAAATATCAAAAGCCGATGGTGGGAATAAACTTAGGAAGGCTTGGTTTTTTAACAGAGATTCCGAAGGATAAAGCTGTTGATATGTTAAAACTAATTACCAAAAACCAAGTTAGCATAGTTGATAGGATGATGATAGACGTTTATCTGGATGATAAGTTCTTAGGTACATACCTAAATGACGCGGTGTTGTCGAGGGCTTCTTTTTCAAGGCTCATAGATATAGAAGTTTATCAAGATAAAAGCCTAATACTAAGCCTCAGAGCAGATGGGATAATAGTATCAACCCCAACTGGCTCTACTGCTTACGCTTTGTCTGCAGGGGGGCCTATTTTGACTCCCGAACTTCAAAATTTTCTGATAGTGCCTATATGTCCACATACAATATCCGTAAGACCAGTGGTATTATCAAGTGAATCTATGATAACAATGAACATAAAAGATAAAACTAAAGAAGCATACCTTACATTAGATGGTCAGGAGTTTTTTGAGATAAAAAAACACCAGCATGTTATCATCAAAGAATCTGATACACCCTGCAAAACCATATCTTTCAAAGAGATGGATTTTTTTAGCATAGTAAGAGACAAATTAAGCTATTCCTAAAAACCATATCTAGACGATGAAGTCTAAACAATAAATTAAAACAACTTTGTAAAATTATCATTTTTTGAAAAGTCCACCACGCACCACAAGTGTGCCAAGATTTACAAGTATGCCACTATATCTGTCTACTAAGATGGTCTATATATCTTCTAGAAGCCCTAAAACATCGTCAGTTTTTATAAGTAGACGGTGTAATTGTTTTAGCTGGTTTAAATCATTTATATTTTCTATTTTCTATTTTCTCTCTTGCAATATCTGGAATGTATCCAAGTTTTAGCTCTACGGTATCTAATATCATCTCTTTTATGTTGAATACTCCTCTTTGCATACCTTCTTCTATACCTTTCTCTTTTATAATATCCACTACAGATCTCATTGCATCCTCCTGCTTTTCAAAGATTTCTAAAACTTTCTCTGGCGCTAATTTAAGCATATGTTGTATATAATATATGCTCATCTCTATAAATAAAGATATCGTTGCGTCATATTCTTCTTCGTACTCTTTTAATAGAATGGATAAATCTTTAAATAGCTTAACAACAGTCTCTTCGTCTTTGTTTTTGCTACCTACTTCCTTCATTATCTCCAAGGCAATCATGAGCATTTGGTTATTGTTTAGTCTTTTCTTTAGTTCTATGTTGGTGATGTTGTTGGTATCAAAATAGTAAATATTCAAAGTTTAAAAGATATTTCTTTATCTGTTCTGGAAAGTCTTTAAAAGCTGATACGGTGTTTTTAAAAAGCTTCCAAGGTCTTTTGCCATTGTAGAAAACTATAGATATTACAGGTGTTAGTTTTCTTTTGCTCTTAATGTCTTCTCCCCATATAGAGGAGTAATATATTTTATTATTTGGATAAACAATCTTCTATCTGGATAAGATTTATGCTCAAAGATAAAATATGCTTTGAAGCTCTGTTTTTTATCTTGCAATCAACGGCAAAATCTAAAAATTGTTTTTCTTTATCTTCTACAAGAATTTTTTCTGTGGGTTTTGATTCAATACTATCTATCTTTATATATCTTGCTATATCAGGGAAAAACTCTTCTATGAATGTTATTACATTTTCTTTTCTACTAAACACAAACTTAAAATAATCATCGTGCTTTTCTAAAGCCATGAAGCCCTACTCCAAGTTATCATTAAGAGATTTTATCATAGCTACAGAATTTTGGTTTGGAAAAGTTTAAGCCATACTAATCTTCAAATAAGATTGGTATAACAAAGGCGCAAAAAGACTTCTTTGTAAAAATATTAACATTAGCTTAGGGCCTAATTTAATAGAAGACCCTGAGTCATTTATGGAAGAACTCAAAAAGTAGGTAAAGTATATGCCACTTTTAGAATCTATAGAAGAACACATATTATTTAACGGTGAGCAAAAGGGAATAAGAGGTGGTATAAGAAGCTTATACTAAAAACTCAAGAAATATCTGATGTGCTTGACCTATCTTTGGAGTTAGTTCCTGGAGAACGCACTTATAGAAAATGGTTCAGTGTAAGAGGGTAATTTTAGGCAAAGGCAATGATTTATCATGGCGAACTTAACTTAGATGTAGTTAAATAGGGGTATGTGTAGCATTTTATGAAATTAAGCGTTAAGATATGATAATATAATATATTATGAACTTAAAGCAGGATTTGGAAGAAGCACCGTTTTTTTTGGTGTCGCTTCTTATTAATATATTTTTGTTTTCGGGGCTTTCGATGCTCTTTACCATGAGACCACTTCAAAGTGAGTATCAGCAAGCGGTGAATGTACAGCTTATAAATCCACCAGAAGAAGTTCCACCTCCCCCAAAACCGTTAAAACTTCAAAAGCTCCATACTTCAGAGTCCTTTTCAAAACCATTATCTCCTATAAAAGGCTACAAACCATCAAGGGGTGTAAATAAGCATCTGGAAACAAGCGCTTTAACAGAAAAACAAGTATTTAAAAAAGGCGATGTGAAAATACCAGTGGTAAAACATCCTCCTCAAAACCCACCAAAAAATGTTAGCGTATTATCTTCTTTAGAAAAGCAAATAGAAGCCCAAAGAAGGCAAGCTCAAACAGATATAGAAGGTGCCATAAAACAAGTGGGTAATATAAGCGCTACCATAAGTTCAAAAGGTTCGTATTTAAGGGAAGGCTCAAGGAAGATCTTATACATGCCACCAGCACCTGTTATAAGAGCGGGAGAGTTTCCAGCTCCTGTGCTTTTGAGAATATATGTATCACCTTCTGGTTATGTAACGAGGGTTATTATCTTAAGAAGAAGTGGAGTTGCATTTGTGGATAGAGAAGTGATAAACTATGTAAGGCGTTTTAGGTTTGAACCTATAAACGGTCCTGTGGAAAGTGGTACTATTACTATTAATTTTAGAGGAGGTTAGTATGCAAATTGAGTTTATTGGCAAGCACTTAGAGGTTACAGAGCAGATTAAATCCTTCGCGGAGTCAAAGCTAAACAGATTTAAGAGGCTTTTAAAAGAAACCGGAGAAGACCAAACAGAGGTGGTTATAACCTTAACGAGTTCAAGGGCAAAGCCTGCTGAGAAAAATGCCAATAAAACCTCTATGTTTAGGGTGGATATAGATATATATCTAAAAAGTTCAGGAGGTGGTACAGTTCATGCTTGGGAAGAGGATAGAGATCTTTATGCAGCCATAGATAAAGTAATGGATGAAGTGGAAAGACAACTTCTCAAATTGAAAGAAAGGAGGTTAGAGCATCGTCGTAAAAGTCGTGAAACCATAGAAGAGCAAAACATAGAACATGAAGAAGAGATAAAGCCTTTTATTGTAGAAGAAGAGTTTGTGATGGATAAACCTATGAGCGTAGAAGATGCCATCTTAGAGCTTGTGGAAAATCACATGGTATTCATGCCATTTTTTGATATAGAAACTTCTAAGATAAAAATTGTTTATAGGAAAAGAGGCAATCAGTTTGGTGTCATAGATTTAAACTGTAAGGAATAATATGCCAAAAAATATCTTTGTAAATATACTTATTGGACTTTTTATAGTAATAGGCTCTATATTGGTGGTAATATTTAAACCAGTAAACTTGGGGCTTGACTTAAAAGGTGGTATAAGTATGGTTTTGGCTCCCGATATAAATAAGGTTATAAAAGAAGAATACGAGAATACAGCTTCTGACATATCAAAGCTTCTTCTTAAAAACAACATAAGCACCTTAGGAGTAAGCCCATCTTTAAACGGCATAGAGATAGACCTCATAAACCCAAATGATTATAATAAGGTTTACAAGCTTTTAAAAAAATATTATGCCAATAGAATAAGTATAAATACTAAAGGGCAGGGTAAGATGGTGGTTAAATTTAGCGACGTATATCTAAATCAAATAAAGAAAAATGTCATCACTCAAACGGTGGAAGTTTTAAGAAGAAGAGTGGACCAGCTTGGAGTAGTCCAGCCCGTTATTACAAGGCTTGGGTCTGATAAGGTAATGGTGGAACTTCCCGGGGTTATGGATTTAGAAAGAGCTGAGAAAGTCCTTGGAAAAACCGCTCAGCTTGAACTAATGGAAGTGTTAGATGAATCCCCAGATAAAAGCGCTCTCGAAGCCAAGTTAAAATCAGATGAGAAGATCCTACCTTCCAAAAGTGGGCATAATTGGTATATAGTTAAGAAAAAACCCATCATCACTGGGGCTGATTTACAAACCGCTTATGAAAGTACAGATAGTTTTAATAACCCTGCAGTGTCTTTTGAGCTAAACTCAAAAGGAGCGGAGATTTTTGGAAATTATACAGAGCATCACATAGGCACAAGGCTTGGTATAGTATTAGACAACAGGGTGATGTCTGCTCCAGTAATACGCTCACGTATAGCAGACCAAGGGCAGATAACAGGCAATTTCACCCCAGAGCAAGTGAGAGATTTAGCAGCTATCTTAAGAGCAGGAGCTCTTCCTACCACTATAAGTATACTTCAGGACTCTGTGGTAGGGCCAACTCTTGGTAAAGCCTCTATAAAACAAGCTACTTATGCGGGTATAGCTTCTTTCTTGTTTGTGGTGGTTTTGATGCTTTTAAGATACAAAACTTCAGGATTTACCGCCACATTGGCTATTATAATGAATGGACTTTTGCTCTGGGCAGGACTTGTTTTATTGGGAGCTACTCTTACCTTACCTGGTATTGCGGGTATTATCTTAAACATGGGTATTGCAGTGGACTCAAATGTGCTTATCTTTGAACGTATAAAAGAAGAGATACAGCGGGGCAATACCATAAGAAAAGCCATAGAGTATGGATATAAGAGGGTTTTGAGTGCGGTTTATGATACACACGCCACTCTTCTGGTGGCAGCTTTAATATTGTTTCAATTTAGCTCAGGGCCCGTGAAGGGTTTTGCCACTACCCTTACCATAGGCACCATAGCTTCATTCTTATCAAATGTATATTATTCTAAGGTGATGCTTGATATTCTTATCAAACTAAAAGCTTTTAAAATATGAAAATAACTATCTTAATAATCTCTTTTATATTAGGCACAATATTCGGAAGCCTTTTTAATGTACTTATATATAGATTACCAAGAGATATCTCTGTGGTATTTCCAAACTCTTCATGCCCTCACTGTGGTCATAAGATAAAACCCTATGAGAATGTTCCTATTTTATCTTATATATTTTTAAGGGGTAAGTGTAGTGCTTGTAAAAGTCCCATATCTTGGCGATATCCATTGGTGGAGCTTCTGACAGGTCTATATTTTGCTTTGTGTGTTTATTTTTTTTATCTTAAAAGCCAAAATACCATATTCTTAGATATTGGGCTTTTGGTAAAAACTACTGAAGCTATTATCTTTGGATCTATATTGATAGTTCAGTCTTTTATAGACCTAGATTGGTTTATACTTTTAGATAGTTTTAACTACGGTGGGCTTATAATAGGGATTCTTTTTTCACTTACTTCTTATGGGTTTGTGAATATAAAAGAATCTATGATAGGTGTTTTAACAGGTGGTATTTTACCAAGCGTTATATATTTTATATATTTTAAGGTGAGAAAAATGGAAGGACTTGGTATAGGTGATATAAAGCTTCTTGCTATGATAGGGGCATATGGCGGAGGTTTTATGGTGCTTGGGGCTATGTTTATAGGTTCTGTTTTAGGGCTTTTAGTGGCAATACCTATGATTGTTAAAAATAAAAACATGCAATTTTATATACCTTTTGGACCATTTTTATCCATAGGTGCTATATTATATATGTTTAGTGGAAATATTTTAGAGAAGATGCTATGGATTTAGGACAGGTTATTATAATCCTTGTGATAGCGTATATTGTGCTTGGGCCAGAGAAGATGATGGAAGTGGCCACCAAGCTTGGAGAGTTTGGCAGAAAAGCCAGAGAGTTTATAGACGAGATTAAAATGCAAGCTTATATAGAAAATGTGAACAAAAAAGTCTTAGAGCTTGAAAAAGAACAGTCTAAGGAGATTGCAGATGGAGAAGGAACTTCCCAAAGCTCCACTGATGGAGCACCTTCAGGAACTAAGACAGAGAATAATTAAATCTTTAATATCCATACTTATATTTACCACCATTAGCTTTTTTTATGCAAGGTATATTTTTGAGATTTTAAAATACCCTATAGATATACATTATCCTGGTATGAAACTTATTACTCTCTCTCCTACAGAACCACTTTATATCATGATGGAGATATCGGTGATAGTGGGTATTATCTTGTCTATACCTGTAATACTCTATCAAATATGGAGATTTGTGGAACCAGCCCTTTACCCAGAGGAGAAAAAACTCGTATTTCCATTGGTGTTTTTCTCGCTTTTATTGTTTATACTTGGAGCGGTATTTGCTTATTTTGTAGTGCTTCCTATGGCGCTAAAGTTTTTAATAGGTATAGGGTTTAGTCAACTAAGGGCTAAGCCTATGTTATCCGCCGAGCTTTATATAAACTTTTTACTTAAAATGCTTCTCGGTTTTGGTATTGCCTTTGAGATGCCTATATTTTTATTTATGCTTCAAAGAGCTGGTATTATCACAGACAAGCAATTAAAATCCTTTAGAAAATACTTTGTGATAATAGCTTTTACAGTGGGTGCCATCATAGCCCCTGATGTATCCACTCAAATTTTAATGGCTTTACCACTACTTTTATTATATGAAATTTCTATTTTTGTAGGTAGATTTGCTGAAAAGCCAAAAGCAAAACAAACTACTATACAAAAAGTGTAAGGCAAACTATAAGTCTTTTAATATCAATTCATCACCTTTACCTTCTAAATATCTTTATTTATTTTTAGATAATTTATAAACCCTAATTTCCGATTTAAAATTTCATTTTATCCCCAATACTGTCTTGAAAGCTAAACCAAGAACGAAAAAGTTTACTTTAGCTAGAAATTCCTCAATAGATACAGCTCTTATATTCTCTATACCCATTCAATAAAGCTTGCTAAAAGTAGTCTCTATTCTCTTCCTTATCTTCTTCAAGAAAGATTGCCTTTCTTTTTGTTTGTGATGAACTTTACCTTTCTTTATAGGCTCTAAGGAGATATGAGAATTCTTGAATTTCTCCACAAGTGCTTTAGAGCTAAAGACTTTATCAGCAGCAGTAACAGCATCTTTTAGATACGGAATATAGTTTCATTATCTTTTAGAAGTTTTTAAAAAATTTATATTGTGTTTGGAAGCTGGTATTATTTCATAGTATATAGGTAAACCATTCCCATCTGTCATGAGACAGGGCTTAAAACCAAACCATTCTCTTCTACTGTTATTACCTTTGTACTTAGAGTCTCTTTTATTCTTACATATAAAGATTTAGATTTAGAAGACAAGGTTATATTTTTAGGTTTTAAGAAAAATCCATTTCCTTATGTAAAAGCCTGCTCTTGCTATATCACATCCTCTATAAGAGAATCCTTTTCTCTTTCTACAATTGAGGCAATGGGGCTTTCTAAACCTGTGATATCCACAGATGTGGTGCCTTTTGCAAGACATATGGAAAATGCCGTAGTAGTGCCTAAAAAAGATAAAAATGCTTTGGCAAAAGCTATGATAGATATATATAAGAATGCATCTTTAAGGGAAAAACTTTCTCAAAATGCTTTAAAAACCGCTATGGATTTTTCAAAAGAAGTGTTTTGTAATAAGTATAGGTCTCTTTTAAAGGCTATTTACTAAATTTGCTTCGTACATAGGCTCTAAGTTGCCGTTTTTTTATACTAAAAGCTTGATTTTTGATTTTGTGGGGGTCTATGGCTCTTTCCCCAAAAATTGTGTAAGAAATCTCCCTCAAGACCCTCCTCT
>DDOS01000103.1:8049-11587 GCA_002341805.1 Aquificaceae bacterium UBA2488 | reverse complement strand
ACCAGCTTTAGTCCTAAGATATGAAGAGGATGAAAACAAAAACTATTATACTTATAATGGTAATTTTGTGACAGGTGAGATAAGAATGTATGATATATTCTTTAACTACTATATAGCTGGTGAAAATGCAAATATATCTATAGGTGCTCAAGTGGTAGATCCAAACTCTGATTTAAAAGAAGCCACTGCTAATGGTTCAAATCAATTAAAGAGCTTTACAGACTGGACTTTGGCTTTAAGAACCGTATTTTAAGTTTTTAAGTAAGGAGGGGAGTAGGGTTCATAGCTATGTCTTCCTTTTACAAGGGTCATATGGCCCTTGTATTTTAATATTTTTTATATGTATATTTATAGCGTAGAAGGGCTTAGTCTTTTTATATATATTAAAAGGGGTAAGGTTGCTTATATAAAAATAACTACCACTATGGAAAAATCTAATGCACCAGATTTTATAAAAGATATATTTGATGAGTACTTTATAAATAAAAAAGACATACCTATATCAGATATATTTTTAATACCTCAAAAATATGAAGATGTTTATAGGCTTTTAAAAGAAAAGATAACATTTGGAAGTATAATATCTTACAAAGCACTTGGAGAAATGTTAAACCTTCATCAAAGAGCTGTAGCAAGAGCCATGAAAATAAATCCACTTCCTATCTTTATACCTTGCCATAGAGTTGTGCCAAGCGTTTTTTATAAAAATAAGCAAATAGGGGGTTATAACGCTGGGGCTGAAGTTAAAAGGTTTTTACTATCCCATGAAAATGTTTTATAAATATGTATTATATCTTCTAATGTAAGCTCTTCCACTCTTTTTTTGGCATGGGTTTCTTCTATGTCTATTTTTTGTTTTAGCATTTTCCTTCTATCTTTATAGAGATTTTTTAAAAATCTCATATACTTATCATCCTCTATTTCTTTAGAGGGTTTTTTGTCTAATACAATCACTCCAGATGTTACTTTTGGCATAGGATAGAAAAATCTTCCCGGTACACTCATGGCGTATCTTACATCAAAAAATGTATTTATATAAGCCCAAAGCCAAGATTTATCTTTAGAAGAACTTATAAGTCTCTCAGATACTTCTTTTTGTAGCATAAACACCATTTTTGATATAAAGCTTCTTTGTCTTACCATGTTTATAAGGATATTGGTATACATATTGTAAGGTAGATTTCCTATTATCTTTAGATTGTTCCCAGAAGAGGATATCTCAATAGTAGATGCATCTTGATTTAAGAGTATAGCTTCGTTGTATTTTGATGCTAAAAGCCTAAAAATATCTATATCTAACTCCACAAGTATCAAGTTTTTTGGCTTTTTATATAAAAAATCTGTTAATGCACCACGTCCTGGTCCTATTTCTATTATTGTATCGTTTTGTGAGATATTAAGAAGCTCTACGATATTTTTGGCGATGTCCTTTGATTTTAGAAAATTCTGACCAAAAGATTTTTTAGGTTTTAGCATTTAGCTTAAATATAGCGCATAGGTAATTAAAGGGTTCTTCAAAAAGCTCATATTCTTTTTGTTTGTTATATTTTAGCATTAATTCTAAGGATTTTTGTATAAGCTCATAGGGCTTAAAATCTTTTTTAAGAAGTCCTATGGATTGAAAGCCGTTTATAGTATGAATGACATCTTCGGTGATGCCTTCCATCACCATATCAAACTTGTTTTGTCTATAATAGAGTTCTCTTTGCATATTGGTTTGAAGGCTTTTGGCAAGAGATATTATCATTATCCAGGTTTTTAGAGTTTTTTCCCAATGATCTTTGGGAAGATTTTGAAGCTCCAAAACAATATAGCCTATCAAATACTTAGCTACATAATTAGCAGAAGTGCGCTCACTTATAAAATCTCCGTTTGGTATAGAATCGTCTGCTGGTTTTAATAAAGAGCTTAAATCTTTTTTCATATATTACATTTATTACATTTAAGGGTGCCAGAGGCACCCTTTTAACATGTTATAGTTTCTTAAGTTCCTTGGAAGGTCTCCAGACAGCGGTGGTTCTTGCGGGAATCTTTATTTCTTGGCCAGTTTTTGGATTTCTACCGGTTCTTGCTTTTCTGGTGCTTACGGTAAATGTACCAAAACCTGGTAGGGTGGTCCTTTCCTTCTTTTTAAGGCCCTCAGCTAAAGCAGCAAACACTGCATTTACACACTTTTCAGCCTTAGCCTTGGTTATATCAGCCTGCTGAGCCACATAGCTAACAAGTTCTGTTTTGGTCATAGGTCAAACCTCCTTACATATTTTCAATAGTTAATTATATCACTAAAATTTTACATGTCAAGTATTAAAGTACATTAGAATATATCCATACTTATATCAAGCCATTTGGAAGAGTGTATGACGGCTCCAGAAGATATGAAGTCTGGCCTTAGTTTGGCATATTCTATTATGTTTGCTCTGTTTATACCTCCTGATAACTCTATCTTGATACGAGGAGCTCTTTCTCTTGTAATGTCTATAGCTTGTTTAGCATCTTCTATGGAGAAGTTATCTAAAAGCACCATATCTATAGGAAGCAATATAGCCTCATATAACTCTTCAAAGTTTTTTACCTCTACCTCTATCTTATGCATAAAACCTTTTATAGAGTTTACGGCTTTTGATATAGACCCATATATGTTTACATGATTGTCTTTTATAAGTACCATATCGTATAGAGCAAACCTGTGATTTGAGGCTCCTCCTACTATTACCGCATATTTCTCAAAAAATCTATATCCAGGTGTGGTTTTTCTGGTATCTAAAAGCCTAATACCATGATCTTTTATGAGATTTGATATCTCAAAAGCCTCAGTGGCAATACCAGATAAGGATTGAAGCATGTTCAGAGCTACTCTTTCACCCATCAAAAGATATTTGGCTTTACCTTGAAGCTCCATTATTATACTTGATGGTTCTAAATATTCCCCGTCTTTGGCTTTTAATAGTATATTAGATATACCAAGAAGCTCAAAAACTCTTTTGGCAAACAAAAGCCCACATACAACACCTTTTTGTTTTAGCTTAATAAAGCCTATAGCTTCTTTTTCTTCATCAATAGAAGAAGAGGTAATATCCTCCCACAGGATATCCTCTTCTAAAAAACTTTTTAAAGCATCATCTATTTTTAACCAATTCATCAAGATTTAGCATAGCTATGAAGCCCAGGAAAATATAGATTTATGGCAAAAAAGCATATAAGGATGGTGATAAAGCCAATCACAAGCATCCAAGATACCTTAGGGCCTTTCCATCCCATCATATAACGAGCGTGGAGGTATGCTCCAAAGAATAGGAGCACTATAAGAGCCCATACTTCTTTTGGATCCCAGCTCCAATATCCACCCCATGCTTCATAAGCCNNAAGCCGCTCCAAGAATGATGGAGGCAGTCCAAATGGGAAATACGATAGCCACAGATTTATAGGCAATTTCGTCTAATATATCTTCAGAGGGTATTTTGGCTTTTAAAAACTCTGGACCATAATATTTTATCAAAGAAAACATAGCTGCTCCAAAAGCTATTGTAAAACCAGCATA
>DDOS01000103.1:2873-8039 GCA_002341805.1 Aquificaceae bacterium UBA2488 | reverse complement strand
TATATAAAGCCAGTAGCTTCTCAAGGAAGGCATAAGGGGTTCTATATTTGGATCGGCTTTAAGTATGGCAAAGGTATATATGCAGCTTATGAAAAATGATATCACCACACCTATGAGTTTATAACCGTATTTTTGCTCTATAAATAGATAAACTACACCTACTATAAAAGACCAAAAGGTCAAGGCCTCAAAAAGATCAGTCCAAGGCGGATGGAAAAGACCAACCTTATAACTATCAACCATCCTTGCCACCATAGCCGATAGATTCATTATCACCGCAAAGCTAAAACTCAAGGTGGCTAAGTTGGAAAATAGCTTAGCTCTTATAAATGCAAAACCCAAATAACTGCCAAACGAAAATATATAAACGATAAGGGCAAAGTGATAAAGAACAAGATTGTTTATCCCAGAAAAGCCCAAAATGAGTGCTAAGCCTATAGAGCCCAAGACATACCAAAAATAACTTGGTATGTGAAAAGTTTTAGAAGATTCAAGCTTAAGTTCTCGCATAAAAACTCCTTAAAAGTTAATTTAGTATATTTTAGCCTGTTTTTGTGAAGTTTCAATGATATTTAAGGCAAAGACTCTATAAAATTTTTAACGTCTTCTATAATCCAGTCTGGGGTTGAAGCTCCTGCACTTAAACCTATAGATGATACATTTTCAAGCCAATCTAATGGAATTTCTTCTTTAGTTTCTATATGATAAGAATGTGGATTTAAAGATTTGCTTATCTCATATAGCCTTCTGGTATTACCGCTTGATTTTCCGCCTATTATTATCATTACATCTACATTTGGAGCAAGTCTATATATATCAGATTGTCGCTCATTGGTGGCGTTGCAAATAGTGTTTATAACCCTTAAGTCTTTGGCTTTTCTTAAAAGCTTTAAAACTACCCCTTCAAAAAAATGTTCGTTTTGGGTGGTTTGTGCTACTACACCTATTTTAGAAGCTTCTATGTTATCGAGGTCTTCAATGGAGTTAATTATGGCATACTCTCCGCCTTCTTGCTCTAAATAGCCTACTGTTCCTTTTACTTCAGGATGGTCTTTTTCTCCCACTATCACCACAAAATATCCCTCTTTTGCCAAAGTACTCACTGCTTCATGCACTGCTTTTACATAAGGACAAGTGGCATCTATGACATTAGAAAATGCATTTCTTAAAAACAATTCATCTTCTGGTGATATGCCGTGAGAGCGTATTATAAGTGTAGCATTTTTATCTTCAGGCAATATATCTGAGCTTTTAACACCTATGGAAGCTAATCTATTTACCTCTTGGGGATTATGTATTATAGGACCCAAAGTGTAGACACTTTTATGGCTTTTAGAAGCTCGTTCTGCTAATGTGATAGCTCTTTTAACCCCATAACAAAAACCAGCATTATCTGCTACAATGACTTTTCTTGACATAGCCTAAAGATATGAATAAAAACTATATTTTCAATGAAGTCACTCATATTAAAACGCTTTGCAAGTTAATAAAAACTAATTTATAAATTACTTATGAAGTATTATATATTGCATAGGTTAATATGTATGTGATAAAATTTTAAGATGGATGCTAAAAAAATTTACAAACCCTTTCAAGCGTTGGCTCATCCTTTGGANNGGATATTGTGAAAAATTTCACGCCAAACTGGTTTACACTCACAATGGGCACAGGTATAGTGGCTGTTGACTTACACAACTCCCCTTATCATTTTCCTTATATGATACCACTTACCAAATTTCTTTGGGAGTTAAACATAGTGTTTTTTGGAATAATATCTATCCTTTTTATAGCAAGGTGGATATTTTTCTTTGATGGAGCCAAAAAAATGCTTCGTCATCCAGTGCAGTCTATGTTTATAGGTGCTATACCAATGGGTTTTGCTACGATAGTCAATGGATTTGTTATGTTTAGAGGTAATCAAGCTTCTAATTTGGAATATTACCTTTGGTGGATTGATATGGTGTTGGCGGTGATAAGCGGGTTTTTGGTACCTTTTTATATGTTTACAGAGCAAGAACATAGCTTAGATAAAATGACTGGTGTTTGGTTACTGCCCATAGTGCCTGCAGAGGTTACTGCTGCTTCTGGTGGTTTGGTGGCTGCGCATGTAGCCCAAGCAAAAGCTCTATATGTGGTTTACACAAGCTATATACTTTGGTCTTTGTCAGTACCTTTGGCCATGAGTATTTTGGTGATTTTGTTCTTTAGATTGGCAGTCCATGGCTTACCTCATAAAGATATGGCGGTATCTCTTTGGCTTACGCTTGGTCCAATAGGTACGGGAGCGTTGGCAATGTTTTTGTTGGGGCAAACTTCCTCAGGTGTATTTTATGGTACAGAGTTTGAACTATTTTCAAGGTTATTTTTTAGAGTAGGATTTATGATTGGGCTTTTATTGTGGGCTTATGGACTATGGTGGTTTGTGATGGCTATGATGACTACTATTAAATACCTAAAAGAAGGGCTTCCTTTTAATATGGGCTGGTGGGGATTTACATTCCCATTGGGGGTTTTTACTGCGGCTACCATTCAGATATGGATATTTACTGGTTATCCTTTTGTGAAAATATTATCTGGTATAGAAATTGTGATGCTTACAGTGTTTTATCTAATAGTTATGATAAGGACTTTACAAGGGGTATGGCATGGATCTTTATTTAAAGCTCCTTGTTTATCAAAGGAAACTGGCTTACCTATGGAGGAGATAAAAGAAAATATAAACATATTCAAGTGATGATATAATATAATGGATGAGATTTAGCATTGATCAATCTACTTTTTTAGAATTAAGCAAAGATTACAATGTTATACCTGTATATACAGAGATTTTGGCGGATACTGAAACCCCGTTTTCGGTTTTTAATAAGATAAAAGATGAAAACTCTTACAATATCTTATTAGAAAGTGCAGAGAACAAAGAAAACTGGGGAAGATATTCTTTTGTAATAAAAGGAAATTCTCTTGTATTTTCTTATAGAGACGATACGTTTAGTATTAAGGACTTTGATAATATAATATCTGCTAAAGAAAAACCTTTAGAAGCTTTGGAAGATCTCCATAAAAGCCTAAAAATCTATGAAGATGAGGCTATCGGTAAGTTTTGTGGGGGGTTTGTTGGTTATATATCCTATGATACTGTGAAGTATTATCACCCTATAAAAAAGCTTAAAAAACCAAGACTTGATATAGAAGATATCATTATGGCTTTTACAGATATTCTTATAATATTTGATAATCTAAAAGCCACTATAAAAATAGTTAAGTTTGTGAGGACGAACAAAGAAGATTATCAAAAAGCTTTGGAGGATATAAAATTTATAATAGATAATATAAAAAATAAAAAAAATATACCCCCAATGAGTGTGAATATAAAAGAGGCGAACCCAAGCTCCTGGATTCCAAACATGAGTAAAGAAGAGTTTATAAATATTGTAAAAATCTGTAAAAATTATATAGAAAATGGAGATGTTATACAAGTAGTCCCATCCCAGCGTTTTGAAAAAGATATAAACATAGACCCCACATATCTATATAGGACTCTTAGACTTTTAAACCCTTCTCCTTATATGTATTTTCTTGATTTTAAAAGCCTAAAAATAATAGGCTCTTCTCCGGAGACCCTTGTAAAGGTTCAAGATAATACAGTGGAGATAAGACCCCTAGCAGGCACTATAAAAAGAGGTAAAGATGAAAAAGAGGATCAAGAGCTTATTAAAACTCTTCTCTCGGATGAAAAAGAGATAGCAGAACATGTGATGTTGGTGGATTTGGCAAGAAACGATATTGGTGCTATAGCAAAACCAGGGAGCGTCTATGTAAAAGATATGATGCATATTGAAAAATTTTCTCATGTGATGCATATAGTATCAAATGTGTATGGCGAGAAAAAAGAAGAAAGCTCTATTTTTGATGTTATAAGACATGCATTACCAGCGGGTACACTTTCTGGTGCTCCAAAGGTAAGGGCTATGCAAATTATAGAGGAGCTTGAACCCACAGATAGAAACATATACGGAGGAGCCATAGGTTATATAAGCCTAAATCAAAATATAGATTTTGCAATAGCCATAAGAACTGCCACCATATTAGATAACAAAGCTTATATCCAAGCTGGTGCTGGTATTGTGGCAGATTCCATACCAGAAAAAGAATATTTAGAGTCTATCTCAAAAGCTTCCAGCATCATGAAGGCCCTAGATAGTGCCGAAGCTTCTGTGGATGAACTTTGAGCTTTTTGTAAAGGATAAATATATTACCTTCTTATCAAAAGGTTGGAGAGGAGAGATATACATATACAAAGAAGATAAAACATATTGTATAAAAAAAGCTATACACGAAGGAGCTATATACGCCATAACAAAAGAAGCTAATATATTGTCTTTTCTTTATGGAGATAAAACTTATCCTCAAATACTATGTCAAGGCAAAGATTTTTTTGTATACGAATACATTGATGCCATGCCTTTTGAAAAGGTATTTTATAATTTAGAAGAAGATAAAAAAAGATATATTCTTATACAAGTATTAAAATCTGCTTACAAGCTTGATGTAGTTGGTATAAATAGAGGTGAGTTTGATAAAGAGTATAAAAATATTCTAATAGACAAATATCTAAACGTCTATATCCTTGATTTTGACAGAGGTTTATTTTCTAAAAAGCCAAAAAACCTAAATCAGTTTATTCAATCTTTAAGAACAAAAGGATATATCTGTTTAGAAAAAGCTATAGAACTTGGTAAAAATGAAGATAAAGATAAGGTTTTTTTAGAACTTTTAGAAATATTAAATTCCTCCCAAGAATCCCCTCGATTTATAAATTAAGGACAAGCGTTTGTGTTAGCAGGTATTTGTCCTATAAGCCTCAAAAATTTCGAAAAAGGACCCATATTTGCCATAGCTACAAACTTCGGACCTCTAAAGGAAAGTTCTCCAAACATCATTGCGTGCATTGGACCATAATCTCCTCTTCCCATCTCAATCCAGTCTTTTGTGGTGGCATACATAAGAAAGTCGTTGCCAGTTCTGTTATCTTTAGCCCATCCTCCGTAAGTGCAGATAGCTCTTCCGTCTTGATTTTGAATGTAGAGCTCTACCCATCTGGAGCGGCAGTCTTTTCTATATAAAAACAATTTTCTTACAGGAGCTCCTCTCCATTCACTGCTGGAT
>DDOS01000103.1:734-2799 GCA_002341805.1 Aquificaceae bacterium UBA2488 | reverse complement strand
CAAAGAGCTAAAATGAATTTTTTCATACGTACCTCCAAATAAAATTTCAAATTATTTTAATTTGACTTTTTAGTTTTTTCCTTAATAAAAAATTATATTGAGATTAGACATATAAATATAGATATATGAGCATATCAATATATGCTCAAAGCTTAATATCTAATGATAAAAATCACCATTAAATTTAAGGGCTTTTAGTAAAAATTTAATGTATAATAAGTATGTGGACAGGCGAAAAGAGATTTTGGATCTTATAAAAGATGGTGAACAAAACGCTAAGAGATTAGCGGATAGATTTGGTGTGTCTTTAATGAGCATATATAGAGATTTAAAGGCTTTGGAAGAAGAAGGTATAATTACCAGAAAATATGGAAAAATAGAGCTAACCAGCAGATTACCCCAAAAGCCAAACCCAGATCAAAAAGATATATGTGCTTTTTGTCAAAAGGAAAATCCAGATAGGTTAAAATTTACATTTTATTTAGAAAACGGTAAGCAGATAAATACCTGTTGCCCTCATTGTGGACTTTTAATGTACAAAAGTATAATGGAACCCATAGAAGCTATAATCACAAAGGATTTTATCACCTGCAACTTGGTGGGTGGAGCAAGCGCATACTATGTTTTGGGTTCTTCGGCGGCTCCTTGTTGTACACCGTCAGCTTTGGCTTTTGGTAGAAAAGAAGATGCTATTATGTTTAAGAATGGTTTTGGGGGTGAAGTGTTTGAATTTGATGAAGCCACTAAGATTATATGGGATCTTATGAAATATGGAAGTATTTTAAAAATAACGAAATTTAATAGGAGTTAAACATGGCAGGACACAGTCATTGGGCGCAAGTAAAGCACAAGAAAGCTAAGATTGATGCTCAAAGAGGTAAACTATTTGGTAAATTGATTAGAGAAATTACAGTGGCTACGAAGCTTGGTGGACCAGACCCAGATGCAAATCCAAGACTTAGAATGGCTATAGAATCCGCTAAAAAGATATCGATGCCTATGGATACGATAGAAAAAGCTATAAAACGAGGTTCTGGAGCATCCAAGGAGGGGAGTTTGGAAGAAATCGTCTACGAAGGCTATGGACCAGGTGGTACTGCTATAATGGTTATAGCAGCTACCGATAATAGAAATAAAGCAAGCTCAGAGATAAAACATGCTTTTTCAAAACATGGGGGAAATTTAGGTTCTTCTGGATGTGTATCCTATTTGTTTGAGCAAAAGGGTGTCATAGAGATACCAAAAGAAGGTGTAGAGGAAGATGCTATCATAGAAAAAGCCTTAGAAGTAGGAGCTTTGGATGTGGAATCCACAGAAGATAGCTATATAGTGTATGCAGAACCAAAAGATGTATATACTATAAAAGATGCATTATCTTCCCAAGGGTTTAACATAGAATCTGCTAAGGTGAGCCTTATACCCACCACCACAGTGGAAATAAAGGATATGGATACTGCCAAAAAGATTTTAAATCTTATGGAGCATTTAGATGAGCTTGAAGAGGTGCAAGAAGTGATATCCAATGTGGATATAGACAAATCTGTTTTAGCGTCTTTGGGCTTTTAATATGAAACTATCTATAGTAGGAACAGGATACGTTGGGTTAGTGACTGGGGCATGTTTTGCCGAGATGGGTAATGAAGTTTTTTGTGTGGATATTGATGAGGATAAAATCCAAAAACTTCAAAATAATATAATACCCATATATGAGCCTGGTCTTGAAGAGATTGTAAAAAGAAATGCCTCAAAGGGAAGGCTGTTTTTTACTACGGATATAAAATCTGTGGTGGAGAATACAGATATAATATTCATAGCTGTTGGTACGCCTATGGGGGAAGATGGCAGTGCTGATTTACAACATGTTTTAAAGGTAGCTCAGGATATAGGTAAATACATGAACAAACACAAATATATAATAAATAAATCCACTGTACCAGTGGGAACTGCAGATAAAGTAAGAGAAGTAATAAAACAAGAGCTTCAAAAAAGGGGGATAAACATAAGTTTTGATGTGATATCGAATCCAGAGTTTTTAAAAGAAGGAGCCGCTGTAGAAGATTTTATG
>DDOS01000103.1:0-694 GCA_002341805.1 Aquificaceae bacterium UBA2488 | reverse complement strand
TGCTCCTTTTACCAGAAATCACGAAAGATTTATAGGTATGGATGTGAGATCCGCTGAGATGACAAAATACGCTGCTAACGCAATGCTTGCCACCAAAATAAGCTTTATAAATGAGATTGCTAACATATGCGAAAGAGTGGGAGCAGATATAAATAAGGTGAGAATTGGTATAGGCTCTGATTCAAGAATAGGCTATCACTTCATATATCCAGGATGTGGTTATGGAGGAAGTTGTTTTCCGAAAGATGTCAACGCTCTTATAAGGATAGCTAAAGA
Source organism: Aquificaceae bacterium UBA2488 (assembly GCA_002341805.1). Lineage (GTDB taxonomy): Bacteria > Aquificota > Aquificia > Aquificales > Aquificaceae > Hydrogenobaculum. Next base: position 418 of record DDOS01000103.1, on the reverse strand, counting down.
TGTGGATTATGAACCAAAGATTTTAACATCTGTGGAAGAGGTTAATTATCATCAGAAAAGGGTACTTGTTCAAAAAGCCCTAAAACGTTTCGGAGAGGACCTGTCAGATATGACTTTTGCAGTATGGGGTCTTAGTTTTAAACCAGAAACCGATGATATGAGAGAGGCAAGCTCTGTGGTTATAATAAATGAGCTTACGAAAAGGGGTGCTAAGATTCAAGCTTACGATCCTGTGGCTATAGACCAAGCCAAAAACTTTTATCTAAAAGATAACAAAAACGTATCTTATTTTAACAGCAAATACGATGCTCTTAATGGTGCAGATGCAATGTTTTTAGTAACCGAGTGGAAAGAGTTTAGATCTCCAGATTTTGAGGAGATGAGAAAGCGTCTTAAAAATCCTATTATCTTTGATGGT
>DDOS01000096.1:14515-17485 GCA_002341805.1 Aquificaceae bacterium UBA2488 | reverse complement strand
TCCTACAATGGTCATATAAAGCAGACAAAAACCAACAAATATTAATTTTTTTGTTATAGTTTTTATAATTGTGATATAATATGTGGATGGTGTGTTTTCAGAGAACTTAAAATATTCAAGCATTGCCTTGTGCATCCTCCAAGTGTTATGTTTTTTTAGATTTTAATAAAATCTTAATGAAATATGGTTAAAATTTAGTGATAATATGAGAATTGTTTTAGCGAGGTATTATTTATGATAAGATCAGAAATATCAAAACATCAATCTTTGTTTAGGAGAGTTCTATTTTGGCTATCAGTATTAGGTCCTGGGTTTTTGGTAATGATGGCAGACAACGATGCAGGTGGTATCACCACTTATGCAGTCACAGGTGCCCAGACAAAATATGTGCTTGTGGGTGCTTTGGTTATAATGTCTTTGCTCGCTTTTGTAGTCCAAGAGATGACGGTAAGGCTTGGGGCTGTTACCAAAGAAGGGCATGCAGAGCTTATATATAAAAAATTTGGAAAGTTTTGGGGAATGTTCTCTTTAGCAGACCTTTTTATAGCTAATACATTTACGTTGGTAACAGAGTTTATAGGTATAGGGGCAGCTGTTAAGACAGTTTTTGGTATTCCTTATGAAGTGACTATACCTATAGCCATAGGTGGTATGATACTATTGGTGATTAGTGGTACTTATATGTTTGTGGAAAAATCTTTGATAGCTTTTGCATTGCTTCAGCTGTTTTTTATTCCAGCTGCTATAAAAGCTCATCCAGATATAAATGAGGTCTTAAAATCCTTTACATTCCAAGGGCTAAATATATTTTCTCCTACGTTTTTGACGCTTTTTATAGCAAATATAGGAACCACTATTGCTCCATGGATGCTATTTTTCCAGCAAAGTGCTGTGGTGGATAGAAAAATGGATGAATCCGATATAAATTTGGGAAGGCTCGACACTTTTATAGGAAGTTTAGGTACTGCTATGGTAGCAGCTTCTATTATAATAACAACAGGGGCGGTTTTGTATGGAACTAAGTATAACAACATACAAGATGCATCCCAAGCAGCTATGGCTTTGGTACCATTCTTAGGAAAATATGCAGGAACTATTTTCTCTATCGGGCTTTTCTCAGCTGGAGCTGTGGCTGCTGTTACACTTGCTTTATCCACCTCTTGGGCTTTTGGTGAGGTATTTGGTTGGGAGCATAGTTTAAACCTACCTTTTAATAGAGCCAAATGGTTTTACACGCTATATATTTTAAGCGTTAGTACAGCGGGGGCTGTGGTGCTTATCCCAAATGCTCCTTTGGTGATTATAAACTTGCTTGTGCAAGTGATGAATACATTTTTACTTCCGCCTGCACTGCTCTTTTTACTGCTTTTATTAAACGATAAAGAGCTCATGGGTGATTACACAAACAGCATATGGTCAAATCTATTTGTGGGCTTTGTGATAGTATTTGTTATGATATTATCCTTAGTTTATGCGTTTCAAGTACTTTTCGCTGGAGGTTGATATGAAATACAATTTTTGGGTGAAATTTTCTTTGATATTTTTAAGGATATATGTCCTTTTTATGCTTGGGCTTTTAGCTTACAAGTTTTATCAGGTGTTATCTCATTAAAAATTTTTTAGCCCATATAAAACCTGCATAAATAGTTTTTGTATTCTAATCCACTAAAACCAAGTCTGCTATGGTTTATAAATTAGATGAGAAAACGAGGGGTTTTTAGATTTTATATCATTGAAAATATTTTTTGATTATATTATATTGAGACTTGATATCACAGAATTTGATATGGAGATTCAATTTATGTTAAAAGTTAATTTTATGCTAACCAAAATTGTGGTTTATGATATAATATTTAGATTATGGTGTGCTTTCAGAAGCCTCAAAATATTTAAGTATTGTCTTACGCATCCTCCCAGTAGTCTATATTCTTAGTTTTTTGGCTTTTAATAAAAGCTTAACACAAATCTGTTAAATTAGGAGGATGCTTATGAAAAAATTTGTTTTAACAGGAGCTTTGTTTTCTTCTTTGGCTTATGGTGTTGACGTAGACAAAAATTTACCTTCTTGGTTTCCACAGTTTTTAGGAGCAAAAGCCACGATAGTAGGGCAATATTCTACAAACTTTAACTCTCCTTACGCTGGACCTATGGCATTTGCAGGACCACCAAGCGGAGGACCAAACGGAGGTGGCAAATCCGAAGATGTAATTCAATCTTATGGTATATCCATAGGTTCTCAAATTACAAATAATCTGCAAGCATATCTTGATATAAACCTTTTTAAGGGTAATGGCATAGGCGGTGGACAAGGTATTGCTGGATATCCAGATATGATATATGTAAGATCTGGTACTGCAAACCTTGGCAAAAACCCATACATAGCAAGGGCGTTTTTGATATATACAAAAGCCTTATCAAATAAAATGTCTTATCAAAATAGAGCGCCAGATACACTGCCAGGATATTACCCAGAGGAATATTTTTATATTAAAATCGGTAAATTCTCCACAGGAGATGATTTTGATAACAACAGATATGCCAACAGTCCAAGAACACAGTTTTTAAATTATGATTTTNNGGGATTATGGAGCTGACACAAGAGCCTTTACCGATGCTATTGAGATGGGGCTTGTTAAAAAACGATACTCTTTAAAGGCATCCTTAGGAGCAGAACCTACAACGGCAAATGGTAATACCTATGATCAATCTGGAGCATACTCTATAAACACTCAACTATCTTTAAGGCCAAACAATATAGGCACTGTCATAAGGCTTCTTGGTATGCTAAACTATGGGCGTATGGGAAGCTATACTGATGCCATCGATAACTTCTCATATTTTTATTCTCCTCAAAGCCCATGTTATTATACAGAATTTGGACCAAATGGCGAGTATGCGGGCTATGATTATCCTGTAATATGCACAGAATCAAAATCTCATAAACGCTACAAATGGGGATTTTTTATAAAC
>DDOS01000096.1:0-14450 GCA_002341805.1 Aquificaceae bacterium UBA2488 | reverse complement strand
AGATGTAGATAGAGATATAGCAGGTGGTATTTCTATAAACGGTGTTCATTGGGATAGACCTAAAGATCAAGTTGGCATAGGACTCGCCACAAATTGGCTTTCTAACACCCACAAAAGATATTTAGAAACAGGGGCTTTGTATAATGAGCCTTCATCATCGTTTTTTGTAGGCTCTGGGCCAAATGGTCAGTTTAACTACGGAAATGAGTATATAATGGAAGTATATTATAAGCTACAGCTAAACAAATACTTTTCCATATCTCCCGATGCTCAATATATTAAAAACCCAGGATATGATAAAAACAGAGGACCTCTTTGGGTATATGGGCTTAGGTTAAATGCAAGTTTTTGATATAATTTCACAAAATCTTAATATTCATATGGTATGATATTGCTATGTTAAAAGCTAAAAAACTTTTCATTGCTTTGTCAAGTATAGTAATATGTTCGTATCAGGGCTTTTCGGAAAATGTTATAAACCTAACCCCTGCAAAGGCTATATCTATATTTATACACNNTACAACGTGCTCATAGATAAATATAACATAGATAAAGCCTATGCTAACTATCTTGAATCAAAAGCCCACACAAATCCTACCATATATATGTCCTCTGTTCAACATGAAATAAGAGGAGCTCAGTTTAGGAGCGCAGATTCTACTAGCAATATAGGTATATCAAAGCTCTTTAGAATGGGTGGAAAAAGATCTCTAAACATGAAACTAAACTATGATTTGTATAAATCCACGATATTTGCCCATGATGATAATGTGAGAAATTTGGTGATTGGGCTTATGAGTTTATACTATCAGGTGATAATAGATAAAATAGCTCTAAAACAAGCCAAAGACGATCTTGATAACTATGAAAAAATTCTAAAAATAGCAAAATATCAACGCCAATATGGGTTTATATCAAATCTTGATTATTTTAAATTATCTGTCTACAAGGTCAGCCTTCAAAGTGCTGTTTACCAGGCAAAAGCCCAATATAAGAATGATCTTAGTCAGTTTAAAACCCTGCTTAGGATAAAAGGTCCACTAAAACTTCAAGATGGATATACCATAGCCTTCTTAGCCAGCAAAACACCAAAGCTTAAAAAATATCAAGAGCTTGCTCTAAATAGATTTGATATAAAAGCTGCCAAATATCAACTTCAATCAGATATGTATAACTTGAAGTTTCAAAAAGCCCAAAACATACCAGATTTAAATTTTAGCTTTGAAATAGACACCATCGGCACTACATCTGATAACAGAAGATATCCATTCATGGTAGGTGCTGGTCTTAGCTTTAACCTACCAATATTTGATAGAAACGTAGGTGGTATTTTAAATGCAGCATACAGCATAAAACAAGATAGACTTATGATAAAAAATTTAGAAGATACTGCCAAAACCCAAGTTTACCAAGCCTATCAAAACTTCCTAAGCGCCCAGAAGACCTTTAGGGCATATACCGAAAAGAAAAAACAGATAGAAAAAATCCTTGATATATCTCAAAAGTCTTTTGCTCTAAGGGGTATATCAGTGTTAGACCTTTTGGATGCAGAGCGTACCTATAAGGATTTTATGGCAAGCTATAGACAATCCCTTTATCAGCTTATGGTGGATAGAACACTTTTAGATCTTTATAGTAAGGGGAGCTTATGAAAAAAGTAGTCATATTTGGGCTTAGTGTTTTGATGCTTTTTAGCTTTTCATGTAAGGAAAATACTGCCGAGACGAACAATGTAATGGGTAAAAACCCTAAAACTCAAAACATCACTCTTAGCATCGCAAAATATGTTTCTTTTACTAAAAGCCTAAAACTACCAGGCACAGTGAAATCTTCACCAAATGGTATAGTAAATGTCACTTCTTCTGTGAATGGCGTCATAGAAAGAGTGCTTGTGAATATAGGACAACCAGTGAGTATAGGACAGCCTCTTTTCTTGGTGAAATCTGCGGATGTGGCAAATATATACTCAAACTACCTTCAGGCTAAAGCTCAATATGAACTTGCTTTAAAAACCTATAACCTTACCAGAAAACTATATGAAATTGGTTCTATGTCAAAGTTTGATCTTGATAATGCTTTAGCAAATTTAAAATCTTCAAAAGCTCTCATGGATGGATACTATGCCCAGATGAAAATCATAGGGCTAAAGGGTAGTGGGTCTTATGTGATGACAAAGTATATCACAAGTCCAGCAAACGGTGTAGTGGCAAAACTAAACATCCATCCTGGTGAGAAGATCATAGTAGATCCATATACACCACTTGCCACCATAGTGGATACTTCCCATGTGATGGTGGTGGCAGATGCTTTTAGCAAAGATATAAAAAATATCAAAAAGGATGAAGAGGTGGATATCACTACATCCGCTTATCCAGGTGTAGATTTTGAAGGTAAGGTGTTTTATATAGGAGATATAGTGGACCCAAACACAAGAACTTACAAAGTCTATATAAGGGTTAAAAATATTCAAAACTTTCTAAAACCAAATATGTTTGTAAATATTAAGATAAAACCTCAATCACAACAAGTGCTTGCCATACCAGAATCTGCTCTTATCTTTAAAGACAACAAGTTTTATGTGTATAAATATCAAGATGGTAAGTATGTAAAAACTCCCATAGAGGTGTATAAGACTGAAGATAATATGGCCTATATTAAAAGCGGGTTAAACCAAGGGGATAAGGTGGTATCCTCTGGCAGTATCTTGATAAACGAGTAGAGTTATGAGAAGCTTTATAAATTTTGTATTACAAAATAAGATAGTATTCTTGTTTTTGACGCTTTTATTAACATCGATATCTTACTTTGAATTAAAAAAGCTTGATATAGAACCATTCCCCGATTATTCACCAGTGGTTATAGAAATCACTGCCATATATGCAGGACATTCTGCCAAAGAGGTGGAAAAACAAGTAACTATACCATTAGAATCTGTTTTATCGGCAATACCTTATGCCACCAAGATAAATACCCTATCCTTGTATGGACTTTCTGATGTAAAAGTTACATTTAGCTACGCTATATCTTACGATGCGGCAAAACAACATATTATAAATAGACTTACACAAGCAAGTTTACCTCCCGGGGTTCAGGCTGTTATCCAATCAAACCCTGTGGGTGAGGTGATGAGATTTGAAGTAAGAGGTCTAAAAGACCAATCTTTGAGATATCTAAGAGGATTGGCAGATTGGCCCATATGTAGACAGATAAAAACAGTATCTGGTATAGAAGATTGTAATCCTATAGGTGGATATGTAAAACAATATCAAGTGATCGTAGACCCAGAAAAACTTGTAAAATATAACCTCACATTATCTCAAGTACAAAATGCTATAGCAAATGCCAATATAAATGTGGGTGGAAACTACACGGAAATAGGTGAGCAAACCTATACTATAAGAGGTCTTGGCCTTATAAAAAACCTTGATAATATAAAAAATATAGTCCTTACCAATGTAAATGGTACTCCAATCACAGCAGCGGATGTAGGGAAAGTGATAGTAGGACATGCCCCAGTCCAAGGATATATGGGACTTAGTATTAGAAGAAAAAATGGCACTTGGTATTCTAAAAATCAAACTGTGGAAGTAACAGCGGTTATGAGAAAGGATGCAGAGTCTGTTCCTACATTAAAAGCCCTAAACAAAAAGATAGCGCAGTTAAATAAGATATACAAACCCCAAGGAGTAAAACTTGTTCCATATTATACAAGACAAACGCTTTTAAACGCTGTTATACATAAGATAAAAGAAAATGCCATAATAGGTATAACTCTCATATTGGCTGTAATATTTTTCTTCCTTGGGGATTTACCAGTAGCTGTTGCGGTGGCCACAGTGGTGCCTATAGCTCTTATATCCACCTTGGCTTTTATGGCCTTTAGAAACGAAGAGGCAAACCTCATATCTTTAGGAGCAGTGGATTTTGGTATCATCATAGATAGTGCTATACTGTTAGCAGAAAATATCTTTAGGATAGCAGAAGAAAAACACAACGAAAACACTGATTATGTTATTTCTTACGCTACTGTTGATATTGTAAAGCCACTTATTTTTTCAATTATCATCATAATTACATCCTTTATACCACTTTTTGCTATGAGTGGAGCTCAAGGGGTGCTTTTTACTCCGATGGCAAGGACTTATGTTTACGCTCTTGTGATAGCGATTTTACTAACTTTTACCTTTGTGCCTTCTGCTATAGGTTTTATTAAGAAAAGCATAAAACCAAAAGAACCAAAGCCTGTACTACTTTTAACAGAATTTTATCTAAACATGCTAAAATCTATTTTAAAAATTGCAAAACCCTTTGCCATAGTGAGTTTTGTCATAATAGGTATCATGCTCATATGCTTTAAATTTCTTGGTACAGAGTTTATACCTACCCTCGATGAGGGTAATATATATTTAAGAATCACATTCCCATATTCCATAGCTCTAAGCACTTCTCATAAGTATGCCAACGAAGTAAGACACTATGTAATGACTTTTCCAGAGGTGGTTTCGGTGGATAGTAGAGCAGGAAGACCTGAAGATGGATCTGATGATGTGGGTCCATACGATACCGAATATTCTATTCAGCTTTTACCATATTCAAAATGGCCTTCTGGCATGACTAAGGATAAGTTAGAAGATATCATGAGAAAACACCTTATCAAGATGTTTCCAGGGGCAGATGTAAACTTTTCCCAATATATTCAGGATAATTTCGATGAGGTTTTATCTGGGGTAAAAGGTGAAAACTCTTTAAAAATATACGGTAAAGACCTAAAAGAGCTTGATAAACTTGGAAGAGAGATCACACCTATATTAGAGCATACAAAAAATATGGCAGATGTGGGTATGTATAAAGAGCTTGGCCAACCTGAGATAGATGTAAAAGTAGATAGAGAAAAAGCAGCAAGATATGGACTAAACACAGGAGATGTATTAAACATCATTCAAGCAGCCATTGGAAGCTCACCTGTTACAGAGGTTTTACAAGGGGATAGACAGATTGATCTTGTTTTAAGATTTCCAAAGTCTTATAGAAAAACCGCAAAAGACATAGCTTCTATTCCAATAGTCACTCCTAATAACCAAATTATAAAACTTGGAGATGTGGCTGATATATACTATCACATAGGAGCTTATTTTATATATAGAGAGAACTATGAAAGGTTTTTACCTATAAAGTTTAGTATAACCACTTCAAATGTAGGGGGTGTTATAAAAAATGCCAAAGAAGCAATTGCAAAGAAAGTAAAACTTCCACCAGGATATCATCTTGAATGGAGCGGTGAATATAAGCAGATGATAAAAGCCCAAAGACAGATGGCTGTTATAATACCCTTAGCAGTATTTATAGCTCTTGGCATACTATATATATACTTTAAATCATTAAGATATACATTTATAGCTTTTTCAAGTGCTATAGTGGCAATAGGTGCAAGTATCGTAACGCTTCTAATCCTTCATATGGCTTTTAGCGTATCATCAGCCATTGGTTTTATTTCTATAATGGGTGTATCCATTATGAATGGGTCTGTTATAACCACCCAGTTTATAAGGCTATATGAAAATGGCTTATCTGTTTATGATGCTGTGATAGAAACCATGAAGGATAAGTTTAGACCAGTGTTGATGACGGGACTTGTGGCAGCTCTTGGGCTTTTACCAGCAGCATTAAGAACAGGTATAGGCACTCAAGTGCAAAAACCCTTAGCGGTGGTGGTGGTATCTGGTATGAGCATAGGCACCATAGCAACGCTTCTTCTAATACCTGTATTGCTTTATATAGTACCACCAAAAGAGTATTATAAGTTTTAGTCTACTCTATGTTTATATGCACCTCCAAAGTAAGGCTTGAGTCTGTTGGTTTTTGGGCTTTTGTAGCTGGGAAAAACTTCCAGTTTGAAAGCTCTCTTGTGAGTAAAGTATTTAGGCTTGGGTTTGGAGTGGGGTTTAAAAGCATAGCTCTGCAAGACCCATCTTTTCTTATAAGAAATTTAACTCTTAAGTTAAGCTCGTTTACACTTGGTAATAAACTCTGAGGAATATGGGGTTTTGGAGCATATATGGGTTTTGGGGGTGTGTAGGCGTTTTTAAAATAATCTCCGTTTGAATTATTTGTGGTATTTTTAACAGGTTTTGGAGTGGGGGTAGGTGGTTGTAAGGGGTTTTTAGGAGTTTCTGGAAGAGCTGGTGTAGTTGATGGTCCTATGTTTGATTTTGCTATATTTGGAATGGATTGGGGTATAGGTTGGGGTTTTTGAATAGGTTTGGGGGTTGGCTGAGGAGTAGGGGTCTGATTGATAGCTTGTTTTTGGGGCAGTGTTTTAATAGATTTGTCCTCGATAGGAGTTTGTTTTGGTATGCTGATGGGTTTATTTAGCACAACAGGGGGTAGTAATATAGTTTGTTCTTTTGGTTTTTGGGCTTTTAGGAAAAAGTTTAAATATATAAATATACTTATCCAAAAAGCCAAAGACAAAATAGATGAGATAACATAGTTTCTATAAGCACTCATATCAATGCACCTTTGTGGCTATGGCCATCTTATAAAATCCAACGTTTTGGCAAACAAGCATAGCTTTTACCATCACACCGCTTGGGGCTTTTTTGTCAGAGGCTATTATGATAATCTCGTTTTTATTAAAATGAGACAATAGATAATTTCCTAAATCATTCAAAGAAACAGGGGTTTTATCCACATATATGTTTGAGTTCTTGTCTATGGAGATGGTGATAAATTTTGTGTTTGGGAAAGAAGATGCACTTCCTTTTGGAAGATTTACATGAATGGAGTTTAGATTTTGCATAGAAAGTGATGCCATCATAAAACTCACCAGCAAGAAAAACATCACATCTATAAGAGGTATTATCACAATGCGTGCTTTTTTGGGTTCACGAGGACGCTTCAGTTTCATGGTTCACCTCTTTGGATTTTGATATGAGCTATTAGTTTAGACCCAAGACGTTCAAGCTCATCTAAGGTTAGTGTGATAGATTTTGATATGTAGTTGTATCCAAAAAGCGATACCGTTGCCACTAAAAGCCCCATAGCTGTGGAAAATAAAGCATCCGCTACCCCGCCAGTAACCTCTTTTGGTACCACTATCCCACTTGTTCCAATAATGCCAAAAGCCTCTATCATACCTATCACAGTTCCAAGAAGACCAATAAGAGGTGCCGCTGTAATAGAAGTGTCTAAAAGCCACATACCCTTTGAGATTTTACTATGTATATGCATAGCCTCATCTTGGGCTATGGATTCCATCCACCATACAGGACTGTCTTTGGCTTTTAGTATAACTTTAAAAAACTTCACATAGACATTGTTATCAGACTTTGATTCTAAAAGCTTGGAAAATTCATTAAGGTCAAACTCATAACGCTCTAGAGCATCATGAACATCCTTTGGTATCTTTGTGGCTTTTAGAATATAAAAAAATCTCTCTATTATGATGCTTAAAGCCAAAACACCAAGAATCAAAAGTATAATCACTGCAACATTTAGTTTCATAAAACCTCCTAAAAGATCCATAAATTAGTTTAAAACACTTTATCTACGCTCACATAAAATGTTCTTTTTTGAGCGTATTGCGGGCCAAAAACCCCAATACCAGAATCCCTTATCTCATATACATTGTTAAAGAGATTTACCATATAGAAGTTTAACTTAACAGCTCCAAAGGTATTGGTAAGTATATCCTGGGTAAGTCCAGCATTGGTTTGGAAATATGGTTTTAGATGTGTGGTGTTTGGTGGATAGCTGCCAGTGGTAAGCCCTGAGCCATATATATTATCTACATATACTTTAGTATGTTTTAAAAGCCTATAATACCCGCCTAAGGAAGCGCTGTAGGTCTCATCGTGATCCATAAAGATGTAGTTGTTTTGAAGGTATTGAAGCTGATTTTTAGTAAAATTATACTGCTGGTCTATATCATCTTCTGCTCTTGCCACCGAGTATGCAAAGTTTAGATATGCTCCGTAGTTTTTCTTCATCTTAGAAAGAGATATGTTTAGTCCATACTCTTTGCCGTGTTTGTAGTTAAAAGGTGTTAAAACCCTTGCATTACCAAACTGCCCATCGTCTAACACATCTTCTATCTCTTGGAAATAAGCATCTGCCATCAAAGAGGTATTATCATCAAATCCATGGGTAAAACCAATATCATAATAGCTACTTCTTTGGGGCAATACGAAATATCCTATTTGATCGGGGCTTAACCCTGATGCTGCTATAGAATCAGCGGTAGTATTTTGTAAGACAGAGGCGTTTGTTTTAGTTACAAGTAGCATGGGAGCTGGGGTAAAATATCTTCCATAGCTTATGTGAAAAGATGTGTTTTTAGAATAATCGTATATTATAGAGGCTCTTGGGCTAAGTTGGTCTGTTTTTACAAACTGGTCTATATAATCAAACCTAAGACCATATAAAAAGTGGATTTTTTTAAAAATATGCCAATCATCTTGGATATAATAACTAAATGTATAACCTGTTTTTGCACTAGAGTAGGCTATGTTAAGAGGTATATAAGAAGTTTGATTGAGGTTTTGATCTGCTGGGAATGCATATGTTAAGAAATTACCTATAGAGCGTTCATCTTGGGAGAAAATACCTGTTTTTATCTCATGTTTTTGGATCTTATGAGAAATATCTAATTGAAAACCCCCAGAAGTGTCTTGATATTTTGAGTCCGTGGCTTGACCTGTATACATAAGATCTCCTATAATATCTGGTATATAATGGATTTTTGAGTATGTGCCAAATACATCAAAATGATACTTTGTATTCTCTCCATATTCTCCATCAAGTGCTCCTATAACGAAGTTATAATCTTCATTTTGATGGTCGTTAACTATATGGGGTGGATAGTTTGAAGGAGTATAAAAGGTGTTTCCTATCTCTACATTGTAAGGGTTACCTGTGGGTGAGGCATAAGAGGCTAAGGCGTTTGGGTCAGATTGATCTGGAATTTGATATTGATTATAATCTGCTCCTATAATCAAAGAGAGCTTATTCTCTGGGTTTAGTAAATATGAAAAGTATCCAAAATAGTTTTGGGATTGCATCCTATCGTGGATAGGGTTTTCGGTGGGAGCTTGTAATCCATCATGGTTTTGAAGATATTGAGCGGATATAAAATAACTAAACTTATTTATAGTATTCTCATAGTCAAAATGAGTGCCAGCAGTGGCATCTGTGCCAAATATAACTCCCAAAGACCCACCTCTTTTAAACCCTTGCTTGGTGGTGATATCTAAAACACCTGCGGTATGAAGACCATACTCTGGGGGCAAAATACCAGTTGAAAAATTTATTGATTGTATAGCTCTTGTGGGTACCACCGATGAAAAACCTGCTAAATCTATGGGTAGATATGAACCATTTAAACGATATTGGATGTTAGCATGGTCTCCTCTTATATGTACTTGGCCAGATGTATCTTGCACCACACCAGGAGATGTGTATAAAATAACACTATTTACACTCTGATAAGAGCTAAGAGGAAGGGTTTTTATAAAATTAGATGTAAGACTTTGTTTGATATAACCCTTACTCATCACAGGAGCCTCAAAATTCCTTTTTTTATACACATAAGTGATTTTAGTCTTTTCTTTTGCTATAGAAACCTCTATGGGTTTTGATGAGGTTATTATTTTAACAGTGGGCCTATAACCTTTTTTCTCCACTTTTATAGCAAAAACCTTAAGGTTTGTATCAATCTTAAAATTACCGTTTTTATCAGATGTGGTGGTATAAACTACTTTACCAGCACTGTTTAAAACTTCTATCTTGGCAGCTTTTACGGACTTACCAAGAATATCTTTCACCACACCGCTATACTCTAAGGCGTAGGCTCGGGATATGATAGCACTTAGAATACCTATACCAAGTCCAAATCTCAATCTCATAAGTACCTCCTTTATCTAAAAAGTTTTTACTAAAAGCCCTAAAACAGGCTAAAAACTAAGCCAAAAACCATTTAAACTATTGATTTAGGCTTTTGTCAAAGGAGGGGATCTTGATTTTTCTTCCTTTGATAAGACAAAGATATATATATAAGGTCTTATATATATGGGTTTTGGTATTATAGCTTTTGGAATCTTTGGAAGTGGCTTACCAGAACTATCTATATTGTTTGATATCTTAAAAATACATAGAGGACAATCATCGTGGATTTTATCATCTTTGTGCTCGTGAACGATGGCAGCCGAAGAGGCAAATAAAAACGATAACGCGCATACTATAGATATTAATAGTTTGTTGTTTTTAACAAAATTTCTTATTAATTCTTGCCATCCATTCACATAAAAAATTATAACATACAATCTCAAAATAACTACACGATTCTTAGCATAAAATATTTAATAAAACAACTCTTCCACCATTGACAAAACTTTTATATTTTTTATATTGTAGTCATGAAAACACTGCCCATAGGTATATCAAGCTTTGAAAAGATAAGAACAGATGGCTACTATTATGTAGACAAGATTCACTTTGTAGAAAAACTTGGTAAAGATGGATATTATTTTCTCTCTCGTCCAAGACGATTTGGAAAATCTTTATTTGTGGATACCCTAAAACAAGCTTTTCTTGGCAAAAAAGAACTCTTTGAAGGGCTTTATTTATATGATAATTGGTATTGGGATAAAGCGCATCCTGTGGTGCATATAAGCTTTGATTTATGTATAAAAGTCTAAAAGTAATTTTATTTATTTTGTTTGTATCTGGCTTTTCCTATGCTAAAAGTATAACATATTCTGCTAATTTTATGGGACTATCCGCAGGGAGTATAAAAGTAAACATAAATTCTAAGGATGATATAGAATGCTATGGTAAAACCAACGGTATTTTTTCTATATTCTATTCTTATTCTTTTAAGTTTGTTAAAAAAGGCGATATATATACTTTAGAAGAAGATAAATCTGGTAAGAAAAAAATATATAACACCGACGCAGTGTTAAAAGAAAAATCCTGGATACCTATTTTTGTGAATATGCTAAATAATCCCAATTATAATGTAGGTTCTTCTATGAGTATAGGTAATATAAAAGCAATAACTGAGGCAAATGTCCAAAATCAGATATACTTTTTTAAGATAGAGCACTCTTATACCAAAAGAGTAGTATTGTGGTATGTAAAAGACCATGAATTTCCAAAGCTAATAAGAATAGAAACCAAAAGCGGTACTATAAATTTAGAAAAAGAATAGCAAGACTTTAGGATATCAGTTGTTTTACATGTTGTTTTAAAATATCGTAATCAATGGGCTTTTGAATATAACTATCAAATACTTTGTTGTAAAAACTTTTTTGCTTTCAGCAAATCCACTTCCAGTGATAGCTATAACCACTTGGTCTGGATTTCTTGATTCTATATAGTTAAGTATCTCATCACCATTCATCACAGACATTTTTATATCGGTAAAAACTATATCATAGTTTTTCTCGCCGTACATATCAGAACCTATCGTGCCATCATCCGCTACATCTATCTGAAATTCTTGATTTAGTTCTTCTGCAATCATATTAAGAAATCCTTTTAAAACTTCTTGGTTTGATTTATCATCTTCTATAATCAAGATTCTAAGCATTATGCCTACAAATCTTCAAATATTTAATAATAATTATACTACAAATAATATAAAAGTCAATACATTTGATGTACTTTAACAATGATATTACTAAAAGCTTAATACATAAACTAATATTTGTTTAAATTGCATATGTAGTATATTTGAAATTTACTATCTTTTCTATGCTCTTCAAATCTTCTTATATCCCTTAAAAACACCAAAAATCTTGACTCTGAGTCTGTGTATACATATCCGCTCCAAAGTGGGTTTTGACATTTGTTGGGGGTTATCAAAAGACCTGTTTTCTGGTTTTTATAAGGCAAGATATCTTCGTCCGCATAAAAAGGAAGTTGATGGATAAAATATCCTTCATAATAGGCAGGCACGTGGTATTTTTTGATTATATCACCCATTTGTCTATAGGGTCTAAAGGGTTCTATGGAAGGAAGGATTAAAAATATTATTCCATAATATATTAAAAGCCCAAAAACAAATAACATCCAGAATATATATCTAAAATATTTTTTATAAAGGCTTAGCTCTCCCACCATAAGACCCATAGCTGGATAAACAGGCATCAAATAAGTGGGAAGTTTCATCTTTATCAAAGAAAACACTATAAAAGTAGGTAAAAACCATATAACTGGAAATTTTTGTATTTGGCTTTTAGGATAAAATACTATAAGATATAAAAGAATAGAAAAAGGAGCAAAAGAGACAATAGTGTCTTTTATATAAAAATACCAAGGGTCTGACTCCAAAGAAGATAATCGTTTTATATTTTCCACATAAAATTTATGAATCAGCAAATCCTTGTAAGGGGAGTTTAGCACCAATATATACCAGATACCACCCAATATAAGGCTTATCGCAAATCCCACATATAGCTTATAATCTTTTAGCTTTTTATAATTATCAAATATTATATACCAAAAGCCCACAAAACCTATTATTAACACCCCCACTGGACCTTTTGTAAGCATAGATAATGTTGCTAATATCGTGCTTAGAAAAAGATAGATAGTTTTTCGGCTTTTAAGATAAAAATACAACGTATATATAGAAGAACTTATAAATAGACAAAACAACACTTCAGGAGAGGCATATCTTGCGTTTGATACAAACTCTAAAGCCATGCCCATAGCTGCGGCTCCGTAAAGCCCCAAATTTTTTGATAGCTTTTCTCCAAAGATATAAGTAAATATCACACAAAAAGCACCTGCTAAAGCAGAGGGAAGTCTCAAAGAAAAAGAAGATACACCAAATATCTTAAAGGATAATGCTATAAGCCAATACAAAAGTGGTGGTTTGGCAAGTCTTATATGCCCATCGTAAATTGGTACAAGATAATTATGAGTTTGTATCATATTAAGAGAAGCGGTTGCATAAAAAGACTCGTTTGGAGCAAACACTTGATTGATATTTAGATTTACAAAATATAATCCTATTACTAAAAGCAATAATACATAGTTTTTATACGATGTCAAATAATCCATCATTGGTAGGGCTAAAAAGCCTCCTATATAATTTTAGTGCAAAGTTATCCGTCATGCCAGATATATAATCGCAAGCAAGTCTAAACCTATTCTTATCGTTGTTTTTTGCATCAAACATATCCCATAAATACCTAAAATCATCTGGATAATATTTTCTGGCATCCTCTTGGATAAATAAAATAAACAACTCTTGTATTATATGACTTAGTTTATGCCTTAATTGTTCTAATCTATAATCGTTTATAAAAAGTATCCTGCTTATATCCTTTAAAATACTTACTTTCCATTTTGCTTCTTTTTCTATAGATAGCTTATAGTTATATCTTTTTGTATAATCTCTCTTGTTTTGGCCTTCTTCAAGTTTTGTGGCTTTTATAAAATTATGAATATTAAAAGATGTAAAATGTTTAAGAGCGTGTTTTCGTTCAAAAGGATTTGATTTTTGTATATTATGCAAAAAGCCTTTAAACTTTTCTAATTCTTCACACACAAAATCCTTTGAGATTCCATTTTCCAAAGAGGATTTTATTATATCATCGCTTAGTTTTTCCACCAGTCCAGAGCTTATCAAAGATAGTTTGATGCCATCTTCTATATCATGCACCGAATAAGCTATATCATCTGCCCAATCCATAATTTGAGCTTCTATTGAGGTCTGTTCTTTTTTAAAATCTGGGTCTATAAAAGAAAGCTCTTCTATATTATCTTCGTATACACCTTTTTTGGTTTTTTTTGATAACAACCTTTTATATTTTATAACTCCGTCTAATATGGCTCTTGTGAGGTTTAGACCATAACTTTTATCTTTATCTATGGTCTTTATCTCTAAGAATGTTAAAATCCTGATGTTTTGAGCGTTTGACTCAAAGCCTCCATGGCTTTCCATGAGTTCCATAAGTTTTCTTTCCCCAGAATGTCCCAATGGAGGATGTCCTATATCATGAGCTAATGATATGGCCTCTACGATGGTTGGTTCTATACCAAATCTAAGGGTTATACCTTTTGATATTTGAGCCACTTCTAAGCTATGGGTGAGTCTCGTCCTATAAAAA
The DNA here is from genome assembly GCA_002341805.1 of Aquificaceae bacterium UBA2488. Classification (GTDB taxonomy): domain Bacteria; phylum Aquificota; class Aquificia; order Aquificales; family Aquificaceae; genus Hydrogenobaculum. The sequence goes on along the minus strand of DDOS01000096.1, from coordinate 333 downwards.
TCTAAATATCCAGGATTCATAATTTGTGTTTTACCTTGTAATCTTCTAAAAGCTGAAGAATGTATAATCCTCGCTCTGTCCCTTTCAAAAGAAGACCTACTATCACTCGACTTATTTTTCACATACTCATCTTCTTTAAAAAATCTCTCCTCATCAAAAGCTGTATACGTTATAAAAGCCATCAGTATATTAGTATACACTCTTCATAGATAATTATCGTGAAAAATAAGCTATTTACTTAAAAAGCCTCCTTTAAGAGAATAGTAAGGTGAATTCTACCTACAGGAGGAACTCAATATGAAATTCGGTGATTTTATTGTAGCGTGTTTTTGT
>DDOS01000119.1:6913-21887 GCA_002341805.1 Aquificaceae bacterium UBA2488 | reverse complement strand
TTTATAAACTTTAAGTTTATGCCACAAGCTCAACTTATGGCAGGTCTTTTCTTAGACCCATGGTCAAGGGTGGCTCTTGGCGACCTATACTCATTTATCGTACCCCTCGAAAACTATAACCCAGGTGTATCTGAGGTGAATGTGGATGGTGGAAACTTCTTACCTATTTTAAAAAGTAAACCGTTTATCAATCCTCTTGTTCCATTTACGCTTGGTTCTGATGTAGGTAACTCTTTCCGGGATGCTGGTATAGCCCTTTGGGGTATGATAGGAAAAGGCGACATGCTAAAATACTACCTCATGGCGGGTAATGGTAGATACGACTACGAAGCAGGGAAAAACGGCAACAGCAACTTAAAATACGGGTTTAGAATAGAGTTTACGCCCACGATGCTTGGATACAAAGGCTCTGCTGGTTATGTGGATGAAGATACATATTTAGGTAGCAGAAATACACTTACATTTGGTATAGCTTATCAACAACAAAAGATAGGGTGTGGAACAAATGCATCGAATGGCAACCCTCTTTGTCCAGGGAACTTATCAACAAGTGGGACATCTTCCACCACCGCAAAAGCATACACTATAGATATGCTTTGGGAACAAAAATTTGGAGACTTAGTACCAAACTTCCAAGCTGCTTGGCTTGATCAAAAAGATTTACCATATAGTAAAAGTGCCAATACAGAAGTCCAAGGATACTACGCTCAAACCCAAATCCTTTACGATAAGTATGTGGGTATAGGTAAACCAGCTTTTGCTATAAGATATGAAGAGGATGATGATAAAAACTATTACACTTATAACAATAATTTTGTGGATGCAAAAGTAAATATACTTAGCTTTGCAATAGATTATTACATATCTGGTTTAAATGCAAACGTTGACTTAGAAGCCACAAGGACTATACCAAATCAAAATCTTATTGATGCTACCGCAAGCTCAAATAATCAGCTAAAATCTTTTTGGGATTATACCTTAGCTTTAAGGACAGTATTTTGATGGATTATAATACTTCTATGAATAAAGAGCTTGAATTTAAAGGAAGTGTTTTTATAAACAAAAACGGCGAAGGATTTTTAGGTGAAGGAAGATATCAGCTTTTGAAGTTAATCGATAGATATGGGTCTTTATCAAAAGCTGCTAAAGATATGAATATGAGCTATAAGCATGCTTGGGATCAGATACAGGCTATAAACAACCTAAGCGAAGATCCAGTGGTTATAACCCAAGCGGGGGGTAAATCTGGAGGATTTACCTATCTAACAGATTATGGTAAAAAGCTTTTAAGAAAATATGAGCAGGTAATTTATCATTATGAAAAGTTTTTAGAGCTTTTAGAAAATGAAGATTTGTTAGAATCTTTTGATCTAATAAGGAGGTTAGACATGAAGTTTTCTGCAAGAAATCAGCTACTTGGGAAAGTGGAAGAAATTATTACCGGCGAAGCGGTATCTGAAGTGGTTATAAGACTTAAAAACGGATTAGCCCTAAAATCTGTTATAACCACGGAAGCGGTGAAAAGCCTTGGTCTTGGCAAAGATGATAATATCATAGCTATAATCAAGTCCTCTGATGTGATCTTGGGAGTGGGAGACGAGGCTAAAAACATACATTCTTTTAGTGTAAGGAATGTAATAAAGGGTAAAGTAAAGTACGTATTAGAGGATGCTGTAAACTCCCATGTAAAAGTGGATATAGGCGATGATATAATAATAAGCTCTGTAATCACCACAGAATCTTTAAAAGAGCTTGATATCAAAGAGGGGACACCAGTTTTTGTCATAGTAAAAGCTTCAAACATCATGATTTATAAACTTTAAAAGGAGAAAGACTATGAAAAAATTTTTAGTTTTAGGGCTTTTAGCAGGAAAGATATGTTTTGGTGCTACTATAACAGTGGCAGCTGCAGCGGATTTAAGATTTGTGTTGCAAAATCTTACCGCTCTTTACAAAAAAGAATATCCTCATGATAATTTTAAGTTTATATACGGGGCATCTGGGAACTTTTACAATCAGATAAGACAAGGATATCCAATCGACGTATTTATGTCTGCGGATACTCGCTATCCAGAGCTTCTTTATAAACAAGGTTTTGCTTACAAACCCCGTCCTTATGCTATTGGTAAGCTTGCTATTTATACTACCAAAAACATGGATATATCAAATCCAAAGTCTGCTCTTTTGAAAGCTCAAAAAATAGCCATAGCAAACCCAAGGGTAGCACCGTATGGAATAGCTGGCATATCAACATTACATTGTTATCATATCTATAACCAAGTGGCAAATAAAATAGTATATGGAGAAAATATTATCCAAACTGCCCAATATGTAGCTTCCGGCAATGTGCCTGTGGGCCTTGTATCTTATTCACTCTTACTTGCACCACAGCTTGGTCTTAAAGGTAAATATGAGTTAATACCTCAACCTTGTTATAAGCCAATAGTTCAAGGGGCTACTGTTATTAAAAGCACCAAAGACGAAAAAGCTTCTATGAGATTCTTTAACTTCTTATATTCGCCTCAAGCTATAGCCATTTGGAAGTCTTTTGGATACGGCATACCGAGATAATGGATTCTGAGCCATTTCTAATAAGCTTTGAGTTATCAACTATCACTATGCTAATCCTTGGCATAGTGGGTATAGGGATATCTTATTTTTTGGCTTTTAAAAGGAGTATAATTGTTGATATATTAGAACCTATTATTATGAGCCCGTTGGTTTTACCCCCGACGGTGCTTGGGTTTTATATATTAGAAATTTTTGGAGTATCTGGATCTGTTGGTAAATTCTTAAATCATTTTGACCTAAAGCTTGTTTTTAACTTTTGGGGGCTTTTGATAGGATCTATTATATACAGCTTACCTTTTTCGGTATCCCCTATAATAGCAGGGTTTAGAGCCATACCAAAATCTCTTATAGAAGCTTCTTATACCCTTGGAAAATCAAAGTTTCACACACTTTTAAAAGTGATAATACCAAACGCAAAATACTCTATAATAAGTGCTTTAGTGCTTGTGTTTTCTCACACCATTGGAGAGTTTGGAGTGGTGTTGATGGTAGGTGGAGATATACCCGGTAAAACAAGAACCGCATCTATAGCCATATTTGATTATGTGCAGGAGTTAAACTATAAAGATGCAAATATATCTGCTTTGATACTTTTTAGTATAGCTATGATCTCTTTGATATTTTTACAGATATTAAAGCGTCTTCAAGAACGATGATGTATATAAATATCAAGACAAGGCTTCTTAATCTAAAGTGTACCCTTAATAAAAGCCAAATGCTTGGCATACTTGGTCCATCTGGTATAGGTAAAACTACACTCCTAAGAGCTATTGCCAACTTAGAAAAAGCCGATGGTGAGATAATAGTGGATAACGAGGTTTGGCTTAATGACAAAATATCTTTACCTGTTCAAAACCGCTCTATTGGTTTTGTATTTCAAGATTTTGCATTGTTCCCAAATATGAGTGTGTTAGAAAATATAGCTTACGCCTCATCAAAAGAAAAGGCTACCCATCTTTTAGAAGCTTTTAATATAATCCATTTAAAGGATAAATATCCAAACAAACTCTCCGGAGGAGAACGCCAAAGAGTAGCTATTGCAAGGGCTATTGCAAGAGAACCAAAGCTTCTTTTAATGGATGAGCCTTTTTCGGCCCTCGATAGAAGCACAAAGCACTTTATTCAAGATAAAATAAAACAACTATCTCAAGAGCAAGGTTTTTATACGATATTTATAGCTCACGACATCGGTGATATAAAAAGACTATCAGATTTTATCTTTTTGGTGGAAGACAACAAAGTTATAAACACTGATGAGTTTGAGAAAGAATCAATAAATATTTAAAAAATAGGTTCTATCTTAGCTGTTATATCCAAAGGCTTTGACCAATATAAAGATGAGGTGACTATTATATTAACACCTGTTTGAGCATACTTATCAACATTTTCTAATGTTATCCCTCCTGCCACTGAGATAGATACGGATGGATTATTGAGGTTTTTATAATTAACAACATCCATCACATCTTCGATGCTACACTTATCCAATTGCACAAGATCAAACCCAGCGTCTATAGCTTTCTTTGCTTGGTCTTTGCCTTCTACCTCTATACCTACTTCTTTGTTTCCCAATTTACTTTTGATATCTTTTAATTCTTTAACAATCTCTTCAAAAGCCTTAAACATCATATGTTGCTTAAATATCAAAACAGTATCAGACAAAGACATCCTATGTGGGACAGCACCACCTGTCATAATAGCTTTTATCATAAGCTTTTTGGTAAAGGGTGGATGTTTCCTGGTGGCTGCTATGGTTACACATGGGTTTACAGACTTTGCTTTCTGTACAAATTTATATGTAGCACTGGCAACACCGCTCAGATACTCAAGTATGTTTAAAGATATCCTCCAAGCCTTATGAAGGGCACTAACATCACCAATACCAATTATTGTCTGCTGGTTTTTCTCTATAAAAGTCCCGCTTTTTACAATAAAATCTGTGGAAATATCTAATTTTTTAAATAAAGTATCAACTTCCTCCGTTCCACATAGCAATCCACTTTCTCTGGATATAAACGTTATCTTGGCAGTACCGGTTAGCCTAAGAATTTCTGTGGTTAAGTCCATCACCGGTATGTCCTCTTCTATTATCTTATCAATTTCAGCTGATGTCAAAAATATCATAAATAAACCTCCAGTATAAAATTATAAATATTTTACCATATCGTTATATGCTTGTTAATATATTTAGTTAGTTTTTACTTGACATAATGTAAAAATCGTTATATAATTAAAAATATGACGAAGGATTTTGAAATGGATAAGATAAGTGTTGCGGCTGCTCCAAATCTAAGTGGTATCATAGAAGAGATTATTAATAATTATGAAGATAAAAGCGTTATATTTGACCTAACCGTTGGCGAAAATTGCGGTATTTATTATAGGGAAATTGTGAGTGGTGGTTCTTATGATATATTCTTGGGTGCGGACGAAAAGAGTGTAGATAATCTTGTATTCATAGGTTTGGCTTTAAAAACTGCAATATACGCCAAAGGTAAACTCTGCCTATGGCCAAAAACCAATGAAATCAATCTTTGCAATCTAAAAATAGCTATACCGGATCCAAGCATGGCTCCTTATGGCAAAGCGGCATATGGGTATTTAGAAAATAAGAATCTTATAGATTGCACTAAGCAAAGTTTGTTGCTTGGTAAAAATCCTTTTGAGGTATCAAACCTTGTAAAGGAGCATAAAGCAGATATTGCATTTTTACCTGTTTCTTTTGTAAGAAGTGTCTTAAAAGATAATGATTTCATACTTTTAGAAGATGGTTATAAGCCAGTGATACAAAAGGTGCGCAGCTTTCTAAAGAGAATAGAAAAGCAGAAGAGTTTTTTAATTGGTTTATAAATTTCAAAAAAGCAAAAGATATTTTAGAATTTTATGGCTTTTAATAGGAGGATTTTATGAGAAAAAGATCAAGGGCTTTACAGGTTTTATTGTTGATGTCTGTTTATAGCGCCGGAGTGTTGGCTCAAAGTGATGATGGTGTTATAACGTTACCCCCTCTTAACATAACAGCACCAAGCAATGGATATTCATCAAGTTTGTCTAAAAAGCCGAAAGCTAAAAAGATAAATTTTTACATCAAACCTATCCAAAGATCCACCACAGATAGTTATAAAATATCGAAATATGGTGTAAAATTGTTTGCTGGTCCTATGCAAAAATCACCTCTTGATGTTGTAAACATGTTGCCCTCGGTGAATTTTGAGAGTCAAGATATGCTTATAGGAAGAGCAACTCAAGAAGCTACGTTTAGAATAAGAGGCATATCACCGATGCAAAGACCAGGCAGTCCTATAGACATAGATGGAATGCCTACTCCTGGAGGACCAAAGTTTAGTGGTGATATAGTTGATATGGGGAATGTAAATTCTGTAAAACTATATGAGGGTGCTATACCAGCAAATGAAGCTCTTGGTGTAGCAGATTTCCCTGGTATCATAGATATGCAGATCGAAAAACCGATGAATACCTCAAATGTTAAGCTATCTCAAACATTTGGAAGCCATGATTTAAATAGAAGCTTTCTAAGAGTTGACTCTGGTAATATGAATGGCTGGAAGTTATTCATCTCTTCTTCCTATGCCTATTCAAACAAATGGAAGGGCTCTGGGAACGAGATGAACAAAAACATGATGTTTGGTATAACCAAAAATTTCTCACACATTTTAGACATACAATTGTATGGTGGATATAACCAAGATAAATACAATGAATATTGTCCTTTAACCTATGCTCAAGCATTAAGCTTAGATTATGATTATGATTGTAATACAAATCCAAACAATTTTAACTATTATGGCTACAATCAGCAAGACCGGATATATAACTATCTTTTGTCAAAAATAACCATAACACCCTCAGATCAAACAAAGTTTGTTTTTAAACCTTATTATTGGCATATAACTGGTTATGAAATGGAAGCTGGTTTGATGGTGCCATCTACAAATGTGGGAAAATGGATTATAAACAATGACAACTATGGCGCTATATCCGAATACCACCAAAAATTTCTAAAAAATTACGAGTTTATACTAGGATACTTTTATCATAAAGAAGGGCGTCCTGGACCACCAAACTATGTAGAAAATTATGCGATTAAAAATGGACAGCTTGCTTACCAAGGTACGGCTCTTTGGAGTAATAACAATCACAACACCATTTATTATCCATACATGACTTTTAAAGGACATTTAGATAGATTTAGTTTTAACATAGGCGCACGATATCTAAAATATGAAGTAGGAGATACAATAGGTTATAATCCTAAAACCGGTGCTATAAATCCTGCTACTAGTGCTTCTGCTATAAATTTTTATAAATTTTTACCATACGTGGGTCTTAACTATGATATAAATAAAAGCCTCTATATTTTTGCAAACTATGGAAGAACCTACAATTTAAATGTAAATTTGTTTCCAGCTTTTTATAATATGTATAATAACGCTCTTAGTAATGACAAAACCCTACCTTACACCCTACAAGGCTTGGAAAATCAATATCTTAAGCTAGAAACAGCAGATAACTTTGATCTTGGAGCTAAGTATAACAGCGGCAAATGGTTTATAAACCCAACTTTATTTTATAGTTATATAAAACATAAACAAGCTATATTGCCTTTACCAAACATGCCAAGCCCATTTTATGCTGATATTGCAGATGCAAGATCTTATGGCGCGGAGCTTATGGGTGGATATTCATTTTCTGATAGATTAGTTGCTTTTGGTTCTTATTCTTACAATAGGTTTTATTATACAAACAATATAAGTGCATTGGGTCAAACTTACAATATCAGTGGCAATCAGATCATAGATGCTCCAAAAAATATGATAAGAGGTGGTATAACCTATAAAACCCCTATTGGTGTATTTATTTCACCAAACGCAATATATATGGGGAAAAGATATGGAGATATGGAACACCAACAAGAAATACCATCGTATGTTATTTTTAATTTAAATATTGCTTACCAAAAAGAACATTTTTGGGTTTTTAAGGATATAAAGCTTGGGTTAGATTTCATGAACTTATTTAATAAACACTATATATCGGTAATAGATACAAACGAATCTGCTGCAATAACCTCTTCTAATCACTTTAATCCAGATGCTCCGAATACCGCATATTACTACGCCGGTATGCCTTTCACAGTAGCGACCAGCATAAGTGCGGATTTTTGATATGGAGCTAAAGGATTTGGTATTTATATCCAGCATGGGGACACTCATGGCTGTTATAACAGATATTCTGTATCCATTATCTATAATTATAGGAGGGCCTGCTGGGCATTTTTTAAGCCACCACTTACTTATACTTATTCCACTTGCTTTGATTTTAAACATAACATATTCTAAGGTGCCAAAGTTTGGTGTATATTCATTGTTTGGGATTGTATGGGGATTTTTGATGTTTATACAAGTGGGTTCTTTTATACCGATTATTGGATTTTGTATGGCTGGTATGGTTACAGATGTACTTGCTTTTATACTTAAAAGCTTAAAAATTGATAAAAACAGGCTTAGCTTAAGTATTCAAAGCGGTGTTTTCATGCTATGCCATCTTACATTTATGAGTTTGTTGTTTGCTATTTTTATGGGTGGTCCTATGAAAAAATTCTTGATATATCACTTAAATATTATAGGAAACATATTTTTGATTGTAGCCATTATCACATCTACTTTTAGCTATCTTCTAAATCCCATTATCAGAGAATTACAGCGTATTGGGCTTTTGTATGAAACTTGAAGAGATAAACATTGGATTTAAGCTGTTAGCTTTGATTGTATTATGTAGCATTTTGATCTTTTTGAAAGAATTTGTTAGTGTTTTGATGCTGTTTGTATTTGTGTTTGGAATAAGCGTTTATTTTGGCATAGTGAAAAACTATAAACTTCTAATTATATTGTTTTTAGCACCTGTTGTCATATTTGTTATAACAAAAAATCCACAGCATTCGTTGATGTGGTTTAAAAGCGTATTAAAGTTAGTCATATTGCTACTAAGTGGGTGGTTGTTTGCAAGTACTTCAGACGGGCATGATTTGGTAAAAGTTTTTCATAAACTAAAATTCCCTAAAAACATCAGCTTTATGCTCGGTGTTTCTTTAAGGTTTATACCAAAAATTGTGTCAGAATATAAAGATATATTAAGCGTTATCAAAAATAGGTTTGACTTATCTTCGTCAAAAGCCCTAAAACATTATAAGGATTATATGCGTATATTTATGATTCCTATTGTTATAAGATGTGTGAGTATGGCAGATGAGATAGCTCAAGCAGCAGAGTTAAAAGGCTTTGGCTCACCAAATAAAAAACTTTATACAAAACTTTATATCAAAAAACAAGATTATGTTTTTATAATTGGTTTTATGGCTTTTATGATAATCATAATTAGCATCGAATATCTATTGAGAAGGGCTTAAAATGATTAGAGTAAGCAATTTATCGTTTTCATACAAAGACAAGAAAATTTTAAGAGATATCAACTTTGAAATAAAAGATGGTGAATTTATTCTTATCGTGGGAGATAATGCTTCTGGTAAAACAACACTTCTTAAATGTATAAACGGTCTTATACCTCATTATACAAAAGGATACTTAGAGGGGTCTGTTTTGATAGATAATATAGATGTAAGCAAACTCCCCATATGGGAAATCTCTCAAAAAGTAGGTACGTTGCTTCAGGATTTTCAGCATCAAATTTTTAGCAACATCGTAAAAGATGAGCTTATGCTAATGCTTGAAAACTTTGGTGTCGAAGAAGATATAGCCAAAGAGAAAGTATATAAGATAGCAAGCATGTTAAAAATAGAAAACATTCTTGATAAAAAGACTTCAGAGCTTTCTCAGGGCCAAATGCAAAAAACAGCCTTAGGAAGCATCTTGACTCCATCTCCTGATATTCTACTATTAGATGAACCCACTTCAAACATAGATAAAGAAAGCACGTTTCATCTACTCGATATCCTATCACAACTAAAACACCTAAATAAAACCATAATTGTAGTGGATCATAACTACAAGCTTTTTTTATCCATGGCAGATAGAATTTTCTTTTTAAAAGATGGGAGCTTGAATATATTTAATCCATCAGAGTATAACAATATACCAGAAGAAGAGTTTGATATAAACTTAGACAAGCTTTGCCTATCAGATAAAGAAATCATATTAGAGTGTAATAATCTATCTTTTTCTTACGATGGTAATGCCATCCTAAATAATGTTAGCTTCACACTAAAAAAATTAGAATGTCTTGGTATTGTTGGAGAAAACGGCTCTGGCAAGACGACGCTTGGAAAGATAGTAGCAAATATGATACCTAAAGAAAAAGGTAATATTATCTCAAAAGCAAAAAACATAAAGATGGTTTTACCAAACCAAGATATACAGCTATTTTTTGATTCTATAGAAAAAGAGATATTTTTTAATGCCAAATCAGAAGATATAGCTTTGGATATTTTGAAAGAATTTGGTTTTATGGCTTTTAAAAACAAACATCCATACACTTTAAGTTATGGTCAGAAGCAGATGCTTGCTATAGGCTCTTCTCTTGCTAGTTATCCAGACATTCTTATCTTAGATGAGCCTACTTCTAGCTTGAGCGGTGAGAAAAAGATACATCTTGCATATTTATTGGGGAAATATCAAGTAATGGGTTTAAGCATTGTCATATTAGGCCATGATATTTCATTTTTAAAGGTAGTTTGTAACAGGATTATGAATTTAGAAAGAGGTAAATTGGTAGAAATCTATGAATGTTGAAAGTTTTGTTGATATAGTAGAAAACATATTCAAAGATATTTATCCAGAAATAGCTAAAAATATCATAAACATATCTAAGAAAACCTCTGGCGTTGTATTAGAAATAGGAAGCGGTACGGCAATATTGTCAAGGCGATTAGCAGAGCTTGGAGATTTTAAAATTTTGGCTTTAGACATAAACCATGATATATCTAAATATGCACTGGATTTTATCAAAAAAGAGAATAAAAAATGTATCAATGTTATATTAGGAAACGTTGAAATATTGCCTATAAAAAATAACGCTGTGGATTTGATAATAAGCCGTGGGTCTTTATTTTTCTGGGAAGATAAGATAAAAGCTTTTAAAGAAATATACAGAGTTTTAAGACAAAACGGTGTGGCTTATATTGGTGGTGGACTTGGTAATAAAGAGCTAAAAAAGAAGATAGAGAATGCAATGGTAGAAAAATATCCAAACTGGCAAGAAGAAAGAGATGAAAGGCTAAAGCGTACAAATAAATCAATGGCTGAGGATATACTAAAAATGGCTAGCATAAACACCTATAAGATTATAACGGACGAAAGTGGGACTGGTTTTTGGATAATAATTTATAAAAATTAATGTTTTTCTTTCACATGCCATATCTTAGTAAACTGGCAAAAAATACTATCATAACACTTAAAATTAGATTTATAATGCCAAGAACTCTTGTTATCTTTGCATATTTGGGAGACTGCTGTGCTTTTTCGCCAAAATAAAAATCATGTATTAATGATATTAAAAGCACCAATACAAAGGTATGAAATTTCATCATAAGGGTTTTTTGGTATAAATCTGTTGGATGTATTAGGCTTTTATAAGGAACATTTAAAAAGTGCATATTGAGAAGCCCAGTGGTAAGTAAAATGGGCAATGCTCCAAGAGTACCAAGACGACTAAAATTTTTACCTATGTTTTGAAAAGCCTCATCTTTGAATGGAGCCTTCCTTATATAGGGGGATGAGACAAAGACCATAAAAAGCATGCCACCCACCCAAAAACACGCGCAAACTATATGAATAAAGAGCACTAATACATTCATAAGTAAATGTTAATTTATTTTACGATAAAAACTATGGTTAACATCAATTTAGGCGGGTGCCAAAAAGCACCCTTAAGATATTTTATTTTGCCTCTTCTTGGACATCCACTTTTATATTGGCATATATATTGTTGTGGAGGCGAACTTTTACTGTATAAAGACCTATGTTTTTTATAGGGCTTGTCATGACTATCTGTTTTCTATCTATATCAAAACCCTTTTCTTTTATGGCTTTTACTATGTCAGAAGTGGTTACGGCACCAAATAGCTTGCCGTTTTTGCCTATGGGTTTTTTGATAACGATCTCTAAGCCTTCTAATTTTTTGGCAAGTTCTTCGGCTTTTGCCCTTATTTTCTCTAATTTTCTTGCTTTTTGAGTCAATATATTTTGAATATGTCGTATATTTCCATCGGTAGCTGGGATGGCCAATCTTCTTGGTATAAGATAGTTATTGGCAAAACCGTCTTTAACGGTTATAGTCTCTCCAAATGAACCGTGTCCTTCAAGTTCCTCTAAAAGTATTACCTTCATAAAACCTCCTTATACCACCACATATGGTAACAAAGCCAATTGGCGAGCTTTCTTGATTTCGTTGGCTAGTTTTCTCTGGTGTTTGGCACATATAAATGTCATACGGCGTGGTAAAATCTTGCCATGTTCAGACATGAACTCTCTGAGTTCATTATAGTTTTTGTAGTCTGGATCTCTTTTTTCCGTACAAAACTTACATACTTTAGATTTTTTAGCTTTTGTTTCCACCATAATTCTCTCCTTAAAAGTTCTTAAAAGGGTACATCATCATCTTCTTCGTTGATGATGTTTTCAATATCGGCTTTTATATCATCTAAGCCGTTTGCATGTTCTTCACTGCTAGCACTTGCTGTTAAATCTGTTTTACCCTGGGGTCTTGACACAACCTTTATGTTTTCTGCAAAAATACTTACTTTTGACTGGGTTTTGCCATCTTTTTGCCATCTTTCTTGGACAAGTCTTCCTTCCACATAAATCATATATCCTTTTGAAACCTGGGTGATTATCCTATCCGCCAACATACCATAGGCTTTTATATCAAAAAAATGTGGCTCTTCTTTCCATTCGTTTGTATTTTTATCTTTATAGGATCTGTTATAAGCTAAAGATAGCTCTGCCACTTTACTACCAGAAGGCAAAATCTTTTGCTCAGGGTCTTTTGTCAATCTTCCTATTAAAATAACCTTATTAATCATAGTACTTCACCTAAGAGACCTTCTCTTCGTTGGATAATACATTAAGCCATCTTATGATATTGTCGTTTATTTTATAGTTAAAATCAAGCTCATTTGGTAGGTTGGTGTTTTCAGTTTCAATCTTGAAAAAATAATACCTACCATGATTAAAACCGCTTATTCTATAAGCTAATGGCTTTGTACCCCAGTTTTCTTCGTGGACTATGTTTCCACCTTTTTTGGCTATGAAGTCTTTGATTTCATTTAACCTCATAGCATACTCATCTTCGGCAAGCGTTGGCTTAAACACCGCCACGCTTTCGTACAGCCTATGTGCACGATAATGTTTTGAACTCATAAAACCTCCTAAAAAATTTAAGATAACAAACATTATATCATACCACAAATTTAAATTTTGGAAAAAAGTTTAATCTATTATAAAAGCTCTTAAATCTAATATGATTTTTAAGTATCTGGGCTTTTAATAAAAATATAATAATTATGATATATATTGGATATTGCTCTTATAAATAGTGCTATATTTAATGTATGGTAGAGCAGAACAAAGAGCTTTTAGAGCTTGACAAAATTATGGTGGATAGCTTGGTAAATATAATAAAAAACAAAGCTGAAGATCTTAAAAATACCACAGATCTAAATGACGAAACGAGAGAATATCTAAGATATGTGGAAACTATTCTAAGACATTTAAAAAGGTTAGAGTCATCAGAAAGTTATAAAAGTGGCGTCTTCAATGGTAATTTTATTAAAAGCGAAATAGTTATACTAAACATTTTAGAAGATGTTTTAAAAGATATTGAAGCCACTATACCTTTTCAGGATGATAGAATGAGATACCTTTTTATTATGCACAATGTGCATGTGGATATAAGTAAAATCATGTCCATCTTGGAAAAATATATAGATGTAGATTAAACATCATCCTTGACAAAAATAAAGACATGTATTATTTTGTATTTTATGATAGGGGTTGTGAGTTATCCAATTTTAAGTACTATAACAAAATCAAGCAATAATAATAACAATAAAAGCCTTCAAACTCAACAAGAGATAGACCAGTTAAAAGCTATAGATAGGGATGTGAGGGCTCACGAGTTAGCTCATAAAGCCGCAGGAGGAGACCTAACAGGCCCTATTAACTACAAATATGTAATAGGTCCAAATGGAAAGAAATATGCTGTTGGTGGGGATGTAAGTATAGATGTATCTCCAGGACCCACACCAAAAGACACCATCAAAAAGATGGAACAAGTTATAAAAGCTGCTCTTGCACCTGTGGATCCATCCGCTCAGGATAGAGCTGTGGCATCTCAAGCCCAAATGCAATTAGCCCAAGCCCAAATGCAAGAACAACAGCAAAAAAACAATGATAATTCAAATCAAAATCAAACGTTTTCTGTATATGCGTAGTCTAACTTGTTAGCTTTCGAGCAAATGTTAAAAAACTCTATGCTTTCTTTTGATACGATGTCTTTTTCATTGTCCATCGTGATTATATGATAGCTATTTGAAAGCTCCACAAACTTTTTTACTGGGCTGGAAGCTTTTTTATATACAAAATTAGCACCTTTTATGGAAGATAAGTCATCTTCTTTTGAATGGATGATAAGAAGTGGAGTTGTTAAGCTTTTTATATGTTTTTTAATGTATTTCCCCATCCTTTTTAGCTCCAGTATTATGGGAGCTGGTATTTTATCGTAAGCCATGGCGTCTGTAGATTTTTCGTTAAACATCATAGACATGATCTTTTTACGCATGGCTTCATTTTTAATACCATAAGGTTCTTTTTCTTTCCAATAGTATATGTGTTTAAGGGGGGTATAAAGCCCAAGGGGTAATAAAAATCTATACCATGGTATTGCCCATCCGTCTATATCCATCACCGGAGACCAAGAAGCTATAGCTGGTATATCCTGAAATTCAAAGCCAAGCATTAACCCGAGCATACCACCCACACAAAGCCCTGCCACAAACACCTCTTGGTATTTGGCTTTTAGATTAAGATAAAACTCCTTTGAAAAATTGTAAAGATCCTGCCATTTGGTTTTTTTAAGCTCCTCCATAGTAGAGCAATGCCCTGGTAGCACTGGATAATATACATCGTAGCCCGCTTTGGAAAAATCTTTAGCTATCCATCTGAGCTCCATAGGTGTTCCTGTTAAACCATGGAGAAGAAGTACCGCTTTTTTATTGTCATTTACAATAGAAAAGTTCATGATAATACCCTCTTAAACAATTGATCCAAAAGGCTTAGGCTCATCTCTATCTCTTCTTTAGTAATCTCCAAAGAAGGGGCTAAGGTAAACACATTTTTATAATATCCACCCACATCTAATACAAGACCGT
>DDOS01000119.1:0-6862 GCA_002341805.1 Aquificaceae bacterium UBA2488 | reverse complement strand
GCAAGGACTAAAGCCATCTGATTCGCATATTTCTATTCTAAGAGCAAGCCCGAGTCCATCTACATCACCTATGTGTTTATACTTTTTCTTAAGCTCTTTTAAACCTTCTAAAAATACTTTTCCCTTTTGCATCACGATGGACTCGTAGTCTTTTTCTTCTATGATATTAAAAACCTCAAGACCGGCTCTTACGCCTATTGGATTGGAAGAAAATGTGGAGTGTGTAGAGCCCGCTGGCCATATATTTTTGTTTATAAGCTCTTCTCTTGCCCATAATCCAGAAAGAGGATTCATGCCATTGGTGAGGGATTTGCCAAAGACTATTATATCGGGAGACACACCAAAATGTTCTATAGACCAAAGTTTTCCTGTTCTGTAAAATCCCATCTGGATCTCATCATTCACAAGGAGTATATTAGCTTGATCTAAGATTTTTTTTAGCCTTTTAAAATACTCAGGCGGTGCTATCACATAACCACCTGTGCCTTGGACAGGTTCCACATAAAAAGCTCCGTATTCGCAGTCTTTGGTTTTTGGATTATAGATAGAGTAATATTCTGATTCGAAAAGCTTTTCAAACTCTTTTACACAANNNNAGGACATCTAAAACAATAGGGAAATGTGATAAACATAGCCCTATCACCGAAATGCCCGAAGCGCTCACGATATCTATAGCTTGATGTAATAGAAGTAGCCCCTATGGTTCTACCGTGATATCCACCCATAAAAGCGAATTGAAGGTTTTTCTTTTTGTAATTTCTAACAAGCTTCAAAGAGTCTTCTATAGCTTGAGATCCACCCACATTAAAATGTACTCTTCCTTTTAGATTAAAACGCTTTTTGTTATGGTTTGCTATTTTTTCAGAAAGAAAAACTTTCTCTTTAAATAAAAACTGAGAGGCAAGTTGACCCATTGTGTCCATTTGGTCTTTTATGGCATCGTTTATACGCTTATTTTTATAACCAAAATTGCAAGCGCTATACCACATCTGAAGATCTAAATATGGTATGTTCTCGTTGTCATACAAAAATGAGCCCTCTGAAGCTTTGAAGATTTTAGGAGGGTTTAGGTAGTGAACCGTATCGCCCCAAGAACAAACCTCACTTTCAACTTCCAAAAGTTCCTTTTCTTCCATTAACATTCTCCAATAAAGGTAATTGATTTATTATATCTTCAAAGCATGAAAAGCTAATGAAGTTTTTAACATTTTTAGATTCTAAGTATGTCTTTAATTTACCTTTGGCAAATACAAAATCAGCTTTTCCACCTATGCAAAAATCAGATCTTCCATCCCCTATGTAAATGGCTTTTTCTGTTTTTAGCTTTTGATATAAACTGCATTTGCAAACCCCTATAGGACAATCATTTTTAGTATGTGGATAAGAGGTTTTAAAGCTTTTATTGATAAGATAGAGTCTATTTGAAAATATACCATCTATTTTAGATAAATGGTTTTTCAATCNNTATAAAAAGCCTAAAACCATCACTTAATATATATATCTTTGCATTGTAGTTTGATTTTGCAAAGTCTATGAACTTCATAAACCCTGGATCTATTTGTATTGAATCCAAAAACTCATAAAGTTTATCTTTAGATATGTCTCTTATCAAAGACATTTGAAGATCTAAACAGGTTTTTGAATCAATAACGCCCTTTTGCCAGTCTTGCTCTATATCAAGCCATTCTTTTGGAGCGAACCGCTCCAGGATAGAATCTACCGTATCCTGAAGCGTTATAGTACCATCAAAATCTACAAAGAATGTTGTTATCGGATGTTCTCCAAAACCTTAAGCGTTTCGTTGTAATCTGGTTCTGAAGTGATCTCTGGTACAAGTTGGAAATATTTTATAACTCCATCTTTACCCACTATAAATATAGCCCTTGCTAAAATCCCTTGTAAAGCACCTTCTGATATGAGTATGCCGTAGTTCTTACCAAAATCTTTGTTTCTAAAATCAGAGCCTACAGCTATGTTCTCTATGCCTTCGGTGGAGCAAAATCTCTTAGATGCAAAGGGTAAGTCCATAGAAACCACAGTTACATCCACATCGTTCATATTACCCACTATCTCATTAAATTTGCGGGTCTCAGTGGCACATACAGGTGTATCTAAGGAAGGTACAACTATTATAAGCTGGACTTTATCTTTAGCTCCGCCCACCTTCTTGGTGGATAAATCTGTTAACACTACTTCCACTTCTGGAGCCTTATCTCCTACTTTTATATCACCTGATAGCGATACATCGTTGCCTTTGAGTTTGGTTTTGAGCATAGTTACCTCCTACGAAAAATTGATATATATTCTAAGCTTTTGAGCCTTTATTACCATGATAAATATCCTAGCATACTGATAAAATGAGGCTTGGTAAATTTCTTAGGCTTTTAAATTAGACAAAAATATAGACCTTATCTCCTTCATGATATCTTTTGTTTGATTAAAAGTCTTTTCACCCTCATACATTATGCTAAGATAGGAAGAGGAGCCTTCTCTTTTTAATCGTATTGATGTTTCTAAGGTGCGCAAATATAGGTAAAGTTCTTTTAGATTCTCAAAAAATGGATATTTTGAAGATAGCGTTTCCATAGCTTTTAACATAGAGGGCTCTTTTAAACGCTCTTTTAAAATATAAAACTGTGTTAAAAACTCAGCATCCATCATAGAACCAGCTCCAAGCTTTATGTTAATTTTGTCTTTGTAGTATTTTAGATTTTTCTCCACTTCAAATTTCATATTTAAAGCATCTTCGGCGTGCTCTTTAGTTATTGGACTATCAAATAAAAACTTGTCTGTTATACTTTCAAACTCTTGTTTTAGCTCTTCATCGCCGTATATTATCCTGTATCTGGTCCAGCTGAGGCGCTCCCAAAATCTTGCTTCTTTTTCAAAATAATTTTTATAAAAGCCTAAAACTGGGTTTAATTCTCCTTTTTGTCCCATTGGCCTTAATCTAAAGTCCACTGCATACAAATACCCCTCTTTTGTGTGAGAAGCCAAAAACTTTATAAAGTTTTGAATGCATGGTAAAGTTTTTATTTTAGAATCCTCATCTTTTACACAAAAACATAGGTCTAAATCTGAGTTTATATTTAGCTCCGAAGAGCCATATTTCCCAAGGGCTATAACAATCGTATCTTTCTGATTTTCAAAATAAGAATCTATAACCACATCCGCCAAATAGGATAAAGACTTAAAAAGACCAAGCAGATCTTTTGATTTTGTAAGATAGTTTAATATTATTCTAAGCTCCCATATCTTTTTGAACCTTCTAAAAAGATTAAACATATCAAGCTCTATGGCTTTATAGTTTTCCAAATCTTTATATATCTCATCTTTTGTAGGAAAATCCTGATACAAGGTTAAAACATCCTCTACTGTATCGGGATGTCTTGATATCTCTGTGGATAGAGTGTTAGAAGCTTCAAATATATTAAGAAGCGATGTAAAGATATCTTCTTTTTCAAAGATAATACGCCTCCCTGTTTTACTTTGAATAAATTTCTCTAAATTCCTTAATATAACTTCTGGTTCTTTGGAGTTGTTTAATTTGTTAACAAGTAAAGGAAGATAATCCAAAAACCTCTGACGCTCCTTCTCAGATAAGTATATACCTTCTTTCCCTTGGATTATACCAAGCATACTTGAGAATATAGCCTTTTGATGTTTTATGGTTGGAACACATAAAGAAAAACCTTCAAAATCCTCCAATATGATAGCCTCTTGACAAGGATTTAAGGATTTTTTCTCTTTGTTTTTAGGAAGTAGATTGTTAAATGTCTCTTTTACAATGTTTTTATATGTATTTAGGCTTTTAATAAAATCATCCTTAGACATACCCATAAAAAAGGAAAATCGTTCTATATCTTGTTCTTTTAGAATGTTGTCCTGGACGCAGTTTTTTAACTGGATAAGATGTTCTAACTTTCTTAAAAATGTATAGGCTTCTTT
Source organism: Aquificaceae bacterium UBA2488 (assembly GCA_002341805.1). Classification (GTDB taxonomy): domain Bacteria; phylum Aquificota; class Aquificia; order Aquificales; family Aquificaceae; genus Hydrogenobaculum. The sequence continues at coordinate 2,914 of DDOS01000119.1, read as the reverse complement.
TAGATTTCTGCTCTCTTCTTCGGATAATATGCCGTTTTGCTCAAGCTTTATAATGAGTCTAAAGGTATTTCCATCTCTTAATAGTGGTTTTTTACCCCCAAGAAGAAGAGTCATTGCCTGCAGACTAAATTCTATTTCCCTTATACCCCCTTCTCCAGTTTTGACATTATAACCCTTTGAAAGGGTTTTTTTCTTGGATTCTAACTCTATGCGTTCTTTCATCTTTATAATGTTGTCTATGTCAGATTGATCTATAGATTTTTTAAATACAAAGGGAAGTATTATATTTTTATAAAAGCTTTGAAACAATCTTGATGGATCATAAATAGCCCTTGCTCTTATAAGAGCTATGCGCTCCCAAAACCTTCCATATATTTCATAATAATCTTCTGCTCCTTCCAAAGACATCACAATAGGCCCAGAACTTCCAAAGGGTCTTAGATCTAAATCTGTTATATACACCTCGCCCTCTTGGGTTTTCCTGTTTATCTCTGTCATGAATTTTTTAAGAATGCTATCGTATCTTGCGGCATCTTCATGAGTGTTTACTAAAAACACCAAATCTATATCCGAATAAAAATTTAGCTCTAAAGATCCAAGCTTACCCATACCTATTATCATAAGGTTCTCAGCAACTTTGCCGTTTAAATGCTCTATCAAAGCGCTTACCAAGGCATCCGCTAAGCTTGAATATTCTAAAAGTATATCCTCTAATGGCAGTACACCAAGTATGTCTTTTGATAATAGCCTCATCAATTCTTTTTTTCTATAAAAAGCCAAAAACTCAGTGAAATCACCACCTTTGTATGTATTTTTTATTTCTTCTAAATAATCTTCCTTGGATTTTATCACATACCATAGGTTTGGTATGGTCTCTTCAAAAGTGGTTGGATGCTTTAACAAAAACCTTTTTATGCAGTCAGACCTTTCGGATAGTTCTAACAGGAGCAAGAATCTTCTTTGGTTTAAATACTCTAAAAGACTTTCCTTATGAGGATGTTTTTTTAAAAGCTCTTCAAAGAAATTTAGAGCCTCTTCCTTGTTGTAAACTTTGTCTTCTATAAACTCTAAAAAAGTATTATCTATCATCTATTATCTTCAGTATATGTTTTGGGATTTTAATAAGAGCATTATCCTTTAAGAAACAATGTTTGGTGAGAGCTTTTGCACACAATGTATCTTCAACTCTAACAACATAATCAAAACAAAAGCTATAAGCATTTTCTACATATATTTTTATATCTATATCAAAATAATCTTGATATCTAAGTGGGTGTTTTATGCGTAAACTTGCTTCCACAAGCACCACAAAAAGTCCTTCATTATGCATTTTATAATAAGGATATCCAAGATGTTCCAATAAAAATCCTCTCGCTTCTTCAAAATATCTCAAATAGTTAGAATGATGTACCACTCCTTGGGCATCCGTCTCGTAAAAATTTACTTTTCTTTGATATGTAATTTCTTTTGACATTCTTTGCAAAGCCCAAATATTTCAAGCCTATGGTGGGTGGGTAAAAATTTGTGAGATTTACAGATTTCTTCTTGAAGCTTTTCAATATCTTCATTTAAAAACTCTATTATCTTGTTGCAGGAAGTGCATATAAGATGGTCGTGATGTGATTCGCTTGGGCAAAACTCATATATAGTTTTGTTATTTTGCTTTATGATTTCTTTTATAACTCCAAAATCCATTAAAAGCTTGATAGTTCTATAGATGGTGGCTCTAGAAGCAAGTTTTTTGGTGCGCTGTATATAGGTTACAAGCTCTTCTATTTCAAAGTGCTTTTTATAATTAGCTATAATGTCCAACAACTCTAATCTGCTTTTTGTAATCTTTTGATGGTGTTTTTTTAAAAAATCTACAAACTCTTCTTTTAGTCTTTTTGTATCCATATTAACATAATAACACAAAAGGACTCAGCGTGTATTATTTCTTGATTATACCCCTCGCCCCTTAAAAGCCCTTAAACAGCTTTTACCACCTTACCAGCTTTTAGGCATTTAGTACATACCATAGTCCTTTTTGTGCTACCATCGGGCATTCTTATCTTCACCCTCTGAAGGTTTGGTTTAAATACACGGGAATTTCTCTCTGCTGAAAACGTAACGCTTTTGCCATAAGTGGCTTTTTTATTGCAAACAAAACACATTGCCATAGTCTTCACTCCTTAAAAAGTTTTTAAGCTTTTATTATAACATAAATTTTTAGTTTAAGATATATCTTTTAGATATTGTTGGCAATAAGGTTTTATTATGTCAAGGGTGATTTTATCTATTTTGTTTATGTGTTCTTTTAAAAGCAGTGAAAAATATTGAGGTTTATGAGGTTTTATGTATACTGGCATTATAATGTTATCAGATTTTTTCATATTACAAAGTTCGCAAGCGGTGATAAGGTTATCCCAAGTCCATTGTCCACCCTTGGAAGCGGGTATTATGTGATCCACTGTAATTTCAGAGTCAGAGCAGGCCTTACCGCAATATCCACATATAAAGTTGTCTCTAATATAGATATTATATCTGGTGGGTATGTTTTTATAAAAATTTTTAGTGAGGGTATTAGTTTTCAATACTATAGGCACCTTGAAACTCTTATAAGTGGATTTTATAACAAATTCTGGGTGATATTCTAGAACATTAGCCCTTTGGGTATATTCTAACAAAAAAGCTTTTTTATAATCTAAAAGAGTAAGTGGATTGTAGGTTTTATCCAATAACAAGCTATATATCTTCATAATCCAAGCACATCAAACATAGAATAAAAACCAGCAGGTTTACCATAAACCCATTTAGATGCCTCCAAAGCACCTTTGGCGAATATCTTCCTATCGGTGGCTCTGTGTGTAAGCTCCAATCTCTCACCCATACCAAACAAATATACCGTATGCTCACCCGCCACATCACCGCCCCT
>DDOS01000004.1:6406-6598 GCA_002341805.1 Aquificaceae bacterium UBA2488 | reverse complement strand
CACCCCTCCAAGCTTTGGAAGAGCCTCGAAAACCTCTACATCTATACCCTTTTTGGCAAGTTCATAAGCACAACCCAAAGAAGCAGGCCCAGATCCCACTACGGCCACTTTGTATCCTTTTCTTGCTTCTATTTGTACATTATGCTCTAAACCAGATATTCTAACTATATCTCCCACAAACTTCTCTAAAGC
>DDOS01000004.1:5176-6339 GCA_002341805.1 Aquificaceae bacterium UBA2488 | reverse complement strand
TATAGATGGAAATATATCTGTTTTCGTAATAATATCGTAAGCTTCTAAAGCCTTACCTTCTGCTATCTTAGATATAAAACCAGGTATATCCACATGTATAGGACAAGCTTTTATACATCTTTTATCCGCATCTTTACATAAGATGCATCTTTTTGCCTCATCTATAGCTAAATTTATAGAATATCCCAAAGCATACTCTTCAAAAGTTTTTATACGTTTTTCCGGGCTTAGCATTGGTTCTTTGTTTCTGTCTAAATATCTAACCTTCTTCATACACTAACCCTTCTTTGCATGCACCAGAATCTCTTTCAAGATAATCTGACGCCTTTTAAGATCCTGAAGATCTACTTTTGATATATCAAGCCATGGACCTTCCACACAAGGAAGCTTTAATTTCCCATCATAATTTATACGACAAGACAAACAAAGACCTACAGTGCATAACATCCTTGTATTTACGGCACCTATCACTAGGCTATCTTTATAAATGCTAACTAACTTAGCCAATATCTCATTATCACCAGCAGATACTATTACATCGTACCTTTTTTTGATCTTATTAAAAGCCTCAATACTATGATCGTTATATACTTCTTCAAATATATTTTCAAAATCTCTCACATGCTCAAAAACAAAATCTTCCTTATCTATGAAAACCAAATCTATACGATTTAAATCTTTTAAATGCTTTGCTATATTGTATATACCGTTAAATCCAGCACCCACACTCACAAATAGAATATTTTTACCTTGAAGAGCTTCAAAAGGTTTACCTGCAGGCCCTTCTATATAATGGGGTCTATCGTTTGGTTTTATAACATCAAATACTTCTCCTGATATATCTATATCCTTATCAAACAAAAATGTGGCAGTTTGTTCTTCTCTGTTGTTATCCATTATAAAAAATTGAAGTCTTTCTGGCTTTTCGAAGTATTGCATTACAAAAAACTGACCCATCTTGGCTTGAGATAGATATTTGTCTTTTAGTTTCACAAGTTTTAGGCTTTTAGAAAGACTAACAACATCCAATATCTCAGCCATTCACAAAATCCCTAATATCAAAAATCACAGTAGAACAACAATTAGGCGATACATTTGGTTTCATACCAAACTCCACACTTTGGGATACTATACCCTCTGCTGGAAAAGCTATGCCATTTGCT
>DDOS01000004.1:2111-5154 GCA_002341805.1 Aquificaceae bacterium UBA2488 | reverse complement strand
TATTATTATAGGATTTTTTGGCATTTTTTGCCTTGCGTAAAGTATAACTTCAGCAGATTCTTCTGGCGTAGGGGGTTTCACGAGTTGATATCTTGCATTACCATAATAAGGCATCACTATCACAAGTACTAAAGCATCTGGATTGTACTTAGATATCATATCCACTGCCTTAAATTCACCCAATATCTTGCCATAGTGAAGTCCTATTATAATATGTGGGACTATTTTTAATCCATTTTCTTTTAAAAGCCTTAAAGAGTTATCATAATCTTCTATGGTTTTATGGGGTAGTTTATAAACGTTATGGATAGTTTCATCTTCCCCTATGATATCAAGAAGCACAGCATCCACATCAGCCTCTTTTAATATGTTAGCAAGTCTCTCATCCACAAGTCCTACGTGGGTAGTTACTATAAGCCCAAGTTCTCTCTTAGCATATATCATGGCATCTTTATAATCATAAAGCTCTACAACATTATCTCTATTTGAGCCTCCTGATATCAAGATACCATCAACTCCTGAATCCTTCAAATCTTCACACACTCCCATAAACTCCTCTGGTGTGGTGGCCGGTATCATATGATGAAGTATCTTAGATGCACAGTGATCACACATCAGTTCGCATTTTTTACCAGTTATAGATATATCCACAAACTTAGGCCTCTTTGATGTTTTATAATCGTCTACTTCATAGTGTTTAAACCCAGGTCCATAGAAAAATATGTCATCACCAAAGTGTATCTTCTTCAGTTCAAGACCTATTTTTAGCTTTTCTAAAAAATCTCGATCTAAATCTATATCTAACATAAACCTACCTCAAAATGTTATTACTTTAGCATCTTGTTCTATTAGGTCTAAAAGCTCTGGACCAATAGCCAATACAGACACTCCTTGCTGTTCTATAAATTCCACTTCTCCTAATTTATTGGAATTGTTTACGCAAGCCATCACAGTTATACCTTTTTCTAAAAGCTTATTAAAAAGTTCATTAAGATGAGACATATCTTGTATTTGTCTTGGAACTTTTACACCATCTGCCCAAAAGAAATATTTTACTTCAAATCTATTATCTTCAGAAGCTCTTAAAGCAAATCTCATGCTCATCTCGACCCTTAATGGGCTAATATTGATATCTGACATTAATACAATCACAAGTTTCTTCATTTTAAAAGCCTCAAATATTGAAATTTATAAATTAAGGANNNTATCAGCTTAAGAACAGGATATACCTTTTTCTTTTGCTATGGCACCAAGTTTTTCTGCAGCTTCTGTTCCTTTTAATAAAGATGATATTTCAGCAGGATTTGATGGTTTTATCTTGGCTATCCATCCTGCACCATATGGATCATCGTTTGCCAATGATGGGTTTGATTTTACGGCATCGTTTATTTCCACTACTTCACCACTTATAGGTGATGGAACAGGACCCACCCATTTACCGCTTTCTATAGTGGCTACAGACTTTCTCCNNTACCAGGTTTTTTAGGAGTATAAGCCACCAAACGACCTGCCATAGCCGATGCCACAGATGTAAGACCTACTGTGCAGGTACCGTCACCATTATCCTTACACCATGTGAACGCGTTAGCTTCCACATCCACATCGTATAATAAGTCCTCTGGGATGTTGCATCCGTTTACTACTGCCATATTTATTACCTCCTTTGATAGATTTTCTAATTCAAAAAATCAAAACTTTATCCGCCTCCAAGGAGCGCTGAGCAAATTCCCCTGCAGGCACCACACCATCTAATATACTTATCAGCTCATCTTCTTTTAATCCAGAAGAATCAATTGCTTGTTTACAAGAATACAATTTAACCCCGGCAGCCTTAGCATCCTTCATAAATTCGTATACAGATTTCGGCTTTTGGCCAGAAACACAAGATTCACCACCTGGATATATATTCTCTGGTATACCCTTTCTTATAAGGTTGGTACCATCCATATTAAAAAATACTTCCACTTCAGCATCGTTAGAAGCCATGAGAGCACCTATAAAAAAAGGGGTAGCACATCTATGGGGGGTCTTTGGTCCGCTGGTCATTAAAATAATTATCTTCTGTCCTGTAGATTCCATCATGAGTTTAACACCTTTCTAACTTCTTCTTCTGTAGGCACACCTACAAAAGTTAACTTACCATTAACTATAGTAGAAGGCACACTCCTAACTATGAGCTTCTTTGCCCATGCTCTACCCTCTGGCTGACCCACGTCCAGCACTTCATATTTAAAGCCAAGTTCAGGTTGAAGCTTTTGATAAAGGGCATCTGCATCTGGACATGTAGCACACCACTGAGAAACCAACAATATAACATGCTTATCGGATGCTGCCATCTATGTACACCTCATACATACTATATCTTCATTTTCTATATATTCTTTCATTTTTCTAACTGCTTCATCACCCGTTACCAATTCTTTCAAATCTCTTTCTAAATTTGTAGGTTTTAACGTAACTATCCAACCTCTAATATATGGATCATAATTTATTATATCCGCTTGCTCTAAAAGCTCTTCATTTCTTTTCACCACTTCACCTTCTATCACACAAGGTATAGGACCTGCCCATTTACCACTTTCCAGAGAAGCCACTGGCTTACCTTTTGGGATTTTTTTACCTACATCTTTTATTCTTATATGTAAAAGTTTACCAGATCTAGTTTGACCCACATCAGTCAATCCATAAGTCACATTGCCATCTGGCTCTAACCTTATCCATACCTGATTTTCTATATCATAATATAAATCTTTCGGAATCAAACATCCATTGTGCTCAAACACATTGTCATTAATACCACCATGTAAATCCATAGCACACCTCTATATTTGATCCCCCCGCCAAATTAATAAGCGNNGGATTTATGTGTATATCACACTAAACCGTATCTTTTCAAAACTGGCAATGGATCTGATAAATTATCCTTTAACTTAACTTCAGTAGCGCTCCTTCCAAAAGCAAGGCCCAAAAGCTGAGTAAAGTAAACTGCTGGCACATCTACATCTGGCACGCCCTTCAACATAAGTCTATGTCTATACATTTC
>DDOS01000004.1:0-2077 GCA_002341805.1 Aquificaceae bacterium UBA2488 | reverse complement strand
TTTGGCATTTTGCAATATCATCATTACAAATTTTTCGGAGACACTTTCATCGGATAAAGAGTGAGGACCACCACAACATTGAGTATGCATAGGTTCAAAACTTACGCTGGTAGCTCCTGCGGCTTCTAAGAGTTTGTCTTGGAAGAATGGATGCTCATCATCGTCTGCAGTGGCCCTTCTCATTGGTCTATCTTTATCAAGTTCTTGTCCACCCAAGTGAGAATAAGTTCTTGAGTAGAAGTGTGGCCTTGTATAAAGACATCCATAATAATTAGCCACTTTTAAACCTTTCAGAGATTTCTTAATTTTTTGCTTTACTTTATCTGGGCCAGCTTCTTCGTAGAGCCATTCTAATGCATGATAAGTTTCTGGAATAGAATCAAGAGGATCTACGCCACCTTCTCTTAAAAGAGCATTAGTTTTAGTTAATACAGAATTATCGGTAGTTAAGAAATACCAAGATCTTTGTAGAGAGAATGAACAACCATTGCAAGGAGCAACTATCACATCGTGCCCTTGTTTCCTAGCTAAAGACATATTCCTGGCATTCATCAATACGGTGCCCCAAAAAGTTACATTTTTGGATTCCATTGCACCACAACAATTATAGTCTTTCAGATAGTCAAGCTCTAACTCTAAATCCTTAGCCACAAGTCTTAACGAAACATCATAAGCCCTTGCTGCACCTTCTAACGAACAACCTGGATAATAAGCAACATTTTTACCTATAACACCCATTTAAAACCTCCTTCAATGAGCCATTATGCCTTCTTCTCTTATGACCTTTTCAAGTACTTGCTTAAACCTATTCCAGTTTTGGGTTCTTGGATGTATCAACATATGTTTGGCATTTAGTATTAAAAAGTCTATATTCAAGCTTTTAATAGGTTTGACTACCATACTCTTTAACCAATCTGGCAATCCACCTGCAAAAGGTATAGGCTTCTTGAGTATAGGATCTTTCATAACAGTATAACCTTGTTTTTCCATCCAACCAAACAACAACTCTCCATCTTCAATACGACCAAACTCTATCACGCTTTCAGTAAAGAATTTATCGAACTTTTTAGATGGGTATTCTTCGATCAAGCCTCTTTTAGACATTTGATTTACTATGGTTTTAAGCACCTCTTCCACCAATACACCTTTTGGACATCTANNTCTCCATATCACATCAGCTCTTTTCTGAAGCTCATCAAGCATACCCAATCTGGCAAGGTATATAAAATGTCTTGGGTTATATCTTTCATCCCAATAGTTATGCACTGGACAGCTGGCAGTACAGTATGAGCATTGATAGCATTGGTTTATAGTTTTACCTTGAGGATGGTTTATTATATCTTTGGCAAAATCTGTATCATAGTCGTTTATAACACGTGGTAATATAATTAGGTTCCAGTCCCCAGATGCATCCACACCATCTATTACTATCCTATCCTTCTTTACAATGCGCTCTTGATCAACAAGACCACGCTCATGAATAGCCATAAATAAACCTCCTAATAAGTAAATGTTACTTCATCGTCTCTTAAAACACCTAAAAGACGTTTGGCTATAAAATCTGCTGGTGGGAAGAATCCTTTAGCACTATGCATAGTAGATAAAGTCATATAATCCACATATGTACCATAAATCATAGCTAAAAATATATCCACGAACAAGAAGCCACGGACTCTTATACCAAATTCCAATAGCTTTTCGTAAACCTGAATATAAGTTTGGCGAAACTCATCATAATTAGAGCCATACATCTCTCTACCATGACCGTTTACTGGAGCTTCTTCCTTCAGAAATACTATAGCACCACTTTCGGATTCTGGATCCCATATCCAAGAGGTATAAAGTATGTAATCCTCAGGAAAGGTAAAATGCAGTATCTCCGCCGCTATATCTTTAGCGTTTTTCCTGCTAACGCCTCTTATAACATCTACAAACTGTTTAACTCTTTGTTCCCAGTTTTCGGCTTTTCCATAAAGTAAATCGCTTATAGCTTTTTTTAGATTGTTGACTCCTGTCTCATCCACTATCTTATTTCTAAACCTTCTAGCAGGATATATTCTATAAAAAATATCTAAAA
>DDOS01000090.1 GCA_002341805.1 Aquificaceae bacterium UBA2488 | reverse complement strand
GTATAAAAGCTTTTATAAAAAATATTTAATATAAATTCTGGCCTCATATTGTATATATCAAAAGCTCCAAGAGGTATATTTTTAATACTATCTGATAATATAAAATACATATATTCAAAACCACCAGAGGCTGCAAATAAAGCTAAAACAAAATATGTAAAAGCAGTACCCATGATGGTGGAGTTTCCCATTAAAGGATTTAACAACGTTGCGTTGGAAAAACCAAAAGAACTGGCTACAAATTCCCCAAAGACAAAAAATATATCCACTAAAAATCTAAGTATTAGGCTTATAATAAAACCAAGACTGAACTCTTTTGTAGCCATTAAAATAAGTATTATAGCACTATCGGTGTATATAGGCTTTATAGGAGAGTAATAATATAAAGAAACCCCCATTCCTATGGCAAAAAATATTTTAAATCCATTGGGCAAATCTTCAAACACTGGTGCAAGAAAAACTATTGAGGATACTCTCAATGTAATAAGTAAGAACGTTATCAAATAAGGTACAGATATAGTTAGTATCATCTTATATATGTTGGGATATTAATGATGATATCTTTAGTGTAATCTATCATATGCTTCATCATCCACCCCCCTAAGATAAAGATTGTTAAAAAAGCTGCTAATATTTTTGGTATATAACTAAGAGTCATCTCTTGGATTTGAGAGGCAGATTGAAATATGCTAACCACAAGCCCTACTAAAAAAGTTACAATCAGCACAGGAGCAGACAACAATATCATAAGCTTTAGCATTGACTCTACTATCGTAAATACTTGATCTTGATTCAATGATAGCTCCTCACCAAAGACAATATTACAAGCTCCCACCCATTAACCAACACAAACAGCATTATCTTAAAGGGTAGCGATATGGTGGTGGGTGGTATCATCATAATGCCCATGGCTAACAGTATGGCAGATACCACCATGTCTATAATCAAAAATGGCAAATATAGCAAAAATATTATTTGAAATGCTATAGATAATTCGCTTACCATAAAAGCCGGTATCACCACGCCAAGAGGTAAGTCGTTTATATTTTTTATATTATCTTTGTTAGGTATATTTGAAGCTAATAAAAATGTCCTTTCGGTGTTTACTTTGGTATTTCTTACCATAAACTCTTTAAGAGGTTCTACGGTGTTTTGTATGAATTGCTTATCAGTTATTTTATGAGATAGATATGGTTGCAAGGCGTTTTGATTTATATTGTTTAGAACTGGATACATCACATATAAGGTCAAAAACAATGCTAAAGAGGTGATAACTTGATTTGGAGGGGCATTTGGAAGTCCTATGGCTTGCCTTAAAACAGACAAAACCGTCACTATCCTTATAAAGGATGTAGTCATTATAATAATGGATGGAGCAAGACTTAAAACGGTTAATATAAGTATAAGTCTTATGGCTTCGGTGAAATTGTTGTTGTTGTTAAAGCTCACTTGAACCCCTGGGATCACATTGATAGGATTATTAGGAGCCTGGTTTTGACCAAAAGCTATATGGCTAAATATCAATATCAAGCTAAAACTAAGTAATAGTTTTGTCCACTTCATAGTCTATCTCATATATTAGTTTAGCATAATCCTTAGAAACAAACACTATTATTAGCTTGTTTCTGGCTTTTAGGATAATAAACTTAGCCTGTTTATCTATAGGTATTATCTTATGTATATGTATTAGCTCATCTCCTTGGTAAACTTGTTTTATCAATATTTTCCAATCAAAAGCCGAATACAAAAATATTATGAGGGATATAACCATACCAAGAGCACTTAAATCTCTTAAAAATAAGATTATATCCACACGCTACATTGACTGTACTATAAACTGGGTGAAGTATATATCTTGCACACCACCAGTTACCAATATGGCGTTTATTCTTTTTATAAGCTCTAACCTAAGTTCCTCTTTTCCTTCTGGAGTCTTTATTTGATCGTAAGTTTTTGAGCTTAGTAAATTTATAACCGCGTCTTTTATTATGGGGAGTCTTTTGACCACTTCTTCTTGAACTTTTTGGTTTGATAGCTCTAATGTTATAGATACTTTGGCATAAGTGTTTGCATTTTTATCCGCCAAATTTACAAGGAATGACCCAAGATCATACATTATACCTATTTTCTGAGGTGCTACTGGGGGAGCCTCCTTTTTCTCTTTTTTCTTATGAAAAACAAAAAAGTAAGCACCGGCACCACCGCCAATAAGCAGTAGCATCACTGGTATAAGTATAAATATTAGCTTCTTTTTACCGCCGCTTTTTGCACCTTCTTCTTTTACTTGCTCCTCTGCCATATATAATAGTTTAACTCATTTTATCCTGTTACCATGTTCAAAGTTGCTTGAAGTACATTATCAGAAGATGTAACCACTTTGGCATTGGCTTGATAGGATCTTTCTGCTGTAACGAGATCTATATAAGCACTACCTATATCCACATTAGATTGTTCTAGCATACCAGATTGGATAATGTCAGCACTTCCAGGAAGAAGTATTGTAGGTGTATATATAGATGTATACAGGTTTGTACCTTTTTCTATGAGCTCATTTGGATCTTGGAATTGTGCCAAAGCTACTCTATAAAGTGGTGTAGTTTGACCATTTGAATAAACGCCTACCACAGTTCCATCGTTTGAAAGAACGTAAACATTTGCAAGATTGCCAAGAGCATATCCATCTTGATTTGCAGTTATAGTAAAATCAGAGGCATCTTGAGTTATGAAAGAATTATCTATTATGCCTGCGCTTGTGCTTGTGGCGGGCTTGTATCCGATTATCTGGCCAAATGCTAATCCACCGGTGGATTGAGAACTGGCAGAATTAAGATCACCCATTATATTACCGTCACCAAGCACCAATGTACTTTGAGAGCCTACAAAATACNNGATGAGGTTGGATATGTATATACACCTATTGTGGAGCTTGTGGTGAGATCTCCCGTATTCGGGTCAAAGTTTAAGATAGCAGTGGCTCCATAATATGTAGCGCTTGACGTTACTATTGGTACACCTATGCCGCTTGTTTGGCTATAAGGTACAAAACCGCTTGAAGCCCCTGAGCCAATGCTGTCCCATTCTTGCACACCACCGGCAGGGCGATTTGAATTTACCACATAGCTTACCGTAGTAGAAGATGTAACCACATTAACCACCCAATCTGTAACCATAGAACCAGATGAATTTGTTCCAGATATCATATAGTATGGGGATATGGTAGCAGATATTATTGAACTACTTGCAGTATTTGGAGGTGTCGTTATATTGTACCACACTAAAGATGCGCTACCTGCACTTACGGTTGTGCTTTGCCATGTACCTGCTACATCTCTATATAGAGTATTACTATTTACGCCTGTACCAGAATAGTAAGCAGCTTTTTCATTTTCTGCATATATATAATTCCAAGTGTTTGGACCCACTTTTTGGAAATAAGCATCTCCTTCTACTGTATTACCAAGACTATCAAAGGTAGTTAATGTATTTTGATAATTGAAAGATGCAGTATTTAGAGGATTAAAAGCTTGGGTTATACTTGGTGCTGTGGAGTTTAGGTTAGTGGGTTGCTGATAGGTGATTAAATCTGTGGCTTTTGGAGGTTGTTGAGGTATTATGTATATAGGTTGTAAGGATGTACCAACCGCAGAGCCAGATTGATTCACTTGATATCCTAAGAGCTTTAATCCGTCTGGATTTACCATATATCCTTGCTGGCTTATAGTAAACTGACCATTTCTTGTGTAATAGTAATTACCGGCATTGGCTGGATCTTGTAGTATAAATAATCCATTACCTTGAATAGCTAAGTCTGTGTTATTTCCGGTTTGCTCAAAATTTCCGAGTTGCCAATTAAGTTGAGTAGAATCTACTACTACACCTGCTCCATAAACGGTACTTTTAAGTGTGTCAGTAAGGGTGTTTATACCTACATTCACATTTGCTACTACGTTTTCAAATATTGGATTTACCGCTTTATAACCTATTGTATCGGCGTTTGCCATGTTGTTAGAAACGATGTTTAGATAGTTGTTAAAAGCATCAAGACCAGAAACTGCATTATAAAAACTTGGTAACATATGTTATACCTCCTTTATGTGGTTGATGATGATGTTGTGGTGCTGGAACTTAGTGCAGTTCCTGCATAAATTATATTTGATGAAGGCTCTACAAGCCCTGATTGAAGGGTTAGTTCCAAATTGGTTCCGCTTAAATTAACAGATTGTACTATGTCTGCTAATCCAAGTTTTACGTTTGGATCTACTACGCCATTTGATGTTATTTGTATGCCGTATTGTCCTGGGGGTAATCCAGAAAAGCTTATAGGATTAAGCCCTGCAGTCAGACTAACGTTCATAGTTTTAACTGGTGTATTACCATTTAATACTGTTACAGTGACATTTGAAGCACTCGTAGATGTGTCTAAATAATATTGAAGATTTTTTGTGGTATCGATACCACTTGTACTAAAAACAAAATCTTTCCCTATCATATTTACAGAGTTCATCATGGTCATCTGAGACATTAGAGCCTCTAAGGCTTGGCTTTGCTGCTCTGCCATATTGTAATATCCTATTTGCTGAAGCTGAATCGTGGCATCTATCATAGATGTTATATCGTTTCCGCTTGAAGATGTTGGGTCTTGGTACTGAAGCTCTGTGGTATAAATTTGCATATAAGCACTTGTACTAAGATTGTAAAGACTTTGTTGACTACTTGATGGTACCACGTTTACTTTTGGGAGCCACGATGGTGTTGATGTACTTGTTGCTAAACCACTCGTCAAATTTGCACTACTCACAGTACTCATATCTACCTCCTAACTTAGCTTTTTTAAAAGCTCAAACAATTTATCAATACTACTATTATAATTTATGCCAATTTTTGGATTTTGCATGAAAAAATTATCTATATCGGATTTATGGTCTAAAATTTTATCTATTGTAGAATTTGAACCCCTTCTGTAAAGACCTATTTTTATAATATCTTCCAAAGAATAGTATTCTGATAGTAACTGTTTAAACCTTAACACCGTATTCCAATGTTCTTGAGATACGATATTTGACATTNNTATGCTTTTAAGTGGGTCTATGGCAGGATATATACCGGAATCTGCAATCTTTCTTGAAAGTATTATATGTCCATCTAAGAAACTTATAGCACTATCTGCCACTGGATCTAAGGATGGGTCATCTCCTTCCACCAATACACTAAATATGCCAGTTATACCAAAATCTCCAATGAGTCCACAAGATTCTATAATTTTTGACATCATCATAAAAACAGAAGGCGTATATCCCTTTAAAGTAGGTGGTTCTCCAGTGGCAAGGCCTATCTCTCTTTGGGCCATCGCTAATCTTGTTAGAGAGTCCATCACAAGCAATACGTTGTAACCCTTTGAAGCCAAAAATTTTGCATGTACTAAAGCACTTATGGCACCTTTTACTTTTACAACAGGTGGTTGATCTGAGGTGGAAACTATTACTATAGATTTTTCAAAAGCATCACCTAGTATATCCTCAACATATTCCCTCACTTCTCTGCCTCTTTCTCCTATAAGCGCTAATACCACCGCATCTGATGAGCTATGCTTCATTATCATACCAAGCATAGTGGTTTTGCCAACGCCTGCTCCAGCCAATACACCTACTCTTTGACCTATTCCTATAGTGGTGAGAGCGTTCATGGTACGTACTCCAGAGTCAAATATCTTAGTTATCTTCTGGCGCTTCATCGGTGAAAAACTTTCAAGACTTATAGGTATTTTAGATTTTATTTTAATATTTTCGCTTTTGTTAGTATATATAATGCTTCCAAACGGATCTAAAACAGTGCCCAAAAAATCTTCAGACACATAAGTGGATATTAGCTCTCCTGTATAAAATACCTTTGAGCCTGGTTTTACATTTAAATTATTTTCAAAACCCATTATAATGGCACTTTGCTGATCAAACCCCGCTATCTCACCCTGTATATTGTTGTCTATTATTACCTCTTCTCCTACCCCTGCATCGTAATTTGTAGCTTCTAAATAAATACCACCTACTTTTGTTATCTTACCGTATATTCTGTAAGGCTTTTTCAATGACATCCTCTATAATATCCTTATTTATCCTTTCCAATAAAAAATCTTTAGAATCTATTAAAAACTCTCCTTCATTCATACTATTATCCTCTATAAACTCTATATCTACTTTTAACTGTTTTGCATACTTTTGGAAATTCTCTATAAAAGTTTTATTGGCTTTTAATATTATAAAATCTCTAAATATCTTACTATCTTCTAAGATTTTTCCTATTATAAACTCTATATCAATATTGCATTTAGCATATAAGCTATCCAGTATATTTCTCACCAAATTATATATTTGTTCTATAGAAAGTTGTTGTCTGTCTTTTACTAAATTATTTATATTCTCTATGGCGTTTAATATTGTGGTTTCTTTGTTTTTAGCTTCTTGGTAGAGCTTTTTAACCTCTTCAAACTCTTTTTCTAAGTTTGATTTTATACTTACAATCTCTTCATTTTCTTTTATCTTTTGATCCAATAACTCTTGTAAACTTTTTACACGATCCATAAGCTCTTGTTGTTTTAAGTTTAAAGTGGATATGGTTTGATCTTTTTCTGTAAGACTTTTTTCTAACTGGATTATCTTATTTTTATACATATTTATCTTGGATTCAAATTCTTTTTTTAAAAGCTCTAAAACTTTGGTATTATTGTTTTTATTTGTGGATTTGGTTTGTTCTTGCTTGTCTTCTAAGACTATATCCTGCAACGCCTCAAAGTTATCACTCATAGGAACTTCCGCCAGCAAGGTCTATCTTGTCTTCATCCGCTAATTTCTTAATTGCGGCAATAATTTCCTTCTGAGCTTTTTCTACATTACTGGCTCTTACAGGCCCCATAGATTCCATGTCTTCTTTCATGATGGTTGCAGCTTTTTGAGACATATTTGAGAAAAACTTCTCCCTTACAGTATCAGATGCACCTTTAAGAGCAATCATGAGAGTTTGCTTGTTTACTGCTTTTAGTATTTCTACTATATCTCTATTACCGAGTTTAGCTATATCTTCAAACACAAACATCTTATCTTTTATACGTTGTGCTAAGTATTTATCCTCTTCCTCTAATTTGTTTAGAATTTTGTCTGCTGCTTTTTTATCAAGGAGGTTTAGAACTTCAGCTGATAGTGTAAGACCGTTCGTTTTTTGAGAAAATCCTGTTATTCCTACACCTCTTATTTCATCTGCCAAATTTTCTATTAACTCTCCTAAAAACTCTGGAGATATGTTCTCAAGTATAGCTAATCTCTTCACAGTTTCGACGGCCAATTGTTCTGGAAGATATTGGAGTATATCGGCAGACCTCATCGGACTCAATTGAGATAAAACCACCGCTATAGCTTGTGGATGCTCTTTTGATAGCAAAGAAGCTAATACTTTCACATCTACTTTTTCAAGTTCTTGAAAGCTCTTTATTATGGTGGAACTACTCATAAATTCATATATCTTAGCGAATTTTTCTGGTG
>DDOS01000082.1:6403-16323 GCA_002341805.1 Aquificaceae bacterium UBA2488 | reverse complement strand
AGCGGCTGTGGAATTAGGTATTCTCACCGAAGAGGAGTTTGATAAGTATGTAAGACCAGAGAAAATGGCAAAACCCCATGAAGATTGAGGATATCGAGCTTTTAGAAAAATTAGACAAAACATACTTTTGGCATCCTTTTACACAGATGAAACTCTACGAAGAGGAAGGAGGTATAATATTTGAAAAAGGAGAAGGGATATATTTATACGATGTTTATGGAAACAAGTACATAGATGCTATATCTTCTTTGTGGTGTAATATCCATGGGCACAATCATCCAAGATTAAACAAAGCCCTGATAGACCAACTCCAAAAAGTAGCCCACACCACCACTCTTGGTAATTCTAATATACCTGCTATACTCCTTGCCAAAAAGCTTGTGGATATAACACCCAGTTGTCTTCAAAGGATCTTTTATTCTGAAGATGGGGCTGAGGCGATGGAGATAGCCATAAAATTAAGCTATCATTATTTTAAAAACCTCGGAGAAGAAAGGCCATATTTTATAAGCTTTGAAGGGGCTTATCACGGGGATACATTGGGTAGTGTGAGCGTAGGAAGCGTATCGCTTTTTCATGATACTTACAAACCTCTGTTGTTTAAAACCTATAAGCTTCCTTCTCCATATTTTTTTACTAAAAGCCATAAACAAGAAGAACTTTTAGACATGCTTGAAAAACTACTAAAAGATATAAAAGATAAAACCTCTGCTATCGTTATGGAATCTGGTATGCAAGCGGCTTCTGGATTTTTGACATATCCAAAAGGTTTTATGAAAAATGTATATGAGATTGCAAAACATTATGGGATTTTGTTTATAGCGGATGAAGTGGCTACAGGTTTTGGCCGAACTGGAACTATGTTTTATATAGAGCAAGAAAGCATATGTCCAGATTTGATGGCTATAGGGAAGGGTTTATCTGGTGGATATTTGCCTTTGGCAGCCACTATCACCACCAAAGAGATATACGATGCATTTTTAGATAAATACGAAGAGTTTAAACATTTTTTCCATGGGCATACATATACGGGCAACAACTTAGCTTGTGCTGTAGCTTTAGATAATATAAACATATTTGAAGATGAAAAAATATTAGAGCATCTTAGACCTAAAATAGAATATTTACATAATCGTCTTAAGGCTTTTAACGAACTAAACAATGTAAAAGAAATAAGGAAACTTGGCTTCATGGTGGCTATAGAACTTGCCAAAGATAAAAAAATACCCTATGAACCAAAAGAGAGGATTGGTTTTAAAGTATCAAACATCGCCAAAAGGCATGGGATTTTTACAAGACCTCTTGGGAATAATATAATTTTGGTATTGCCTCTTTCCATATCAAAGGAAGAGATTGATATTGTATTAGATGTTATTTTTAAAAGCATAAAAACGATAGGAGAGGGTATATGAAATACTTTATATTAAAAACAGAACCAGAATCATACTCTTATGATATGCTTGAAAAAGATAGTAAGACTATATGGGATGGAGTTAAAAACCCATTAGCCCAGAAGTTTATGAGATCGGCAAATGTTGGGGATATGGCTTACATATACCATACTGGTAATCAAAAGGCAATAGTAGGGTTTGCTAAAATTATCTCTAATCCTTATGAAGATAAAGATGGTCTTATCGTTTTTGATGTGGCACCTGTCAGAAGATTAAAAAGAGAAATACCTCTTAAAGAGATAAAAAGCATCGAAGCTTTTAAAGATTTTTATCTTGTGAAAATGCCAAGATTGTCTGTGATGGAGATACCAGAATACCTTGTAAAAATATTACAAAACTTAGAAAAACAATCTCCATGAAAAATTGGCATTTAGTCAATATATCTTAAACAATAGCAAATAAATAAATTTGTAAGGCTTATTACATGAGGATATAAAAAAATAAATATATACAATTATAATTGTACATTTCAGTAAACATAAGAAAAATAAAATGCAATATAAATATTAACTAACTAAAATTAAATATAAGACTATACAAAGGAGGTGTTATGAGTAACAAGATAGCTTTTGTGATATCCACTCAAGTACATGAAAAAATTCAATTGGCATCCATGATGGCATCCATTCATGCCACTGTTGGTGGTGAAGTACTTTTCTTTGTTTCCATGAATGGTATTTTGGCTTTTAAAAAGAATTTAGATTTAAAAGATCGTATTATACCAGAAGGCGAGTTCTCAAAGTTAATGACATCCAAAAATGTACCAAATTTCGTACAAATTATAAAACAAACTAAAATGTTAGCAGATGCCAAAGTGTATGCTTGTTCCATGGCTATGGATGTTTTAGGATGGAGCTTAGAAGATTTAGAAGAGGATATTTTTGATGATGTGTTGGGTCTTACAGCATTTTTTGATTTAGCAGAAGGTGGACAAATAATCTTTGTTTAAGGAGGTATTATGGCGGATAAAGTAATCGATGCAAGAGTTAGTTTTTGTCCTGGACCTTTGATGGAGCTTATTGCTGCCATGAAGTCAAATCCAGTGGGAACTACAATAGAAATCTTATCCACAGATAAGGGGTCTGCAAAGGATATTCCAGAGTGGCTTAAAAAAGTGGGGCAAGAATTCGTAGGCGTTGAAGAAAGAGATGGATACTGGTCCATCGTAGCTAAGAAAATTAAATAGGAGGTTTTTATTATGGCTAAACACGTGGTAATCGTAGGCGGTGGCGTAGCAGGTACCATTATAGCTAATCTTTTAGCAAGAGGTTTAAAAGAAGAGCTATCAAAAGCAGAGGTGGTTATAACCATGATAAGCAAAGACGACAAACACGTATATCAGCCAGGGTTTTTATATGTGCTTTTTGATAAGATGAGACCAGATGAGCTTGTAAGAGACCAAAAAAGCTTATTATCACCATCTATCATATTCCATCATGATACTGTAGTAGGCATAGATCCAAAAGCTTGCGAGGTACATACAGAAAAAGGTAAGAAGTTCAAATACGATTATCTTGTGGTAACCACAGGTTCAAGGCCAATGCCAGAACTAATACCTGGTTTAAAAGAACATGGAAATATGTTCTATACTTTAGAATCCGCTATAGAACTAAGAGAAAAACTAAGAAAATTTGAAAAAGGGCGTATTGCCATATCTATGGGCGTACCTCACAAATGCCCTGTGGCTCCTTTTGAAGTGACATTTATGCTTGATGATTATTTTAACAAAAAAGGCATAAGAGATAAAGTAGAGATCATGTATACATATCCCATAGGAAGAATACATAGTTTAGAGCCTGTTGCCCAATGGGGTGTTCCAGAATTTGAAAGAAGGGGTATAAAATATGAAACCCTTTTTAATATGGAAAAAGTAGAAGCTACAAAGGATGGCATAGTGGTGCATAGTGCAGAAGGGTCTTCTGTGGAATGCGATCTACTCATCACGATACCACCTCATAGAGGTGCTCAAGCTATCATGGATTCTGGTATATCAAACGATGGATGGATCCCCACAAATAGGCATAGTCTAAAATATGAAGGATATGAAAATGTTTATGTAGCAGGAGATACCACAAACTTACCTATATCAAAAGCGGGTTCTACCGCTCATTTTGAATCCGATGTGGTAGCTGATAATCTTATAGCTGAGATAAAAGAAGGCCATC
This sequence comes from Aquificaceae bacterium UBA2488, assembly GCA_002341805.1. Taxonomy (GTDB): domain Bacteria; phylum Aquificota; class Aquificia; order Aquificales; family Aquificaceae; genus Hydrogenobaculum. Next base: position 12,707 of record DDOS01000082.1, on the reverse strand, counting down.
CTGCAAGAGATTATGATGGTAAAGTAATGTGTTTTATTGAAACAGGGTTTGACAAAGGCACATATATACATTTTAACTATACTACACCACCAAGTCCAATGCCTCCTTCTAAAATGATTCACTGGTTGAAACTTGGCTATAACAGGATGTATTGGCTAACTGCCAGAGGCGTATTATAGGAGGTTTATCATGGAAGAGGTAATTGGAGTCGCCGCAAATGCTCTAACAGACACAATGGTAGAAAGACTTGTCTCAAATCTGTCCACATTGGCAGAAATATCTGACAACATAGCCTCTTCTAATTTATTACCAGTGTTAGACAAACTATCTAAAAATGCTTCTGTGATAGATCATTCATTGGATGCTGTTTTAGGGCTTTTGTCCACATTAAATACCATAAACAACGCTTTTACAGATTCTATGCTTGAAAGGACAGTGACTAACTTATCAAAACTGTTAGAACTTACAGATATGATAGCAAACTCAAAATTTATGGATGTATTAGAAAAGGTTTCTAAAAACGCAGATACATTAGACAAATCCATAGATGCCCTTATAAATATGTCTTCAGCTCTAAATGTGATAGATAATGCCTTTACAGACTCTATGCTTGAAAGGATCGTATCTTTCATGGCAGATCTTGGAGAGCTTACAGATGAAGTAAAACAAGCTGATATAAAACCCATAATACCAATGCTCTCTGTATTAGCAAAAGATGGTGGCATGGAGGCTCTTATTGATGTGGCAAAAGCCCTTGTCACCGTGAGAAGCGCATTATCTGATTCTATGCTAGAAAGGGTAGCTTCAGTGCTAGTGGACACCATTGATTATTTTGCTTCTTTGAGAGTTCAAAACATTGGCACATATCTATTGGAATCTATAAATAAGACTACAAAAGAATTTTCCGAACAACAGCCAAAAGCCAGTGTATGTGGGCTTTTAAAAGAAATAAGAGACCCTCAAACTATAGAAAGTCTTATGTTTATGCTGGCACTAATAAAAAATATGCCTGTTGGTCTTGCAAAAGCCACAGGTTGTCAAAGTTGCGTATAAAAAGTACGGCCGCTAAAAGCGGCCGTATCCTAATATTTAAGAATTCAGAGCTTCATATACTTTGCCTACTAAAGCCTCAGAGGGTTTTAGCGTTTTAGCACCTTCTTGCCATTTTGCTGGGCAGGCTTCATCAGGGTGGCTTATTAGATATATATTAGCTTTCATCTTTCTTAACAACTCATCAGCGTTTCTTCCTACATTATAGAAGTTTACTTCAGAAGCCACCAATTTACCTTCTGGATTTATTATAAATGTACCTCTTAAAGCAAGGCCTGTATTTTCATCGTATACTGCAAAAAGCCTTGAAACTTTACCAGNNACCAGTGGGATCTGCTCCCATTTGGAACTTGATACCCTCTAAGAGTTTCTCATCTCTTGCCCAAGCTAAATGCACAAATTTGGTATCCGTGCTTACGGACACAAGCTCTACATTGTTTTTCTCGAATTCATCTTGGATATTTACAAGATCCGCAAGCTCTGTAGGACAGACGAAAGTATAGTCCGCTGGATAGAAGAACAGCACTGTCCATTTTTTGTTAGCCTTAGCTTCTGCTAAACTAAACTTTCCAAAACCACCAGTTTTTGGATTATAAGTCTCCATCTCAAAATCTGGAACCATCATTCCAACATGCACATGCTCTGCCATATGTTAATACCTCCTATTAAAAGTTATTATTAAATAATAATAATTCTAAATTATATTACAATGATATTAATCAAATTCATCTTTTTCTTCCTTGGATTCTTTTTTTAGGCTTTTAAACAAAACAAAACCTAAGATGCCTACAAAGAGCATTATAGCCCAAGCCACATTTATCAAAAATAGATCAGAGCTTCCAGATATATCCTTTATACTCAAGTTATACCTTGCATCTTCAAAGATAAGTCTTGAGGTTTTGAAGCAGCCAAAAGGGCAGTTTCTTGGGAGATGAAACCTTTGTTGTATAGTTCTAATAAGTGGGTATCAAAATCTTGGGTTCCATAGTAAGATTTATTTTTTCTAATAAGTTCTGATATTTCATCTATGCGCGTGAGATCAAGAAGCACATCTTTTATAGCACCTATATTAAGCATTATCTCAACAGCTGGCACAACACTAGGTATATCAGCTCTTGGAAGAAGTCTTTGGCTAAATATTGCCACCAAAGCGCTTGCAAACATCAATTTGATCTGCTCTCTCATATCAAGAGGGAATATACCTATAAACCTATTTACCGTCTCTTTAGCATCGGTGGTATGAAGGGTGGAAAACACCAAATGACCTGTCTCTGCTGCTTGGAGTGCTATCAAAGCAGTTTCCATATCTCTTATTTCACCCACAAGAATTACGTCGGGGTCTTCTCTTAAAGCAGCGCGTAATCCTGATTGGAATGACATTGTATCAAGGCCTACTTCTCTTTGGACTATATAAGATTTTTTATCTTTATAAACATACTCTATCGGGTCTTCTATAGTTATTATCGTTCTATCATAATGCTCATTCACAATATCTATCAAAGAAGCCAACGTAGTTGATTTACCAGACCCTGTTGGGCCAGTAACCAATATGAGACCCTTAGTATATTTCAAAACTATATCGGGCATTACAGATGGCAAATAAAGTTCGTCGGGTTTTGGTATATAATTAGACAAAACTCTAAGGGCTATGGCAAACTTACCCATTTCTTTGTAGATGTTTACCCTATATCTTGCAAAATCAACAGCATAGGATATATCTATTTCACCTTTGTTATTAAGCTCTTCCAATCTATTTGGATATTTATCTATAAGCTCTTTGACTATATTATTCATTATAGCTTCTGTTATCTCGGGTAAAGACTCTTCAGGCATTAAGTGTTTGTGTGATCTAAAGAATGGTTTAGCGCCTATTTTTAAATGTATATCAGAAACCTTCTTTTCATTAGCTTTGAACAGTATATCTAAAAGCATAAATACAATTATAGCATAATAAAATCAGCTTAGCAATCTTTCCACCAGATCTTGGGCTCTTTTTTGAGAAAACTTATAGTAGGTATCTATGGTGGTTTTTATATCAGAGTGCCCTACAAACTCTTTTACTATCTCTGCAGAAAATCCATAATTTACCAAGTTTGTTATATAGGTGTGCCTAAAGCTATGAATACTAAACTCAATATTTAGCCTTTTGGATAACCTGTCTGTATATACTTGCAAGGCTCCTCTTTTTGTTTTTAGATTATTGTCAAAATCCTTTGACCATTCGTAGATTTGTTCACTTATCTCTAAGGTTTTATCTTTGTTAAAGCTTATAACTGGGGTCATCCTAGGTTTTCGCCTTTTAGTCATATCCGCATCAAGTCTTATCCATAATATATTAGATTTGTCTAAGAAGAAATTTTCTTGTTTTAGCTTTTCAAATTCTATAAGCCTGATACCACTGTTTACAAATAAGTTGTAGACTTTATAATATTTGGTATTTTTCACACTACTTAATATCTTTTGGAGTTCTTGCTCTGTGAGAGCTTTTGGAGGATGTTTTTCCTTCTTCATATTTAGATCTTCTCTTGAATCCTCTACAGTTTTCAGGATATTGTTATAGTTTTCTTCTGGTAAAAATCCCCTCCTATAAGAAAATTTTAGATAATGTTTTAGTGCACTCAAAATTGCCAATATCGTTTGGGGAGACAAAGAAGACTCATCCACAAAAGCATATATATCTTTACCAGTTATTCTCAGTAAATCTTCATCGGATAATACACTCTTAGATATAGTACTGCAAAAGGTCTTCAAATGGTTAATATAAGAATCTTTGGTAAATGTGCTCCTTGTCCTATCAAGATGTTTTATCCAAGCCTCTAAAATACTCATAGATACTTACTTATAAACTCATCGGCTAATTTTATATTCTTTTTAACAGAAGCTATTGAACGGTACCAAAGTTCTTTTTCATAGTCTGTCATAGGTACTTTTATAATCTGCTCTATGCCATTTTCACCAAGCTTCACTGGTATACCCACACATAAATCTTTAGCTCCATAGTACTCTGCAGAATCATCATCCAAAACTGCAGAGCAAGTAAGTATCCTATGAGAGTTAAAGGCCACAGACTCTATCATCTCCACCACAGAAGCAGCTGGTGCATGATAAGCAGAAGTACCCATATAATCCACTATCTCACCACCACCAAATTTTGTCCTCTCTACGATTTCTTTTATCTTTTTTTCTTCTAATAAATTAGCAAGTGGTATCCCACCTACATTTGATACGCTAACAAGAGGTACCATCTCATCTCCGTGTCCACCTATCACATAAGTATGGACATCCTTTGGAGATACGTTTAACTCTAAGGATATAAAAGCTCTAAATCTTGAGGAGTCAAGTACACCTGCCATACCAAAGACTTTATGTTTTTGAGCTTTTAAAAGCTTATAAACTGCATAAGACATTATATCCACAGGATTTGTTACCACTATAACAACAGCATCCTTAGCGTATTCTCTTATCTTTTTGCTTATGGTGTTCATGATGGATATATTTATGCTTAGAAGATCATCTCTGGACATACCTGGTTTTCTTGGAAATCCCGCTGTTATTACCACTATATCAGAACCTAAGAGAGCTTCATAGCCATTACCCTCTTGATCCACCACATATCCTCTTATATCAGAATCTATGCCCACCGCACAAGCCATTTGAAGCATGTCAAGAGCCTTACCTTTTACATGAGGATATAGCTTCTCACCGTCTTTCTTAGGTAAATCAAAAAGCCTAATGTTAACAGCACCTTTTAATACCAAAAGGGCGGCAATATGCTCGCCCACATTACCAGAACCTATAATTGAAACAGTTTTTTTATGTCCCATAGTTATCCCCTGTTTTTGGATTTTATTAATCTTAAAAGCCCACCACCAAGGAGAATCTCTTTCTGCTTTGGAGTAAGATTGTAAGTGAGTTCGGCTTCCTCACCAGTGGTAAGATTCCTTATAACAACAGGCTTGGAGTTTAATATGGCATTTCTTATGTCTTCTATAACCACCTCATCCTCTAAGGAAAATTTGTCATAGTCGCTTTTATTGACAAACTCCAAAGGTGCCACACCAAAATTAACCAAATTAGCATGATGTATACGAGCAAAAGATTTTGCTACCACCGCTCTTACACCTAAGAATCTTGGAGCTAAGGCTGCGTGTTCCCTGGAAGAGCCTTGACCGTAGTTTTCACCACCTATTATAATGTTGTCATAACCTGCTTCTTTGTTTTCTTTGGCTCTTTTTACAAAATCCTTATCCACAAGATGATAAACATATTCGGATATGGCATATATATTTGATCTAAGTGGCAATATCTGAGCACCCGCAGGCATAATATGGTCTGTTGTAATATTATCGGTTACTTTTATGGCAACTTTACCTTTTATGTTATCACCAAAAGGCTCAAAATCTGGCAGAGGTCTTATGTTTGGTCCTCTGTAAATCTCTACTTGTTTAGCTTCTTCTTCAAACAGTGGCGATATTATAGCTTCATCTCCATAAGGAAAAGAAGATGGCATTTCCACTTTTATATAGTTAATACCTCTTTCTTTAGCTAACTTTCTTGGGTCTTTTATAACACCTGCTATAGCTGAGGCAGTACACACTTCTGGAGAAGCCAAATATACTTTTGCATCCTTAGTACCAGAACGCCCTTCAAAATTTCTATTAAAGCTTCTAACAGAAACACCACCAGATGGCGGAGCATAACCCATACCTATGCATGGTCCACAACCACTTTCTAAAATTCTTGCTCCCGCTTTTAAGAAATCTACCAATATACCAGTATTTGTGGCATACTCCAAAGCTTGCTTAGAGCCAGGTGCCACAGCAAATATTGTGTCATCATTTACTTTTTGATCTTTTAACAACAAGCTTGCCCTTGTTAAATCCACAAAAGATGAGTTTGTGCAAGAGCCTATTGCCACTTGGTCCACAGGAGTTCCTTCCACTTCAGATACCTTTTTAACATTATCTGGAGAATGGGGGCATGCGATAAGCGGTTCTAACTCTGATAAATTTATAGTAATAACTTCATCATACTCCACATCTTTATCTGGCAAAAGCTCCACGAAATCTTGCTCTCTGCCTTGGGCTTTTAAAAATGACCTCGTTTGCTCATCAGAAGAGAATATAGAAGTAGTGGCTCCGAGCTCTGCTCCCATGTTTGTGATGGTAGCTCTTTCTGGCACACTTAGAGTTTTTACACCTTCTCCAAAATATTCAAATATCTTACCGAGACCACCTTTCACCGTTAATCTTCT
>DDOS01000082.1:5610-6332 GCA_002341805.1 Aquificaceae bacterium UBA2488 | reverse complement strand
CCTGCCATGGCTGCAGCCACATCAAGGCCACCTGCTCCTATGGCTATCATGCCAACTCCACCGCTTGTGGGAGTGTGAGAATCAGAACCAATCATAGTTTTACCTGGTTTTGCAAATCTTTCCACATGGACTTGATGGCATATGCCGTTTCCTGGTTTTGAAAGATGTAAACCATATCTTTTTGCAACGCTTATTAGGTATTTGTGATCGTCTGGGTTTTTAAAATCCGTCTGAAGCATATTATGGTCTATATAACTAACGGATAACTCTGTTTTTACCCTATTAACGCCCATAGACTCAAACTGAAGGTAAGCCATTGTACCTGTGGCATCTTGGGTTAGGGTTTGGTCTATTTTTATAGCTATTTCTTCTCCAGGTATAAGCTTACCGCTCACAAGGTGGTTTTGCAATATCTTACATGCTACCGTGCCTTTTGCCATCTATGCCTCCTTAATCCATATCCTCTTTTGATAACATATCTTTTTTGTCTATTTTTTGGCCTTTATCATCTATATCAAAAAATCTTGAGCTAATTTTATCCATAATCTTTGGCAATGTAGTATACTCCATTTCTTCTGCTGGTAGTCTATGAGGTTCGAATATACCTTGTCTCCTCAATATATTGGCAATATCAGAAACTACTTTTCTGGCATAATCATAGGCTTTATCCTTAAACATATCCCTTGGACCCACCAACTTACCATTTGCTATTTGAAAACCAG
>DDOS01000082.1:0-5539 GCA_002341805.1 Aquificaceae bacterium UBA2488 | reverse complement strand
TTATGACAACCTCTCATCCAACCTTCTACGATCCACGGTCTTGCAAAAGGCTCAAGAGCCTCACCTACCGCTGGAAATCCACTTTGAGTACGCACTATCATAACAGGATCATCCTTACCAACATATTGGCCTGCTATCAAAGAGAGTTTCTGAATAGAAGCTACGGCTCCTATTTCACCATCTATATTCCTATGCACTTCTTTCACCACATACTTAGAAGCAGAGCTTATAAGAGCCAAAAGGTCATACAATTCTGAAGGGGTAGAAAGTTTTACGGCTTTTCCCGTATAAACATCTAACACCGTAAATGTAAACCCATCGTGCATCTTAGGATCTATAATAAGCCCAGCACTGTTCATAGGACTTGCAAACATCTCATACAAAGCCAAATTCCAAGCGCTTGGGGAAGTTTTATCTGCAAAATACACAATAACTGGTTCTGAAGGTCTTTCTTCAAACTCCATCTCAGCCACGCCAGGACCGAGGCCTTTTATATTTCCGCTAAAAGCATCTGTCAACAAATCTTGACCTGCACCGTAAAGCTTTAGCTTCTTAGCCACTTCTGTACCTGCTAAAAAAGCATCCCAGGCAATCTTATGTATCTCTTCGCTATCAACACCTTTTTGATGGGTCATAACGAGGGCTATGTCATCTCCACATGTAAGAACTTTTAGGTCCAATAAAGAATTTCCTATAAACTTCTTAGCATAATTTTCCGTGGTCATCACCACATCAGGATGTGTACAGGAGTGACCTACGTATCCTCCTATATCTGCTTTTATTACACTGAGTGTAATCTTCATAATAAACCTCCAAAAAGATATATTTATATTTTAACTTATTTTAGATAACAAGATAAGTATAATTTAAATCGCAGAAATTTGGGTGCTTATATAAAATTTAATACAAAGAAGATTGACTAATCTCGTAATATCTAAACTCCTTTAGTAAGTGGATATTAAACTCTCTAAGTCTCTCTTTCACAAAAACCACTTGGTATCTACCATCTAACCAATACATACCAGCCACTGCATATGGATTGCGCAGTAAAATATCATAATTTGTAACTACTAAAGGCTTTCTATATCTTAATGTATTTATACTTGTAAAAACAACATCCGCATCTTCACAAGAAGAAGGTATTATGTTGTCAAAATAAGAAGATGGTAATTTTATACCTATAAAACAAGCTTTGGGATATCTTTTTCCAGTAAGAGCCATAGCCACTTGTTCCATAATCTCCACTTTTATAGCTATAGGATTTGCAAAGCTTATACATATTAAAAGCATTAAAAACAAGCACAGCTTTCTCATCAGAAAAGTTTTTCCATCCCTATAGAAACCGTAGGCGCATAAGCAGGTACAAGCCCTATTATATTACCACTTTGGTCTAACACGGCCACCTTAGGAGCACTGTTTAGAATATCAGATGCTTTTAGATAAACACTAAATCCGTTTTTAAATCTATATTTTACAGAGCCATCCCATGTATATGAGCTTTTAATATAATTACCAAACCCATCATAACCATTTCTATAAATAAGCTCATTGTATATATAAAAATGCCTGACTTTATCAAACAATTTTATAAACCCTCCTTGGTTTGGACTATAATTTGGTCGATTGGCTTTAACCACATAATAATCAATCGATATAGAATGGTTTGGCGTAAAATAGTGCTTAGTGCTTATATTAAAAAAATTATCAACAATTAACATGTTAGCATTATAAGCCTCTACTGGATTTAAACTTAGCTCTATAGGATTTTTCAATATCATATATGCATATAAAAAAGATAGCTTATTGTTAGCCTTAGAATAAGATACTTCGGAAGATATTCCTCTAAAATGTTCACTCTCCAATCTACCATTAATAGACAAACTACTATCATACAAGTCAGGTGGTGAATAGGTATTGTATAAAAAACTCTTCCATTGGATATAATGGGTTATAAACCAAGAAAAACCAAGCCTTTCACTAGCTTCTTTGTTGTTTTTATCAACTCCATTAAAATGATAATAATCAAACTTTGCATCAGCTATTAACACTAAATTTTGTTTAAGATTATACTCGTCCTGCAAAAATACCGTATAAAAGATTCTATTTAGGCTTTTAATAGGGAAAGAAGGTGAATAGCGTTGATACAAACCATATGGATTAAAGCCTGCATAGTTATAACTTTGAACACTCATAAAAGGAAATTTTGCTTGGGTACCTACTATAAAATGGTTTTTACCAAGTGTAAACTTCTTAGACAAGAAAACACCAAACCTATCCATTATAAGAGATTCATTTAGATATATGGGTATTATCCCTTGATTTATAGCATTAGGTATAAAAAGCCCAAAATTAGAAGAGTATAGCTCTCCAATCCTATATTCATGATCCCAACTAAGATGAAATTTTAGGCTTTTATTGTCAAAATATCTTGTAAATGATATATAATAATCTTGATAAGATAAAAATCCATTTTGTGGGGTATGCAAATAATCAGACATAAAAACATTTTGCCTTCTATCTAAAAATGAAAAATCTATACGGTTATGCTTATAGTTTAGGTTTAAAAATCCGTATCTATTTAGTGAGTTTAAAGAGTATTCGTTATTTAAGATATCTATCTTAGGCAAAGCGTTATAGTTTATATCAAACATCAAAGAGTATGACAAATCCTTGTTTATCTTTTTGGCACCGTTAAAACCTACATCGTAACCTCCTCTTGAATTAGCTTCTATGTTTATAAAAGATACGTTTTCTCTTGATGGCTTTTTAGTATAGATTTTTATGATAACAATACCAGGGACATTTCCTATGGAAGCAGCAGCAGGGCCAAAGTATATTTCTACATGGTCTACATCAAAAAGTGGATAATTCCAATACATCTGTAATGGGTCATGTGTAAAAGAAGAATCCACCAGATGATCGTTTATGTAAATTCTCGTTTGCTGATAGGTAGAGCTTGGAAATCCTGCGGGTATTAAATCATAATTTCCATAAGGAGATGGCTCGAATGTAAAAAATCTTAAAGATTTTAACAAATCTCCAAGAGTGGTGGCATTCATACGTCTTATATCTTGCCTAGTATAGATTATATAATGACCCAAAGATTCTTTTCTAGTTTTATATGATAGATCGCTTTTCTTATTATAAGAAGATAGAAGCTCACTAAAATTAGAGCCAAAGGCTAAGCTTATTATCATTAAAAGCATTAAACTCTTCCGCATACTATTTTATTCCTGCCACTATTTTTTGCTTCATATAAAAACTTATCGGCTATTTTTATCCTTTCTTCTAAGGATAGGTCTTTACCATCTACTAAAGCTCCTATTGATACAGTAATATTTATATTTTTATCATCGAAGTAAATATATGCTTTTTCTATATTTTTTCTTATTCTTTCTAATATGGCATTGCAGATAAAATCATCATTAGGATCTCTTATAAGCATTAAAAATTCCTCACCTCCATATCTTATTATGATATCTTGATTTCTTAGAGATTGTCTTATTATATTTGCTACAGTTTTAATAGCTATATCTCCAACAGCATGCCCGTAAGTATCATTTATCTGTTTGAAAAAATCTATATCGATCATGGCTATGACATAATCTTTATGAATAGTTTCGACAAACTTTAAATATCTTCTATTAAAAACACCAGTTAATGGGTCTAAATAAAGTATGAGCTTATGCTTATTCTCTCTAAGCCTTATATAGCCTACATAAAGCAAGAAAACTAATGCCAAGACAAGCAGACTAAAAGATATATACCTTTGTATATAAAAACTCTCATCTATAAAATCTGTAAACTTGTTAGAATAATCTAAAACCACCAAAGCCCTATATCGTTGTTTTATATCTATAGGGTAATACAAGCTAAATCCTATATTAAATATCTTATTATAGTTATAAATAAGCATCTTATCTTCGTTGTAAGCTTTTAAAATTTTTTTAAGCTCATCTTTATCTGGCATAAAAGGAAATCCTGGCATCACATGCTCTTTTGCATTATAAATATATACAAAATGGTTATTTTCCTTTGTTATCATAAAAATATGAACTATGTTTTTGGACAAAAATAAATTTAAAGAACGATTTATAAACCCATTTATAAAAGGTGAGTTTTTATATAGATCTAAGAAATCTTTTGCAGATGTTTGATTTTCATTGTATAAATCATTTGACTCTTTATCTAAGTTGCGAATGGCTTCTATAAAACTACCAGATGTGATATCAAAAATTCTAGAATATATTTTGGTACTCAAAAAATAAGAGTAAACAGCGTTTATTATAAGTAATACAATTAATAAATCTACTAAAACCCCTTTAACAATTTTCTTCATATTAAATTTATTATACCACACCAAATATTATAAATCTCATTGCACTAAAAAGAATTTATATAAGAATTTATTAGAGCTAAATTTGGAGGTTTAGTGATGAATATTTTAATAGATACACCAAAAAGCGCTTTTGATAATATATATATCACATATATGTTAAAAAACTCCCCAAATACCATAAGGATATTGTCTTTTGATAAAGAGTATGCCATAGCAGGTTATCATCAGGATGTATCTCAGGAGTTTAGAATTGATTACCTTGAAAAAGAAAATATAACACTTGCCAAAAATATACTATCTGGTCAATCTGTTTATGTGGATGAATACACTGTCGGCATAGAATATATAGGTTTTAAGGATTTTAATATAAACGATATTTTTAAAAGCCTAATACATGCTTTTAAAGACCTTAATATAGAAGCTTATATAGATGGACCTACCATAAAAGTAGGCCAAAAAAGACTTGGTATTATACATGGACTTATGGAAGATGATATATCCATATTCCAAGCTTATATATCCATTAGACTAAACATAGAAAAAACTCTAAAAAGTATCCATATGCCTGTTGAAAAACTTACTTCCCAAGGGATAAAAAGCGCTGATGATAGATTAGAATCCATCCAAAAAGCCCTAAAACAAGATATATCAAAAGAAGCCTTCATAAACTCCCTTATAAACAGTTTTTATGGCTTTTATGAAAATATAACCCTTGAAAAACTAAATCTATCATATAAAGATTCGCCCTTTGGCAAAAAAGAGTTTATATTCAAAGACACAAAAGATAAAACTGGATATATATATGGACTTTATAGATGTAAAGGAGCCACCTTTAGGGTTTATATAAAAGAAAAAGATGGCATACTGCAAGATATATTTATCACAGGCGATTATATACTATACCCAGATAATTTTATTAAAAGCTTGGAAACACATCTTATAGGTAAAGATATAAAGACCATCAACCAAGAATTAGATAAGTTTTTGGAAGAAAACACTTTTTATGGAATTGATATCAAAAAAGAAGACATAAAAGAAGCTATTATGTTTGCAATTAGGAAATTAGAGGGTGAGGCTATGGGTATGCCAAAAGATAAATTAAACAATATAATAGCCAGTATAGGTGGGTCTGTGATAGAAAATATAAACAAAGCAAAAGTTATGCTACTGCCTTATTGTGCCAAGCCAAGATGGTGTGAT
>DDOS01000101.1 GCA_002341805.1 Aquificaceae bacterium UBA2488 | reverse complement strand
TGGACTTTCCATCGTAAAAGCCATAGCAAAAGCCCATGATTTTGATTTAAGGGTAGAAGTAGATAATGGCACCACTTTTTATATATGTAAGCAAGCATAGAATATTATATTTTTTTGATGAAAAATGATGCATCCTAAATGGTTTATAATGTTAATATGATATGTGTAGGAAGGCAAAGTATAGTAAATAAGGGGTTTAACATCATAGGGTATGAACTTCTTTATAGAAGCTATCAAGACGCGGATAGAGCTGTTATAAATGATGCTTTAAGCGCTACCGCAAGTGTAATAATAGGAGTTTTTGCGTACATAGGTATAGAAAAACTGGTAGGTGATAAGTTATGTTTTATAAATATCAGCAAGGATGTCATAACCTCAGAATTCTTGTGTGGTATACCAAGAAAAGATAATATAGTATTAGCAATAACAAATATATCAGAACTCAAAGAAAATATTATAGATAAGATAAAATATTTAAAAGACAATGGTTTTAAGATAGCAGTAAGTTATGCCGAAAGTTTAAAAAATATGTTAGAGTTGGCGTCTTTTGTGGACCTTGATACCAAGCTTGTTAAAGATAACGAGATAAAAAATACACTTAACTTGTTAAAAAAAACTACAACATAAAATCAATAGCAAAGAAAATAAAAAAACCAAGGAGGAGTTTGACTATTACAAACCTATTGGGTTTGATCTGTTCCAAGGATATTTCATAGAAAAACCTATTGTACTAAATCAAGGTACAGAAGAGACCCAATGAAACCAGTTTTAATGCATCTTCTTAATGTGATAGATTCTGGTGATATCGGAAAAATATACAAAGAACTTCAAAAAGCACCAGACATTTCCATAAGGCTTTTAAAGATCCTGAATTCTCCATATTTTAGTGTGGCTAAAGAAATATCTTCTGTGAAGCAAGCTGTAGTTATGCTTGGTCTTTATGCACTCAGAAAAATCGCAATAATGCTCATTTTTGCATACAATCAAAATAATACGATGAAAAACAATTTAATTGAAAAAAAGCGTATCTATAAGCTACTTTATAGAAAATACAGCAAAAATAGTCTTTAAAGATGAATCTCTACAGCAAAAAACATCTTTAGCAGGTTTATTATCTTTGTCAGATGGTATATTGGAGATGCCTATAGACAAACTTCTACAAGAGCTTTCATTAGACAAAGACATAAAAGATGCTCTTAGAGGTGTATCAAATCCTATAAAAGAACTGTTAGATGTTTACTATGCTATAGAGTCTGGAAACCCAACCATCGTAGATAATTATGTATTAAAAAGAAACTTAGACAAAAGTGTCATATATAATATATGGATAGATTCTTTAGCAGAATACGATAAGTTTTTAAACAATCTAAAAACATGATTTACTGTATTTGGCTTTTAATAAAATTATAGCCAATATGAAAAAGCTCATCAAACTTTCTATAATCCACTATGCTTGTATGACTCACAGGTGGAGCTATATACATATCGCATAGATGTTTTTGTTCGTCCATGCTTTTTCTGGCTATTAGAAAAGTTGATCTAAATAAATTTCCAAAAACCCCCAAGTTTTGATTTATATAAACAGGTGGTATTATATCCACACATACTATTTTAAGATGAGGAAATTTCTCTTTTAGAGGTCTAACTGGTAGGTTATCTGTAAGCCCACCATCCATAAGTAGCATATCTTCAAAGCTTACAGGCTCAAAGATAAAAGGCAAAGCACAAGATCCAAGCACCGCCGATACCACATCCCCTTTGTCTAAATACACATTTTTACCTGAATATAAATCTAAAGCACAAGCGTTAAAATATATAGGTAATTCTTCAAGATTTTTATAGGGTATATAGCTTTTTATGATGTTTTTAGCTTTTTTAAAACCTAAAATACCTCCATATCCTATATTAAATGTTTTAAACCAGTTTATAGATTTTAATATGCTAAGCATTTGTCTTGGTGTATAACCAGCAGCAAAAAATAGCCCCACCAAAGCCCCAGCACTCACCCCAGAAACCGCATCTATTTTAAAACCTTTTTCCAAAAGCCCTTCTATGACTCCAATATGAGCGGCTCCTCTTACCACTCCACCAGATAGACATATTCCTATATGATTTTCTGTAAAAGCACTATACATATGACCTCTAAGCTATCCTCTTGGTTGTACCCTTCCTTTGTCTTGGCTTTTATAGAGATATTGTCTTTTGGGACACCAAGAAGCGTACTAAGACTATCTATGACCTTATCTCTTATCTTCGAGATGTTTGGTTTGTTTGCTATGATATTACAATCTAAATTTACAATAGAAAAATCCATATCATACATGATCTCAAGGGCTTTGTTTAGAAAATCCACACAATTTCTGTTTTTATTCTCTTTTTTTGAATCTGGGAAAAGAGTACCAATATCTGTTTTAGCCAAAGCCCCAAGTATGGCATCTGTGATGGCGTGTAATAGCGCATCCCCGTCTGAGTGCCCTTTTAATCCATATCCTACATCAAACTCTACCCCACCCAAATATAACTTCTTACCATCTTCAAAATAATGAGCATCTTGTCCCATACCTATCCTTAGCATATATATTGATTATAACCTAATATATATCTAAACTATAATGTTTATTTCAAAAGCCCAATACAAAATCATAAATTCTGAGATATATCAGATACTCAAACTATCTGGTATATATTTTGCTCAAAAATTCATTATGATAATTAAGGAGCGCATATAGTACGTGCTAAAGTATCATTGACAAAATTTAAGAAAAGTATTAGCATGAAAGTAAAAGGCTGTTTTTGTAGCCAAAGGAGGTTTTATGGAAACATTTTGGGAAGCACTAAGAAGACATGGGGTAAGTAGAAGAGAGTTCTTAAAGTTCTCTGCCATCATGACAGGGCTTATGGGACTTCCGCCAGCGATGATACCAAAGGTAGTACAAGCCATGGAAACAAAACCAAGAGTACCTGTCATATGGGTTCATGGGTTAGAGTGTACTTGCTGTTCTGAATCTTTTATAAGATCCGCTACACCTTTGGCTTCCGATGTGCTTCTTACCATGATATCTTTAGAATATGATGATACATTATCAGCAGCCGCAGGAGAAGCCTTAGAAAAGCACAAAGATGATATTATGAAAAAATATGCGGGAGAATATATATTGGCGGTAGAAGGAAACCCACCTTTGGGAGACGATGGAATGTATTGTGTAGTAGGGGGCAAATCATTTTTAGAAGGCCTTAAGAAGGCTACCAAAAATGCCAAAGCTGTAATTGCATGGGGTTCTTGCGCCTCATGGGGTTGTGTACAAGCCGCCAAACCAAATCCAACCACGGCAGTCCCGATAGACAAAGTTATAACAGACAAACCTATAGTAAAAATACCAGGATGTCCTCCAATACCAGAAGTGATGACAGGCACAATTATGTATACTGTGCTTTTTGGAAAATTACCACCTTTGGATTCTCAAGGAAGACCAAAGATGTTTTATGGAAATAGAATACACGATACATGTTATAGAAGACCATTTTTTAATGAAGGCATGTATGTAGAGCAGTTTGATGATGAGGGGGCTAAAAAAGGATGGTGTTTGTATAAGATGGGATGTAGAGGACCAACCACTTACAACTCTTGTGGTAATCTAAGATGGTACAATGGTCTTTCTTATCCTATCCAATCTGGGCATGGATGCATAGGATGTTCGGCTGATGGCTTTTGGGACAATGGTAATTTTTATTCAAGAGAACAAAATATACCCTTTATAGGCACAGAGTCAAACGCTGATAAAGTAGGAGCGATAGCAGTGGGAGCAGCTGCAGCAGGAGCAGTAGCTCACGGAGTTATTAGCAAAATAAGATCTAACAAGGAGGATAAACAATGAGTACAAGAGTGGTGATAGACCCAGTTTCAAGAATAGAAGGACATTTAAGGCTTGAGACAGAAGTGGATGAGTCTTCCCACAAGGTTACAAACGCTGTTTCAGCAGGAACCATGTGGAGGGGTATTGAACTTATAGTAAAAAATAGAGACCCAAGAGAAGTATGGGCTTTCACTCAAAGGATATGTGGAGTTTGCACAACCATACACGCTCTTGCCTCTGTTAGAAACATAGAAGATGCCCTTGGTATAGAGATACCTAAAAACGCAAATTACATTAGAAATATAATGCTTGGCACATTGTATGCTCATGATCACTTAGTGCATTTTTATCATCTTCATGCTCTTGACTGGGTA
>DDOS01000010.1:519-11172 GCA_002341805.1 Aquificaceae bacterium UBA2488 | reverse complement strand
AGTCCAAATTGGAATTGAGGTAAAATATTATACATCAATTTCCGATTTAAAATTTTATTTTACCCCTAATGTCATCTTAACAGCCAAACCGAGAACGAAAAAGTTTACTTTAGCCAAAAATCCTTCAATAGATACAGCTCTTATGTTCTCTCTACCTATCCAGTAGAGCTTACTAAAAGTAGTCTCTATTCTCTTCCTTATCTTCTTTAAGAAAGATTGTCTTTCTTTTTGCTTGTGATGGGTTTTGCCTTTCTTTATGGGTTCTAAAGAAATGTTAAGATTCTTAAATTCTTCTACAAGTTCTTTAGAATTGAAAGCCTTATCAGCAGTAATAACGGCATCTTTTAGCCCTTTTTACTATTGCTGGTAGATTAGGAAGATAAGGGAATAAATAACCGTAATGCTCTTTGAATTCTTCTAGTGTAGCTTTATAATCACCGTGTCTAAATACTACAGCATATATAAGGAATGTTATAAGTTCTGCATCGGAGAGCCTAGGTTTATTAGTCTTATGCTTGTGTCCACAAGTATGACACGGTTTATAAGATTTAGAACATCTTCAGCAAAACAAAAACAAGCTATATAAAGTCTCTTAGTTGCATAATTGCCTCCTGAACAAGGTTTTTCCATATAACATATTTGCTTCAGGAGGCTTTTAAGTAAAGAGTTTATAGCATGAGATTAAGCATATATTGAATTGGAAATTAGGGTGAAAATTTAAATAGTAAATTGAGGTTTTTGATAAAATATATTTTATGCCTTTTATAACCAACGATGGAGAGAAGAATTTAGAGCAGAGATTAAAGACTATAATCCCATATACCAAAGAGATAAATATATTAGTGGGGTTTTTCTATTTTTCTGCTTTATCGTTTTTTTATGAAGCTTTAAAAGATATGTATGAGAAAAACAATCTGAGAGAAGGTCATATTAAGATATTAGTGGGGCTTGACGTAGATAAGAATACCGAAAATATATATGAATACCATAGATCTATAAATGACTATATTTCAAAGAAAGATACAAAAGAATACTATGTGAAGTCCTTAGCAAATGCATTTAAATCACCAGATTTAGATAATCAAGAAACCTATGAGCAAGCAGATTTTTTTATAAAGCTAATGGAAGAAAATATCCTTGTATTGAGAAAAACTAAAAAGCCAAATCATGCTAAACTTTATTTATTTTCTTTAGACAATAAAATAACACAAAGTCTTTTCATAGTGGGTAGTAGCAATTTAACAAAATCAGGCCTATCATTTCAGGAAGAATTCAATGTAGAGATAAAAGATTATGGTTTCGATGAAGCTAAAAATTATTTTGATAAACTATGGGGTGAATCTGTGGAGATAGATGTAAACAGTGTAAAAGACATATTGACTCAAAAAACAATGCTTAAAAAAATAACACCCTTTGAAGCCTATGTGTATTCTTTAAAATCTTACATTGACACATATATACCAGAAAATGAGGAAGAAGATGAAAACATAAGAAACATACTTAAAGAAGCTGGCTATGAACCATATACTTATCAAGTGGAAGCCATACTGCAAGGCATAAATATTATTAAAACTCATAGTGGCATAATACTTGCAGATGTGGTGGGGCTTGGAAAGTCGGTTATAGCTTCAGCTATAGCAAAACGCTTTGGTGCAAGAGGTATAGTTATAGCACCTCCACATCTTATAGGAGACAAGATTGGATCTTATGGTTGGGAGAAATATATAAATGATTTTAAGTTAGATGGATGGAAGATATTCTCTATAGGAGATCTAGAAAATGCTATTAGCTATATAAACAAATATCAAGATATAAAGACTATAATAGTGGATGAAGCTCATAGGTTTAGAAATGAAAGAACACAAAGCTATCATTATCTTCATGAGATTTGTAGAGATAAAAATGTTATACTCTTAAGTGCCACACCCTTTAACAACAAGCCCTCAGATATATTTTCACTTTTAAAGCTTTTTACAATACCCAAAAAATCCAGCATAGTGTATGAAGAGGATTTAAAAACAAAATTCGATAACTTTCAATCTTTATTTGACAAGCTATCTTATATAAATCGATATCATAAAAATAGGAACTATGAGAAAATGGTAAAAGGATACTACAAAGACATATTTAAAAACGATAAAGTTAATATAAAAAATGTATTAGAAAAATCTCACGAGTTAGCCAAAACCATAAAGGGTATAATAGAGCCTGTGGTGATAAGAAGAAATAGGCTTGATTTAAAATATTATCCTGAGAAAATACCTATTCCAGAGGTAAAAGACCCGATAGCTAAATTTTTCGAACTTACTAAAAAGCAATCAAAATTTTATGATACTGTAATAAACTATTTTCAAGACATAGAAGATGGGGGTCGTTTTAATGGAGCTATTTATTTTCCTGCGAAATATGAAAATCCTGATAAAGATGATTTTATATATGTTTATCAGAGAAACCTAAATAGCTTTATGAGAAGACTTTTGGTAAAAAGGTTTGAAAGTAGTTTTGGAGCTTTTAAAGAAAGTTTAAAAAGATTTTTAGATATACACAAAGACGCCAAAGCTTTTATTGATAGAACAAAGAAATTTGTATTAGATAGAAAACTTATGGAAGATATAGAAGAAAAAGATGAAGATACAATAGAAAAGACTTTACAAAAATATCAGCAGGATTTAAAAAGCGAAAATACAAATAGTAAGTATCAAAAAATATACTATGTTGATAAGATGGAAAATAAAGAGCAGTTTTTAAAGGATATCGAAGAAGATATATCTTTATTTGAAGAGCTTATAGAAAAATTTGATAGTCTAAAATTAGAAGATGATCCAAAGGCTAATACACTTATAAATACCATAAAAGAATATATAAAAGATAGAAAAGTCTTAATATTCACAGAGTATGTAGATACCGCCAAGTATTTGGAACCAATATTAAAAAAAGAGTTTAAAGATATGGTTTTAACTGCTATTGGCAGTTTGTCAAAGTCTACCCTCACAGCTATTCAAAGAAATTTTGACGCACAGTCAGAATATCAAGAGGATAAATATAAAATATTACTTGCCACTGACAAATTATCTGAAGGGTTTAATCTAAACAGAGCTGGGGTCATAATAAATTATGATATACCCTGGAACCCAGTTAGGGTGATACAGCGAGTGGGGCGTATAAATAGAATAAGTAAAAAAGTGTATGATGAAATTTATATTATTAACTTCTTTCCCACTGAAAAAGGTGCTGATATCGTAAGAAGCATAGAGATAGCTTCAAATAAAATGTTTATGATTCACAAAGTCTTAGGAGAGGATTCTAAAATATTTTCGGTGGACGAAGAACCAGAAGCATCATCATTATATAAAAAGCTAAATACCTATCAAGAGGAAGAAGAAAGTTTTATAACAAAAATCAAAAAAGAATACGAGAAGTTGCTAAAATCTTATCCAAAGATCATCGAAGCACTAAAAGATATGCCAAGTAGAGTAAAAACGTCCAAACCATCTAGTGAAAATAACCTTATAGTTCTTATAAGAAAGGCTAATGATCTGTTTGTAGGATATACAAAAGATAATGAACATCCTAAGATATTAAATTTTGAACAAATTTATGATAAAATAAAATGTGATGAAAATACCACAGCCCTCCCGTTAACTAATTATTTTTGGACCAATTATTATAAGATAGTCAACGATAAAAAACTTTGGCAAGAAAACCAAAAAATTAATGCAAACAGCTTAGAAGAAAAAGCCAGAAATATGCTAAAAACCATAGAAGATAGATATAGGGATTCTCTGGATAATGAATTATCTCTATTTATAGAAAATCTTTTAGAGGATATAGAAAACTTTTCCACATTATCAGAATATGTGTTGTCCGAGATATCTTCGTGGGATACAAACAATTTAGATACATTAAAAGAAAATATAATGTATTTGAAAAATACAATAAGCAAAGACTTTGGCAATAAAAACATGTATAATAAAAATATGGAAACTGAATATATCATAGCTGTAGAAAATGTTATGAGTGAGTAAGATGAGTATAGTTGATAAGCTTATTAACGATTTTTCTAAAGAGAATTTTGTAAAATATATTGAAGAAAAAATAGATGATTTAAAATTTTTAGAAAATTCTGAATACCAAGAAGAAAAATTTAAAGTAGAACCCATAGCCAAAATAAATCTAGAAGATAGAAAAAATCTTTTAATATACACCATAAAAACAGATGAATTATCAGAACGATCCAGCAGAAGAAAACAATTTGACATAGCCAAAAGAATTTTAATAGACAATCAAGCTGATGCAGGTATTTTTGCTTTTTACGATAAAAATCAAAATTTTAGATTATCTTTGGTGTATTCCATATATCAAGGAGCAAAAAGAGATTTTAGTTCTTATAAAAGATACACATTTTTTATAGAAAAGGCTAAAAAATATAGAACTATAGAAAAGGCTTTAAAAAATTTATCCTTTAATACGCTTGATGAAATAAAAGATATTTTCTCAGTAAAGCCTTTAGTAAAAGAGTTTTATGAAGAAATACAAAACTGGTATGCTTTGGCTTTAGAGGATGAAAATGTATATTTCCCGGGCGGTTCTAAAGAAGAAAATCTTATTAGGCTTTTAACAAGAACTATATTTGTATGGTTTTTAAAACAAAAGAATCTAATACCAGAAGAGATTTTTGATGAAGAAAGGCTAAATAAAATACTAAAAGATTTTAAAAAATCCACAAATTATTACAATGCTATACTGCAAAACCTATTCTTTGCTACATTAAATAAGCCCAGACAAGAAAGAGCTTTTGCAAAGGATGAAGGATATCCTAAAAATAAAACTACTTTTGGAGTAAAATCTTTATACAGATACGAAAAACTACTTTTAATAAAAGAAGATGATTTTATAAAGCTTTTTGAAAACACACCATTTATAAATGGTGGATTGTTTGAATGTTTGGATCAAGATAAAGAATATATAGATGGGTTTAGCAGGAATGAGGAAAAAAGAGCAAAATTACCAGATTACCTATTCTTTTCAGAAGAAAAGAAGTATAGGATTAAAAAGTTTTATGAAAAGGAAAAAAGTGTAAGTATAAAAGGGCTTATAAATATCTTAGAAGAGTATAATTTTACGGCAGATGAGTCTACACCTACCGACATAGAACTTTCTTTAGACCCTGAGCTTTTAGGACACATATTTGAAAACTTGCTTGCTTCTTTTAACGAAGAGACCAAAGAAACTGCTAGGAAACGAACAGGTTCATACTATACACCCAAAGAAATCGTAGATTTTATGGTAAATAAATCTTTGTTTTACTATTTTAAAGACAAAACAAACTTAGAAGATGAGAAGTTAGAAGCTATTATATTTTATAATAAAAACGAAGATCTTATAGACCAAGAAAAACAGGATATCGTATCTGCCATAGATAAGCTAAAAATATTAGACCCAGCGGTAGGCTCTGGGGCTTTTCCAATGGGCATACTGCATAAGCTAGTGGATATACTCCATGTAATAGATGAAGATAATAAACTATGGCATGAACTTCAAAGAAAAAAGATTGTAGAAGAAATGGATAAGGTATTTAAAATAGAAAACAAAGAAGAAAGACAAAAATTCTTAGACGAACTAAATGAAAACTTTGACGAGACTTTAAAGTATCCGGATTTTGCCAGAAAGCTTTATCTAATACAAAACTCTATCTATGGTGTTGATATTCAATCAATAGCAATACAAATATCAAAGTTAAGGTTTTTCCTAAGCCTTATAATAGACCAAAAAATTGATTTATCAAAAGAAAATTTTGGTATAAAACCACTGCCTCATCTTGAAACAAAGTTTGTGTGTGCAGATACCCTTATAGGGCTTGAAAAACCAAAACAAAGCCATATAATAAATTCGGTAATCGGAAAATTAAGGGAAGAGTTGAGACAGTTATATAAAAAATACTTTAATATCAAAAATAGAAACCAAAAACAAAAGCTTGAAGACCAAGTTAAGAAATTAAAAGAAGAAATTATAGCAAAATTACATAAAACCTTAAAAGAAGACACCATCCAAAAAATAACATCCTTTGACATATTTTCTCAAACATCTAAAGCAGATTGGTTTGACCCAGAGTGGATGTTTGGCTTAGAAGATAGATTTGATATAATAATAGGAAATCCTCCGTATATACAACTTCAAGACAACAGCGGTGCTCTTAGAAAACGATACGAAGACAAAAATTTTGAAGTATTTGATAGAAAGGGTGATATATATACATTATTCTACGAAAAAGGCATAAACTTACTTAAAGACGGCGGGTATTTATGCTTTATAACAAGCAATAAGTGGATGAGAGCAGGCTATGGTAAAAAATTAAGAAAATTCTTCTTAAAATATAATCCTAAAATCCTTATAGATTTAGGACCTGATATTTTTGAAAATGCCACTGTGGATACCAATATACTTCTTATACAAAAAGCCGAAAACCAAAATAAGTTAGAAGCTATCACCTTAAAAGAAAAAACTATGGATATAGAAAAAAAACTAAAAGAAAATGCAGTCATACTAGAAAATCTAACAGAAGATGCTTGGTTTATAGGAGATGACAAAGAACAAAGGCTAAAAGAGAAAATAGAAAAAATAGGAAAGCCATTAAAAGATTGGGATATAGAAATTTACTATGGCATTAAAACAGGTTTAAATGAGGCTTTTATAATAGATACAGAAACAAGAAATAAGATTTTAGCAAACTGCACAACAGAAGAAGAGAGAAAAAGAACAGAAGAAATAATAAAGCCAATTTTAAAAGGAGGGAATATAAAAAGATATTGTTATGAATGGAAAGGGCTGTGGATTATTTTAGCATATTTTGGTTTCTATAAGGAAGCATATTTATATACATCAATAGTAGAACATTTAAAAAAATTTGAAGAACAATTGAAAAATAGAGGTCAATGTAGATACGCAAGAGGATGTAAGTCACAAATAAATAAAGACTATACTGGGCAGCATCACTGGTTAGAGTTAGATAATAATCCAACTAAAAATTATCTATGCGAATTTGAAAAAGAAAAATTGGTATGGACTGCAGTTAATAGCAAATATAGTTTCACCATTGTTCCACCTGGTTATTATTTTGATAATTCAGTCTTTATGATAACTGGTAATAATTTAAAACTGTGGTGTGCAATTTTTAATTCTAAGTTAATTAGAAAGTATTTAGAATTTATTTTTTCATCAGAAGAAAATTATACATATGGTTCAAAAGAAAGCATGGAGCAGGTTGTAATGCCTATTGTAACCCCCGACAACCAAGTCATAGTCAATCAGATAGAATCCCTTGTGGATCAAATTCTTGACCTTAAAAAGCAAAATCCAAATAAAGACACATCTTCTCTTGAATCACAAATCGATAAGCTTGTTTATAAATTATACGATTTAACAGATGAGGAAATAGAACTCATAAATCGTGATATACTTGCAGAAAAATCTAACTAATTTCTAAGTTTTTGGCTTTTATTGACAACACATGCACAAAGGTTTTTGATAAAATATATTTAAGCGGTAATAGCTCAATGGTGGAGCGGCTGCTTCCCAAGCAGCAGGTTGCGGGTTCGAGTCCCGTTTACCGCTTTTATAAGGCTTTTAAATCTATTTTATTTTCGTATATGGCTTTTCCTACTACCACATAATTTGTTATATCTTTTAGCTTTATAACATCTTCTATAGAACCAACACCTCCAGAGGCTATGATGGGTTTAGTGGTGCATTCTCTAAATACTTTGTAAGGGTTTATGTCTATGCCTTTTAAAACACCATCTATGTTTATATTTGTATATAGATAAGACTCTATTGGATAATTATCGTAAATATTGGCAAGCTGGCAAGGGGTTAGAGCGGTAGATTCTTGCCAACCTCCTATAGCCACTTTTCCATCTTTGGCATCCACACTTAATATTATTTTGTTTTTGTATAATTCTAAAAGCCTTAAAAAGTTTTCTTTGTCTTTTATAGCCATAGTGCCCACTATAAGATAATCTATTCCTATATCAAAAAGCATTTTAGCTATCTCAATACTTCTTATGCCACCACCCATTTCTATGGTGGTGTTATCTTTGTGTTTTATCATGCTTTTAAAAAGCTCTAAATTTTTTGGAACACCTTCTTTAGCCCCGTCTAAATCTATTATATGAATACGGCTAAAACCTATATCCACAAAAAACTTAAGCTGGTCTATAGGGTCTTTTTGATAGATTTTTATTTTGTCAAAATCCCCTTCTGTGAGTCTTACCACTTTACCTTCTTTTATATCAATGGCAGGTATGATAAAATCNNGAATAACTTAAATTGCTCTATAGGATCTTTTTGATAAACTTTCAAGCGTTCAAACTCGCCCTCGGTTAGACGAACTACTTTTCCCTCTTTTATATCTATAGCAGGAATTATAAAATCTTTCATAATAAGTCTATGGCTTTTTTGATTTTCTCAAGGGTGGTATCTATTATATCTTTTGTATGAGCGGCGGATAAGAACCATGCTTCAAATTGAGAGGGTGGTATTAAAACCCCTTCTTGGAGCAAGTTTCTAAAAAATTTACCAAAAAGCTTTGTATCAGAGGTTTTTGCGCTTTTAAAATCAATAACATCCTTATCGGTAAAAAATACCGTAAACATAGAAGCTATTTCATTTATCTTATGAGGTATGCCTTTTTGGGATAGCATTGAAGATATATTATAAGTAAGATATGCCATTAGTTCTGCCAATACATCATAAATAGTTATATCAGATATAAGTGTTTTTAAAAGCCCAATACCAGAAGCCACTGAAATAGGATTACCAGACAATGTTCCTGCTTGATATATAGGACCTTCTGGAGCCACTCTATCCATTATATGAGCTTTTGCCCCGTAAGCCCCTATCGGCATACCACCACCGATGATTTTCCCATAGCAAACTATATCTGGTTCTATGCCAAAATACTCGGATGCACCCCCAAGAGAAAGTCTAAAACCCGTTATTACCTCATCAAAGATTAAAAGAGCGTCGTTTTTCTTGGTGATATCTTTTAGTTTTTTAAGCCAAGATTCTTTGGGTAATACCACGCCCATGTTTCCTGCCACTGGTTCTACCAAGACAGCAGCTATTTGGTTTTTGTATTTAGTAAAAGCCTCTTCCAATGCATCTTCATCGTTATAATCAAACACTATGGTAAAAGATGCAAACTCTTTTGGTATACCAGGGGTCTCAGGTATGCCGAGGGTAGCCACACCAGAGCCAGCTCCCACCAATACACTATCGCTAAACCCATGATAACATCCATCAAACTTTATAATATATGGCTTGTTGGTGATACCCCTTGCAAGCCTAATAGCAGACATCACCGCTTCGGTACCACTGGATACAAACCTTATTTTATCTATAACTTTTGTGGCTTTTACTATTAAAGAAGCAAGTTCTATCTCGTATAGATTTGTGATACCAAAGGAAGTTCCCTTATCAAGGGCTTCTAAAATCTTTGATACTATAACATCTGGTCTATGTCCAAGCATCAAAGGTCCAAAAGAAAGCATGTAGTCTATATATCTTTTACCTTCTATATCTTCTATAAAAGCCCCAAAACCTCTTCTTACTACAATAGGCTCTGCTTCCACAGACTTAAAAGCCCTCACCGGCGATGAAACACCACCCGGCATAACCTGCTTAGCCAATTCAAAAGCTTCTTTGTTAGTCATATAGATATTATACATCAACTTATCATTTAAAACTCTCTTTCTATCATAAACCAAGTAGAATATTGTGGTCGTGGGGTAAATTCTTGTAAATTTACTTGCTCACCAAGCCCAAACATCCAACCGTTAGACGTATGGTACTCAAACTGCGGCATGAAAAACCCCTCTAAAGCATGATTTTCTTTGTATAGATACTGATTATCAATCTCAAATTCTGTTTGAAAAGCAAAATCTGTTGTTATGTTTTTTCCAATGGAAAGATTTATAAAATATCCACTTACAGCTTGCTGAGCTAGTTTTTCAGTATATCCAATTTCTCCCGTAGAAAAATATGGGTATAAAAGCAAACCATATTCAAGTTGCTCTGATAGATTAGAGCCTGTGGATATAGCGTTTGTATTTGGATTTGCCCAGTAAGTTAGCTCTGGTTCAAAAGTTAGTAAAAATGCTTTACCCATCTGAAAATCACATTTTCTTATCAATAAGAATTTTGGACCAACGGTAAATGGACCAACAGCAGAATCTCCACTACCAATAGAATAATTGGCTACATAGTAAGGTAAGTCTATCTCAGCTCCTATTCTTTTTGTGAGCTTTGCCTCTATCTCTGGATAGATAGCTAATTGACCATTCTTATTATTGTCAGCCTGTATAAAAGTGTAAAATGCGTTCTCTATCCAAGGTTCTTCTACGTTTATGGCTTTTATGATGTAATCGTCTACATCACAATCTTGCACCATCTGATCTGCATAGGAAGCTATACTAAATATAGCCAATGTTATCAAAAAATAAAAATAAACCTTCATACATACCTCCAAATAAAATTCGAAATTAATATAAAGTCTCAATATTAAAATTATTATGATATTTATTATATTACAAAATCTATACCTAAACATAAAAAATTGATATAATATTATGGTTAGCCGGAGTGGTGAAATTGGCA
>DDOS01000010.1:0-489 GCA_002341805.1 Aquificaceae bacterium UBA2488 | reverse complement strand
TCAAGTCCCGCCTCCGGCATTTAATTTGAGGAGGTGACACATGGGGTTTTTAAAAGAGCTCTTTGATACAAAGTTTGAGCATTTTATAACAATAAGAATAATAGGTTTCTTAATGATACTTGGATATGTGTTTGCAACGCTTTTTTGGCTATTCAAGTTGTTATCTTCTTTAAAGCTTGGTTTTGATCATTTCTTAATAACCTTAATATTAGGTGGTATAGTTTGGTTGC
The DNA here is from genome assembly GCA_002341805.1 of Aquificaceae bacterium UBA2488. Taxonomy (GTDB): domain Bacteria; phylum Aquificota; class Aquificia; order Aquificales; family Aquificaceae; genus Hydrogenobaculum. Next base: position 259 of record DDOS01000010.1, on the reverse strand, counting down.
TTGCTCTTTTGGGTATAAGAGTAATATCGGAGATATATGTTTCTCTCATAAAGATAGCCCAAGATTCTGCGGATATTAAGAAAATTTTAGAGGAGAAAAATGGATGATATCAAAAGATGATATATTAAAGGCCTTTTACGAAAGGCATGCTTGCAAGCTTTTTGATGGAAATAAAAAAATACCCCAAGAGAATATGGATTTTCTATTGGAGATAGGTAGATTATCCCCATCATCCTTTGGTATGGAACAATGGAAGTTT
>DDOS01000129.1:8868-9872 GCA_002341805.1 Aquificaceae bacterium UBA2488 | reverse complement strand
TTTGGCATTTATGATAGAGCAAAATTCAAACTTTGTAGGGTCAAAAAACTCCTCTTTTAGCTTAGAAGCCAAATACACTATAAGAGGTATGTATTTGTCTTGAGCTTTTAGTATAAAGATAGCCTCTTCTTTGGTGACATCACCAGCTCTTGCACGCTCATATATATCAAAAAAAAGTTTTTCCATAAAACCTCCAAAAAAATTGATGGATTAATCTAATCTCTTTTGGGCCGGAAATAGTATGATATCTCTTATAGAATCTTGACCTGTTAGAAGCATAACAAGTCTATCTATACCAATACCCTCACCTGCGGTGGGTGGCATACCATAATACAAAGCTTCCACAANNTAGAGCTTCAACAAAATCATCATCGGTTTCCATAGCCTCTTCGTCCCCTGTGGCTTTCTGAAGCTTTTGCTCTAAAAATCTCTTGGCTTGGTCTTGAGGATCGTTTAACTCTGAATAAGCGTTTGCTATCTCTTTTTTATCTATGTAAAGCTCAAAGCGTTCCACAAGCTCATCGTCTTCTCTGTGGGTTTTTGCAAGAGGTGATAGTATCTTTGGAAAATCTATTATAAATGTAGGTTGGATTAGCTCCTCTTCCACAGTATATTCAAACACTTTTTCTATGAGTTTGGCTCTTGGTAATGTATAAGCCTTTGGCACACCTATTTTATAGGCATATTCTTTTAACTCTTCTTCATGATGTAAGAAAAACTTTTTATCCTTTGAGGTTTTTTCCTCTAAAAGCTCAAAAAACTTAGCCGCTCTAAAGGGCGGTTTTANNCTCAAAAAACTTAGCCACTTTAAAAGGTGGTTTTAGGTTTATAACACCGTTCTTGGTTTTTACGCTTTTAACATCTAAAACATCTGTAATATAATCAAAAAACCCTTCTGTAAAAGATATGAGTTTTTTATAATCCCAATAGGCAGCATAGAATTCTATCATGGTAAACTCTGGATTGTGAGTGGTGTCTACTCCTTCGTTTCTAAAGTTTTTACC
>DDOS01000129.1:6334-8822 GCA_002341805.1 Aquificaceae bacterium UBA2488 | reverse complement strand
CTGGGGCAATCCTCAGATATAACTCTGATTCTAAATAATTGTGATAAGTAACAAAGGGTTTGGCGGTGGCTCCTGAGGCTATAGGTTGTAATATGGGAGTTTCCACTTCCATAAATTTATTTTTATCAAAGAAATCTCTTATAGCTTTTACAAGTTTTGAGCGGTTTTCAAACACTCTTCTTGATTCTTCGTTGGCTATAAGGTCTAAATACCGCTGACGGTATTTTATCTCAACATCTTTTATGCCATGCCATTTTTCAGGCATATTTTTTAAGGCTTTTGTTAAAAGCTCAATACTAAAAACCTCAACAGTTAACTCTCCAGTGTGTGTTCTAAAGAGTTTTCCCTTTATTCCTATTATATCCCCTATATCTATAAAATCTTCTACAAATTTAAAAGCTTCATCTCCCACCACATCCTTTTTTATATATATCTGAAGCTTACCTGTAAAATCTTGAATATGGCCAAATATGGCTTTACCCATACTNNTATGGCTTTACCCATGCTCCTTAGGGCTATGAGTCTTCCTGCTATTGATATCTCTTCAAAGTTTGGGTCTTGGTCAAACTTATGCTTTATATCTTCTATGCTTATATTTGGCTCTTCTTGGCTTATCTTGGCATCTACGAGGCTTAACTTTTCTTCCACCCTTGATAACATTCCCTCCAATGTATAGGTTTTCCCTTGTTCTAAAGCTTCATCCGTATACACTAAAATTTCAACATTGTTCTCTGAGGCAAATCTTATTACAAATCCATCTTCTATCTTGGATGCACGCTTCACTGTACCTTTTATGATTATTTTATCTTTAGTGGGTTCTTTTTCGTAGCGCTCTCTAATCTCTCTTATAAAAAAAGGGCTTTCAAACTCATACCTATAAACATGCTTTGTGTTTTGAATTAACTTTTCCAATTTTTCTTTTCTAAAAGCTTCCATACTATTATTTTAGCATACTTATTTTATCTTAAAGCTAAATCTATAGCTTCTAAGATATGCTCTACTCCTATTAGTTCTAACTTTGTGGATTTTATATCCTGTATTGAGCTTTTAGGCAAAACTGCATACTTTATATCAAAACGTTCAAGCTCTTTTAATCTTGGTTCTATATGATGCACTGCCCTTATTTCGCCCCCTAAACCAATCTCTCCAAATATTGCCATATTTTCTTGAACAGGTTTTTCTTTTTTTGATGAGGCTATGGCTATGGCTACTGCTAAGTCTGATGCTGGTTCTGATACATTTAAACCTCCCACTACGTTTATATAAACATCAGAGTCCCTTGTAAAGATTTTACCCTCTTTTTCTAACACGCCAAGGATGATGGCAAGCCTATTTACATCAAACCCTTGGGCTTTTCGCTGAGGGGTTGTGTATAGGGCCTTTAACACCAAAGATTGGATTTCTATAAGAATGGGCTTAGTGCCTTCGGTGTATGGAAATATCACAGAGCCTACGGCGTTTTTCCTTCGTTCTGATAAGAAAAAAGCAGACGCCTCTACTACCTCTTCCAAGCCGTTGTTTTCCATTTTAAATACAGCCATTTCCCCTGTGGCTCCATATCTATTTTTTAAAATCATCAAGACTCTATATAAGTTATATCTCTCTCCTTCAAATTGACAAACGCTGTCCACGATATGCTCTAACACCTTTGGTCCTGCTATGACTCCCTCTTTGTTTATATGTCCCACTATAAAACAAGGTATCATGTTTGATTTACAAAACTCTACGATTTTAAAGGTAGATTCCCTTACTTGAGCCACAGATCCAGGTGAAGATTCTATAGTCCTTGTCATCATAGTTTGAATAGAGTCTATTATAATACATCTGGTGTTGTATTCTTTTGCACATTCTATGATATAATCCACATCTGTAGAGTTTAAAATAAATAGATTCTCGCTATCCACCCCCATCCTTTTGGCTCTTACGGATATCTGAGAAGCAGATTCTTCTCCAGAAGCATATATGATGTTTTGGTGTTTACTAAGATGGTTTGCTATTTTTAACAAAAGAGTGGATTTTCCAATACCAGGTTCTCCGCTTATTAAAATCGTCTGACCTTTCACAAGACCACCTCCAAGAGCCATGTCCAATGTGTTATAACCTGTGGATATACGTTCAAGATGTTCTTGCTCTATTTCAATTATTTTTATAGGCTTTTCTAAGGATTTTAACATATTAGAAGATTTTGATATAACAATTTTTTCTTCCACCACGGTATTCCACTCACCACAAGAGGAGCATTTACCTACCCATTTTACATAAGTTTGCCCGCAATTTTGACACACAAAGGTAGTTTTTTCTTTCATAATTTTAAAAGCATAAAATAATATAATATACCAACATACTCTCTTATGGCTTTTGCAGAGTTTTCAAAATCAGACATAGTTGGTATAAAGCTATATGCATTGTATCTTAAATCTTGCTTATAATCCACTGGGTATGGTATTACGCTTTTAAAAAAATGATCAAAGAGCATCTTAGCCCTTGG
>DDOS01000129.1:5555-6263 GCA_002341805.1 Aquificaceae bacterium UBA2488 | reverse complement strand
ATCTTCATATATATTACCAAGATCCATAGTTTTTAAAATCTTTAAAAGAGGGGTGTTTTGAGGAAGATATTTTATATCTACTCCAGAGAGTATTAAGGGAAGTTTTGTTTTATAAGATAAGTATATACCAGCTAAAAGTCTTTTGGTGGTTTCCCCTGAGAGGTTTCCGTTTTTATAATACCCTCCTCCAAGCACCACTATGGCATCCGCATTTAGAAAACCCTTAGGCTGATGATACATATCTTCTAAAGGCACTATAAGCATATCCTTTGTGGGAGTTATAGACAACAAATACATAAATAATCCACTAAATATAGCCAATACTTTTAATTTTTTATTTTTTGTATAAAAGTCCAATACAAAAAATATTAGTATAAAAATACCAGGTGGGATTATGAGGGATGTAAGAAGCTTTTTTAAAAAGAAAAATATCATCGTTTCATACGGGTAGCTATTAATATATTCTGTATGCCGTTTTGTTTGGCTACATCCATTAAAGCCACCACGTATTTTTCTAAGGTGTTTTCATCCGCTTCTATGATAAAATCGTTTATTTTTGAGGTCTGATTAGCATTTTGAATAGCATTTTGAATATCTGTCAATGTTACATATTGACCGTTTAATATATATTGACCATTTGGTAATATCTCTACCCTCATGGTTTGAACTACGGTTTTTTTACCTGTTTGAGCTTGAGGGAGCTTTACC
>DDOS01000129.1:2341-5474 GCA_002341805.1 Aquificaceae bacterium UBA2488 | reverse complement strand
ACCTACTTTTGCTTTTTTCTTAAGGTTCATGTTTAGCCCTCCGATATTGCATCTATTATTTCTCTTACTTCTTTTTCTACTTTTGATACGATTCTATTTTCCACAGCTTTATATATCCAGTAAAAAAATAAGGCTGGTATAGCCACTGCCAAACCTGTAGCTGCTGCGGTAAGAGCTTCTGATATACCATTTGCAAGCAGATACATAGCAGATTGGGTTTCTGAAGTAGAAAAAGCTGCGAAAACCTTTATAAGACCAGTGATGGTTCCGAAAAGCCCCAAAAGTGGAGATACCGAAGCTACTGTGGATAGTATTACAAGGTTTTTATCTGATTCTGATATCACATAAGAAAATGCATCTTCTGCGATGCGGTTTAACTGATAAGAATCTCTCCTTCCTTTTAAATACGTTCTTAAAATTGATAAAAAGGCTTTTGCAGGCTCTGTGCCTTGGGTTTCTAACATCTTAGCAGCAGCGTCTATATTTTTACCCATTATAAGGGCTTTTATCTGGGCATATCCTTTTGGTAAAAACCTTGATACTCTTAAAGAAAAACCCCTTTCTAATATAATAGCCCAAGATATTAAAGACAGCACTAAAAGTGGATATATAACAATTCCACCTCTTTGGATTATAAGCAAAATATCGTTCATTGGTTGCCTCCATTTAAAAGGTTTTTATTTTTACAAACAGGAAGCCTACGTTTTAGGCTTTTAACATAATAAGCATCTTGATTGGATAAAGAAGACATATTTAGCTTATCAAGTAAACACGAGGCATCTTCGTATGCGTGCATAGATATAAGTATTTTAGCAGCTTTTATAACGGCGTTTTTATACACATCTTGCTTGTCGGGAGTTAAGAGTACAACACTTACATAATCTTTTAAGGCAGTGTTTTTATCGCCTTGAGACAGATAGTAGTTTCCAAGCTCATAGAATGCTTTTGCTTTTATGGACGGATTTTGAGATTTTGAGGCAAAGTTTAGAAGATTGGGGTCTTTAAATGTATCAAAACCCTCAAGAGCTATAGTCCTTACTTTATCATCTTGATAGCTTGATATGAGCCTATCCAATATGTTTTTAGCTTTATTTAACATGTGGTTTGATAAATATATCTCGTATGCATGTATGAGGTCTTTTTCATCGCCCATAGAGTATATGGTGGCGGCTTTGTTTATATGTCCTTCTTTTAGGTAAAGATCTGCTAACATCTCCTTAGCTTTTTGTTTGGTTTCTCCNNNTTTTTATTGGGGTCTGGTTCCAACGTGGCCATCTTCAACATAGCTCTATATCTTGGTCCACCCACTATGGTGGAGAGTAAATTGTACGCTTCTTCTTTTTTATCTTCTTTTATGTAGATGTTTGCCAATTGATACTTTAGATCTTCGGATAGAGGATTGTTTTTGTAAATCCTTATAAACTGTTTTATGGCGAGCTCTAAGTTTTTGGATGGGTTTTTAATTTGAGAAGAGATAATATCGTATGAGGCTTCCATAGATTCTTTAGAGTTTGGATAGCGTTCTACTACTTTTTGGTAGTAGGTTATAGCTTTGTTTATATTGCCTAAGTTATAATAGCAATCTCCAAGTTTTAATAGTGCCTTAGGGGCATACTGACTATTCTTAGACACTTCTTGGAAGTACCTTATGGCATCTGTATAGTTGTTTTGCAAGAAATAAGAAAGTCCATATATGTATTTTGCTTCATCGCTGATAGGAGATAATACTTCTCTTGCCTTAGCAGGTTCTCCTATGGATAGATAAGCTTTTTCCAAGAGAAGTTTTTGGTTATAATTTGTTGGATTTCTAAGTATGTTTATGGCATCTTTATAATCTCCCATGTTGTAATAAACGATGGCTTTGTAATATCTGCTATTAAAATAAGACAATGCTTTTTTATAATCTCCTACTTTGAAGTAATACCATCCGCTGTATTCTCTATAAAGATTATGATATTTTTGGAAGTTAGGGTCTTTTAGAAATTCTTTTAAATCAATAAGCTTGTTGGCAAAGTAGTAACTCTCTGCCAGCCACTTATAATAAAATTCATCATGGTTATTTGCAAGATTTAATACTCTAATAGCTTCGTTATAGTTTTTGGCTTTTATACAAGCGTAAATTGCGTCCTTATAATCTTGTATTTTTAGGAACAAAAGCTTTGCATAGTTATAATCACTGCTGTTATAAGCCTGAACTGCCGCTAATTTTGTGAGTATAGTGTACTTGTTGTTGGATAAAAACGAAGCCACAGCCGCTCCTTTTGGGTTTTCTTCTCCCACCAGAGCGTATAGATTTATAGCAAGATTTGAACCAGGAAATATATTTTCTATCATCACAGCTTTTTCGAGGGCTTTTTCATATTCTTTGTTTTGGATGTTTATGAGAGCTAAATAGTATAGGGCTTTATATCTCAAATCGTATGAAAGAGAATAGTTTGTATAAATTGTTTGAAATATTTGCTTAGCGATATCGTATTTTCCGTGAAAATAATTTATAATACCTGTCCTAAAGAAAAGGCTATTTTGATAATACCCTGGCATTATAACACCTTGTACAAAATCATTTATATAAAAGCAGTAATTTTTAAAAACAAAATCATTGCAATTTGCCGCTGTGTAAAGACTGTTATCTTTTATAGCAAATACAGTTTTCCATAACGCTTTATGATAAGTGGGGGATTGCACAAAAATAGGTTTTTGATTTAGTTCTAAGCTAAGAGCATAATATCCTTCACAGGCACTTTGCTGATACATAGATGTATATTTACAAGAATCGAAAAAGAGATCTCTAGCTGAAGCTTTATCGTTTTGATTTAATCTTGTCATACCCATCACATAAAAACCCATAGGTAGATATGGGGAGTTTGGATATTTCAAAAGTATTTCAAAGTTTTTAGCCACACCTTTATAATCTTTTGATAAATAATCAGACACCATACCAGAATAAGCAGCCACATCATCTGGCTCACCACAACTTACAAAGCCAGAGTTTTTCATAGGTTGTACTGGAGTAAGCTCCATATATTGGGGAGTTCGTAAGATTTCACCGCTCAAATCAAGGGGTTTATAGGAAGGGGCTTGCAATTTATTTGGTGGTCTTAGTGAAGGTTTGTCCACTTTAAATTGGTTTATC
>DDOS01000129.1:0-2336 GCA_002341805.1 Aquificaceae bacterium UBA2488 | reverse complement strand
ATACCTGTGTTGCTTTTCTCCTGGGCTTTGGTGAGCTCTTTTATGTTTACTACATTTGGGTCTGTGGCAAAAGATGCCACTATAAAAAATAAAAATAGACTAAATAGCCCTATGCGCCTGAACATATGATTCTCCTAAATGACAGCTTATGTTTAGCTTCTGGATTATATCCTGATCTCCAAGTTGTAATATTGAATAAGANNGAAAGATCTATATCTAACACCGAACAATAAAATACCCTTATAGGTACTGAATGAGACACCGCTAATATGGTTTTATTTTTGTATTTAGCTTTTATAAAAGCTATAAAGTCGTTGGCTCTCTCTTGTACTTCCTTCAAAGACTCGCCGTTTGGAAATACTATCTCGTGAGGTTTTTTCATCCATACTTCAAACTCTTTTTTATAAAGAGTTTCTATATCGTTTACAAGTTTTCCTGACCAATCTCCATGGTTTATCTCTATAAGCCTTTGGTCTAAAATCACTTCTTTGTTTAATCCATCGGCTATAGCTTGAGCGGTTTTTCTGGTTCTAATAAGAGGGGAGCTAAATATGGCTTCTACGTCTTTAAACTCTTTTGCTATAAACTTTCCAAGGAGTTTTATCTGAGATTCGCCTCTTTCTGATAAGTCTGGATCTAATATCCCTTGATATTTTCCTATGGGATTCCATTGACTCTCTGCATGTCTTATAAGTATTAATCTACACATAAACTATTTAATGTATTATTGTATACTTCTAATATATTTTCTTTGCAACCTATTATCTTGCAAGCGGCTTGGATTACAGAAAAAGTGGACAGTGGGTCGATTTTACCCATATGAGATATCCTAAATATCCTACCCTTCAATTGATCTTGACCACCTGCAGTCCTTATACCCATACTTAAAAGTTTTTTTCTAAAATCTTCAGCATCTATATTTTGGGTTTTTATAGCGCTTACAGATATGGCTGGGTTTTTACTAAAAGCCTCAAAACCCATAACTTCAAAAGCTCTTATTGTAGCTCTTGATAGGGCGGTGGTTTTTTTCTCAACGTTTTCAATACCTTCTTCTAATATCATCTCTAAGGATTTTTTGAGACCAAGGATTATAGATATAGCTGGTGTGTAGGCAGTTTGGCCTTCTATTTGTTTTTTAAGCTCTTTTGAGATGTTAAAATAATACCCTTTTGGGCTTAGGTGTTTTTTGGCTTTTTCTGAAAACCATAGCATAGAAAGACCAGGCGGGAGCATAAAAGATTTTTGAGATCCACCCACCAATATATCTATACCCATTTCTTTGGGTTTTATATTATAAGTACCAAGAGCTGTGATTGCATCTGCTATCAACAATGTATCTGTGTCTTTTAAAAGCTCTCCTATAAATCTTGGATCGTGATAGGTGCCTGTAGAGGTCTCTGAAATTTGAATAAATACACCTTTTAAATCTTTTGTAATAACTTTTGCAATAGCTTCTTTATCGTAAGTGTTTCCCCATTCTACTTTGAAGTCTATTACATCAAGCTTGTAGGTTTTACAAAGCTCTAACNNACTTCCCACCATTTAAAACAAAGACTTTATCCCCTTCGTTAAAAAAGTTTAGCACCGCTGATTCCATTGCACCAGTGCCCGAGCTTGCAAAAAATACAAAATTATCGGATTCGTCGTTTAAAAGCTTTTTAAATAGGAATCTTGTTTGTAAAAAACTATTTTTAAATTCTGGTGTGCGATGGTGGATTATCTGGGCTCCTAATATAGTCCTTATCTCTTCTGGGATTTCTACTGGGCCAGGTGTAAAAAGCCTCTCTTGAGATTTACTACAGCTCATCCCACAATCTCTAAACAAGAAAATATAAAGGGTATTTCATAATCAGCGGATTCTTTTGAGTCTGAGGCATGTATGGCATTTTTGCCTTTATCGGTACCAAACAATGCTCTTATGGAATTTGGAGCAGATGATCTTGCTTCCTCGCTATCAGTGGGTCCAATTAACTCTCTTACTTTTGCTATGGCGTTTTCACTTTCTAACACTGCCGCCACCACAGGACCAGAACACATAAACTCCACAAGTTCTCCAAAAAACTTTCTTTCTCTATGCACTGCATAAAATCCTTCGGCTTTTTCCTTACTAAACCTAAACATTTTTAATGCTAAAAGCTTAAGATCGTTTTTTTGCAAAATATCCAAAATAGCACCAGTGGCTTGCTTTTCAAAAGCATCGGGTTTAACTATAACAAGCGTCTTTTCCATCTTTACCTCTCTAATTAAATTTTAAGATTATTATATCATAGGTTTTTAGGAAGCGATGTATTTTTGTTTTTAGGTTTTTTTTAAAATCGGGGTAGCAGGACTTGAAC
>DDOS01000029.1:3107-21940 GCA_002341805.1 Aquificaceae bacterium UBA2488 | reverse complement strand
TATCCATACCACCTTCTAAGCTCAACACCAAAACAGGAGTTCTAGTTTCAGTAGAATATGTAATAGACACATAAAGTTCTTTTAATATATTAGCTTTTTCGCTTATAATGATACCTATGGGCATTTCTCCATAAACAGGATATTTTAGAAGAGCCTCAGCGGTTTCTATGGCTTCTTCTGGGGTTTTACAAAGCTTTACTGCTCCTGCCTTTCCTCTCTTACCCACTAAAACCTGAGATTTCACCACAGATTGACCGAGCTTATNNCATTCATCGTTTATGTGGTCTGAGTACACATGATTTAGCACTGGTATGCCGTACTTCTTGAAGATTTTACCATAAGCCTCAAATTCATAAAGATTCATAAGCTAAACCTATCCAAAAGCGTATACACCACTCCTGGGCTGGACTTTTATATCCCGCCTTATAAAAACTGCCCCATCTCCAGCAGGCGGTATTTGAGACAGCTAAATTTTTGCCTAATATTATATCATACAACGCACTTTTATTTTATAATAAAAGCATGAAACCATTGGTGTTTTTAGTGGAAGATGATGTAGATTTAGCAGATGTATTAAAGTTTAGCTTAGAGGAAGAGTTTAATCTAGTACACTTCACCAATGCAAGAGACTTATTTAAAGCTTTGGAAGATACCATACCTGATATAATACTTCTTGATATTATGATACCTGGTTTAGGTGGCATAAGGATAGCAAGATCCATAAGACAAAACGCTTTGTATAAAGATTTACCTATTATATTCTTGACAGCGAAATCCGAAGAAGAAGATAAAATAGAAGGCTTTAATGTGGGAGCAGATGATTATGTTACAAAACCCTTCTCCTCTAAGGAGCTAATAGCAAGGATAAAAGCAGTGTTAAATAGATATAAAAAATCAAACATATCTTCCATATTAAAAATAGATGACTTAGAAATAGACGATGACACAATGGGAGTAAAACTAAATGAAAACCCTATAAACCTAACCAAAACAGAATTTAGAATTTTAAAGCTTTTAGCAGAAAATATTGACAAGGTAATAACCAGAGACCGCATCATAAATATGCTTTGGAGCTATGACACAGATGTAAACGATAGAACCATAGATGTGCATATAAAACATCTTAGGGATAAGCTTGGAGATTACGGCAAAAGAGTAAAAACTATAAGAGGGGTAGGTTATAAATTCACAAAAGATGAGTAAACTTATAATAGGAAAAATTTTATCTTCCCATGGGCTAAAAGGCGCTATCGAGGTGGAGCTTGATATAGATTTTGAAGATACTAAAAGCATAAAAACTATATATCTTCAAAAAAAATCTACCCACGAGTTTGTGGCTTTTAATATAACCTTCAAAAGACTAAACGATAAAACTATAGCTTTCATAAAAGGTATCACCACCCAAGAACAAGCAAAAAAATTCGCAAATGCCACCATATTTGTGGATAAAAATGTGTTAAAATCAAAAGAAGACACACTTTATTTGTTTGAATTATACGGTAAAGATGTTTATTTAGACGACAATACCATCCTTGGCAAACTCACAAATATATTTAGACATGGTAATACAGACTATCTTGAAATAGATAACGGAAAGCATCTCATACCCGCCAAAGAGCCTTTTGTGATAAAGCTTGACAAAAACACTATCATATTGGCAAAGGACTTTATCCCAAAAGATTAGCTATCCTATAAGTCTTTTTATACTAAAAGCCCCAAAACTTAAAAATACAAGACTATAAAAAGACAATATAATAAACATACCAAATATATGCATATCGTTATCAAACAACAGCATCCTTAATATATCCACCGAGTAAGTGAGTGGGTTTATCAAAGCTATTATCTTTAGCCAATAAGGCATAAGTGATATAGGATATAAAGCACTACTTGAGAAAAATATAGGCATTGTGATAATCTGCACTACTCCCATAAACTTTTCTACGCTTTTAAAAATAGAGGCTATTAGCATAGAAAAAGCTGAAAAACAAACCCCAGACAATATTATACTTAAACTTCCAAAGATTATTGTATAAATATTTAAAAATATGTTTATGCTTAAGGCTTTTGCTAATAACATAATAAAAAGTGCCTGTATAAGCCCTCTTATCCCAGAAAATAGAGATTTTCCCACCACAATGGAAGAAGGTGGTATAGGAGCACTTAAAAACCTTGTAATTTGGCCTTGGTCTTTATCCCATATTAAAGATATGCCATAAAAAAACGACACAAACATCACAGACTGAGCCAATATCCCAGGTGTCATAAAACCCAAATAGCTTCCTCTTACAGGAATACCTTTTATATGTGAAAACACATTCCCAAATAGCAAAATCCATATGATAGGTTGTATAGCTCTTGTGATAATATCCACTTTTTGACGAACCATCTTTCTAAGCTCTATCTCGAGTATCACAACACTTCCTTTAATAAAAGCCAAAAACCACATTTAGCTAAGCCTTTTTATGGTGTTTCTTCTGTTTCTTATGGATGATATATCTTGGGTGTCTTCTTCTGTGGTTTGTCCTGTTAGAGTGATGAAAATCTCTTCGAGGGTAGCATCTTTTCTACCGATAATTGTTTGTAGTTCTTCTATAGTTCCTTGGGCGATGATTTCACCTTTTTTCATTATAGCAATCCTATCACAAAGGCGTTCTGCTTCATTCATATCGTGGGTAGTAATGAGGGTGGCCATATCTTGTTTTCTGGACTTTATAAAATTCCAAATACTAAGTTTAGCATTTGGGTCAAGGCCTACGCTTGGCTCATCGAGCAATAGCAGTTTTGGTTCATGCATCAAAGCCATTGATATCTCTAGCTTTCTTATCATACCACCAGAGAATGTTTGTACCAAAGAATCTTTTCTATCAAAAAGGTCTATATCTTTTAGGGTTTGTATAACTTTTTCTTTAGAAACTCCGTAAAATTTGCCAATAAGCCTTAGGTTTTCATAGGCACTTAAATTTGGTATTACAGATATCTCTTGGGGTACATATCCAATTAGAGATTTTATACGTATTGGGCTTTTGGTGATAATATTATTGTCTATGTAAACTTCTCCTGAGGATTGGGGTATAATGCTTGCTATTATCTTGATAGTGGTAGTTTTACCAGCTCCGTTTGTCCCAAGAAGTCCGAAAATCTCACCTTTTTGTATATAAAAACTTATACCTTTTAAAGCTTCAAAAGATTTGTAATATTTTTTAAGATCTTTGACATCTAAAAAATGCACGAGTGCAAAAGCTCCTCTTGCCTTTCAAAAAATATCTTTTCTTCCTCTTTTGAAAGCTCGTGATCGTATCCCAAAATATGGATAATCCCGTGAGCTATAAGCCTTGTTAGTTCTTGTTCTAAGCTTACATTCTGTTCAAAGGCTTGTCTTTGAGCAGTTTCATAAGAGATTATTATCTCTCCAAGATAATGCATATCATCAATGTACTCATCTATAGTAAAAGACAATACATCTGTGGGTTTATCCTTGTTTCTATATTCTTTGTTTAGTGCATGTATCTCTTCATCGATGGTTATATAAATATCAAGCATTTGATTTCTTAGTTTTAGGGCTTTTAACATCAATAAAATATTTTTTTTCAAAAAGCTTTTAAACTCCTTAGGGAGTTTAATCTTGGGATTTATCTTGAGGGATATTTTGTTCATATATTTCGTAAGCTTTTACTATCCTTTGGACTATGGGATGTCTTACCACATCTTTTTCATCAAAGAAAATAAAGTCTATACCTTTTATATCCTTTAATACATATATGGCTTCTTTTAAACCAGATTGTTCTTTTTTGGGTAAATCCACTTGGGTCATATCACCTGTTATCACCACTTTAGAACCAAAACCAATACGGGTTAAAAACATCTTCATTTGCTCTTTGGTGGAATTTTGAGCTTCATCTAATATGATAAAAGCATCGTTTAAAGTACGCCCTCTCATGAAAGCAAGGGGGGCTATCTCTATCATCTGTTTTTCAAGTAAATAAGAGGCTTTTTCATAGTCAAGCATGTCAAATAACGCATCATAAAGAGGTCTTAGATATGGATCTACTTTTTCAGCTATAGAACCTGGCAAAAATCCAAGCTTTTCTCCAGCCTCCACCGCTGGTCTTGTAAGGATTATTTTATTTATCTTTTGAGCTTTCAAATAAGATACAGCCATTGCCATAGCCAAATAGGTTTTACCAGTACCAGCTGGTCCTATGCCAAATACGATATCGTTGTGTTTTATAGAATTTATATAAAGATGTTGATTTTTGGTTTTTGGAGTTATGGCTTTTTTACGGTGAGTTATAAGAATAGTTTCATACTCTTCTTCTGATATTTTCTCTTCTTCTTTGCCATGGTTTTTATACAAATAAGCCATGTTTAAAACTTCTTTTGAAGAGAGTGGAGATTTTGCATACTCTCTCATAATGTTGTTTAGAAAATCTAAAAACTCATCTACTTTTTCAGATTCACCTTTTACAAATATATCTGTACCTCTAGCAATAATTTTTAGATTGAAAATCTCTTCAAATTTCCTTAAATTTTCATCAGCCCTTCCCACCACCGCATAAAATCTTTCGTCTAAATCCCCTATGTCAAATATCTCTTCTTTTATCATGCCCAATTAAATAGTATTACATTCATATATATACCAGCCTCTTGTTAATATAGCATTTTTTAACGTATTTTCAATATGACCAAATATATATACGCTTGATCCACTTCCTGACATATAAGGCTTGTATCCAAAACTTTGTAAAAACCTCATCACTTCACCAATCTCTTTATATATATCTATGGCTGTTTCTTGAAGGTGGTTTTCTATAATTTCCTCCAAGGGTTTTTCTTCTAAAAGCCTCAATATATCTTCCAATTTTATATCGTTTTCCTGGCTTTTAAAAGCCTGATAAACTTTTTTAGTGGAAGACTCCACATTTGGATAAACAATTGTAACCTCTCTTTGCATATGTGATATAGAATGGATTTTTTCACCAAGTCCATAAGCTATAACACATCCACCTTTTAGGAAAAATGGCGCATCTTTGCTAAAACGCATCAAAAACTCCACAAGCTCATCGTAAGATAGCGGGGTTTTGAGGGTAGTATTTAGATAGTTTATCACCGAAGCTAAATCCGAACTTGCTCCACCAAGACCAGCTCCCACTGGTATGTTTTTCTGGATAGTTATTTTATAATCAAAGCTTTCATCTGTTAATTTTGCAAACTCTTCAACCGCTTCTTGCACTATGTTTGTTTCTATGCTTTTAGAAAAAGGACCTACCGTATAAATCTCTAAAGTATGGCTTGGTTCTATATATATCTCGTCATATAAATCTATGGCATGCATAATGCTAAATATCTCATGATAACCATCTTCTCGTTTCTTATTTACCCAAAGCCCAAAATTTACTTTTGCAGGTGCTAAAATCCTTATCATAATAAAATTATATCACATAACAAGGTTTTCTAAGCATACTTACAAAATTAACGTACTTTACATATTATCTAAATTAGAATATATTTATTTATATGGAGAATTTTGCAAGTATAGAAGAAGCTATTGAAGATATTAAAAACGGTAAAATGATCATCGTGGTGGATGACCCTGCCAGAGAGAACGAAGGAGATTTGGTGATGGCTTCACAGTTTGCCACACCAGAGGCTATAAACTTTATGGCTACTCACGGTAGAGGACTTATATGCCTTAGCTTAGAAGCTAAAAGATGTGATGAGCTTGGATTTAGCCCTATGGTAAGCACAAACACAGACCCTAGGGGCACAGCTTTTTGTGTATCAGTGGATGCTCATCCAAGATACGGCATCACCACAGGTATCTCTGCTTTTGATAGAGCTACCACCATACAGCTTGCCATAAAAGAGGACTCAAAACCATCGGATTTTGTAAAACCAGGACATATATTTCCATTAAGAGCTAAGCCAGGAGGTGTACTTGAAAGAGCAGGGCACACAGAAGCTTCTGTAGATTTGTCAAAATTAGCAGGGCTTTATCCTTCTGGGGTAATATGTGAAATCATGAACAAAGATGGTACGATGGCAAGATTACCTGAGCTTCAGGAGTTCGCCAAGCATTTTGGTCTTAAAATCATCACCATAGAAGACCTTATAAAATATAGGCTTAGAAAAGATAGAACCGTAGAAAAAGTTGCCACCGCCATACTGCCAACAGCTTATGGCACTTTTAAAATACACGCCTATAGAAATGTATTAAACAATGAAGAGCAAGTGGCTCTAACTATGGGAGAATGGTCTGAAGATGAGCCTGTTTTGGTAAGAGTACATTCAGAATGCCTTACTGGGGATGTGTTTAGGTCTCTAAGATGCGATTGTAGGTCTCAACTGGAAGCTGCTCTTGAAAAAATCGCTAAAGAGAAAAAAGGCGTACTTGTTTATCTAAAAGGTCATGAAGGAAGGGGTATAGGCATAGCAAACAAGATAAGAGCTTACGCTCTTCAAGAGCAAGGCTATGATACCGTAGAAGCTAATGAAAAAATAGGATTCCCAGCAGATTTAAGAGAATACGGCACAGGAGTACAGATACTTCTTGATTTAGGTATAAGAAAAATAAGGCTCTTAACCAACAATCCTCGTAAGATAGTGGCTTTAACAGGTTATGGTCTTGAGATAGTGGAAAGAGTGCCTATATCCATAACCCCAAATGAATGCAATGTGGTATATCTAAGTACCAAGAAAAATAAATTAGGCCATATCCTGTGAAATATTTTATAAAAGCCATATTGGCATTTACTTTGATAGTGGGTGTTAGTATGGCTTATGTTGTATACAAAACCTTTAACAAATGCACACTTAAAGCCCTTTCGAGCCTTCATATAAAATATATACTTTTTGCCTTGTTTCTTGGCTTTTTATATCAAACCTTTGATATGCTTAGGATTATGAGTTTATCAAAAGCCTTAAACCTAAGGTATTCTATATTTTATGGATACTTGATATCTGTTATAAACACATTTGCCGCCACTATAACACCCCTTCACATAGGAGGAGAGCTTGCCAGCGTTTATATGCTAAAAAGAAAAGGAGCTCATCTTCACAAAACCATGAGCATAGTAACGATGAAAACCTTATCTGGGCTTTTTTTCTTTGTGGCTGCTTTTCCTATTACAGTTTTTTATCTTTTTGAAAAACCAAAACTTGGTTTAAATGTATTAAAAATTCTTGGTATAACCTTGCTTCTCGCCGGATTTTTGTATATAACTCTTAATATTTTTTATAAAAGCAATATACTAAGTACTAAAACTAAACTTAGTATAAAGTATACTCTAAGAAAATACATAGCCACCATAAGGATATTTCTAAGAGCCAAAAGAAGCAGCGTATTTTTTGCTTTCTTTTATTCTTGTATGTTATATATAACGTTTCTATGTATAGCGCCTGTTCTTATAAGAGCTTTTGGCAAAAATGTGGATATTGTTAACACAGCATTAAGACAGCTTGGGCTTTTATACAGCATCTATATGAGCCCAACGCCAGGTGGGTCTGGCATAGGTGAAATTGGAGGGTTGACGGTTTTCAAACCATATTTAAGCGTATATGAGCTGGGTGTTTTTGTGATATTATGGCGCTTTGTGAGCCAATACTTTGCAGCTTTTATAGGTTTCATATGCTTTCAAATTATTTTATTAAAAGATGAGAAAAAGCTTTAAATTTTACATTGGCATAGGTTTTATATACTCTTTTTTTCTATATTATTGGGTTTTTTATACCCTTTATAAGTTTGGAGAGATGAGTATAATACTTGTCTTTTTATTGTTTTTTATGTTTATATCGGCCGTTGATTTGCTTCAATTTGGCATGTTTTATCTATTTCAAAAGATATATAATTTTAATATTTATATGCTTCCTATTTCTTGGATAAGCGCTGAATATCTGAGAGAATTTTTTCCTTTTGATGGTTTTCCTTGGTATCCAATAGGCACAATAGTTATATATATACCATATTTAAAATATGCCCTTGCCTTATTTGGGGTTTACGGGGTTGGACTTTATCTTATGTATCTTGCTATAAGCTTCAAAAACAAAAAAATGCTTTTATCCTTTTTGGGTCTTGGTTTTTTACTATTGTTTTTTGGCTTTTATTATAAAGATTATGTATTAAATTTTTATAAAAACAAACCTTCTATAAAAGTAAGTATAATCCAGCCAAACATAAAAGAAAATATCAAACTAAACTATCAAGCTTTTGAGAAAGAATCCCTTGTATATTTCCCGTATCTAAACAAAGTAATATCTTCAAACACAAACCTTGTGGTGCTTCCAGAATCAGCATTTCCTTTTTTGTATTCTGATGACACTGACCCTATAAGAAGTGCATTTTTATACTATACAAACTATAAACCCTTTGTGGTGGGACTTGTGGATGTAAAATATAAAGGCAATAAAATACTTCCCACCAACAACGCGTACTCTTTTTATAAAGGTCATATGATAGATTATTATTCTAAGATAAAACTTTTGCCTTTTGGAGAATATATGCCTTATCCTTTTAAATTTGCCAAAAAGTTATTTAGCGCCATAAATGGAATTGATTTTATCCCTGGTAAAAGCCCAAAACCCATAATAGTTTATATAAAAAATAAAAAGTATTCGGTGGCTACACCTATATGTTTTGAGCTTGATTTTTCATCCTTCGTAAGAACATTATCAGAGCATGCTAATTTTATAATAAATATTACCAACGATGCATGGTTTGGAGATGATTTAGAACCTCATGAACACAACGACCAAGCAATGGCAAGAGCCATAGAAAACGGCTCATATCTTATAAGAGCAAACAACTCTGGCATATCCGCCATCATATCACCCCTTGGAACCGAAAAAATACTACCCTATGGTGAAAAAGGTATATTAAGCTCATATATAAAACCCTATAAAATTAAAACGCCTTTTGATACATATGGATATAAACCCCTTGTTGGTTTTATAATAATATCAAATATAATATTTTTGAGTGTTAAATACGCTAAGGGTTTTTTCTAAGTCTTCTTTTGTGTTTATATTATAAAAAGATATTAAATCTTTATCAAGGATTTTAGCTATATCCTCTTTTATTATATTTAACCTTAATTTTTTTAAAACTCTATTCACAGAAAGCACATCCTTATCAAGATGGTATTTAATGATATCTTTTATGCTAGGTTCATATATAGATAAAAGTGGTTCCAAAAATCCATTTATTTCAAACACCGTAGCTTGGTTTTTATGGCTTTTAATAAGAAAATCTAAGATATTTTTTTGCACAAAAGGCATATCTGCTCCTACTATTAAAAAAGGCTTTTCAGAATAACAACAAGCTGTATATATACCACTAAGAGGAGTTTGGGTTTGATATAGATCTTTTATCAATTTTACATCCTTAATATGGTTATACTTTTCTATATTTTTAGCAACAATATATATTTCTTCTGAAAAGCCAAATACATTTTTTATACAATATTCTATCATAGGTATATCAAATACATTATAAAGGGTTTTGTCTTCTTTAAATCTTGTGCTATTGCCCCCTGCTAATATAAAAGCCCTAATCTTATTCAAACTTTCCCGTTATAAACCTTTTGATAGAATCGTTGGTGGATGTGTTTTGATAGTATGGTTTTGGATTAGAAGGTATGTAAACATAAGCACCAGCAGGGACTATATTTGATCTTATCTGAGGATTTAGGCTTTTAATAAAATTATAATTAACTCCATAAAAATAGGCTATATTCTGAAGAGTTGCTTGGGTATTCGATCTATATATATGAAGAGCGTAGTGAAAATATGATTTTTTTATATCAAAACCAAAACGCCTATAATTTTTCACAATATTAAGAACGGCAAGAAATCTGGGGACATATTGTTGGGTTTGAGCTGGAAAAGCATTTTGCATAGACCAAAAATTACCACGAGGATCATTTCTAAAAACAGAAGCCACACAGTAAGATCCGCAGTTATAGGCAGCCAATACTTTATTCCAATCGCCAAACTGATTGTAAAGATTGCTAAGATAATGAGCTGCTGCTTCGGTGGATTTTATAATATCAAAGCGCTCATCCACTTGACTATTTACCACAAGACCATAATCTCTTGCGGTTTGAGGCATCAACTGCCATATACCAGCGGCTCCTGAGCTTGAGACCGCATTAGGGTTGTATCCGCTCTCAATTACAGGTAAATACATAAAATCTGGTGGAAGATTGTATTTTTTCAAAATGGGTAGCACTATAGGAGAATAGTATATAGCTCTTTCTATCGCTCTTTCTATAAAATATCTATCTTTATACACAAAATAGTTTATATATTTATCCACATCCTTAGAGTATGTTAGATTTAGTTCATTGGATGGATTTGAATATCTTGGAGCATAGTTCACATATGGTCTATATGCATAAGCTTTGGAAGTGTAGTTGGTGTTTCCATATAAAGAAGCGGTGGTTATCTCCGCACTACAAGAACTAAGCGCTATCGTTAAAAGCCCAAAAACAAAAATCCTTTTTAGCATAAAATAAGATTCGGATGATTTGACGTAAATTAAAATAATATAAACTTCACAAAATATTTATGACATATATCTTAGTGAGTGCTTACCTTGTGGGTGTTTTTATGTATTTTTTTATATATTTGATGGGCTATATTCTCATTAGCTTTTGTTATATCCTCAAGTTCTTTGGCATTTTTTATAATATATGGTGTTACAAATATGAAAAGATCCGTTTTTTTATTCTCTTTTGATTGGTATTTGAATAAATTTCCAAGATATGGTATCTTATCTAAAACAGGCACACCACTTATGTTGTTTATAGTATTTCTACTCACAAGCCCACCAAGAATCACCGTTTGACCGCTTTTAACCACCACTTCCGAATTTAATACCCTATCTGTGGTAATAGGTATTTGCACGCTCTGACTTCCAACAGATGCATTTGTAAAACCTGTTATATCTTGAAGACTTAGATTTATACCAAGTCTTATATTATCTTTTGATACAGTTGGTATTACATCAAGCTCAAGCCCTATATCTTTATAATCGTAAGTTAGGATAGGATATCCGTTTACATTGTATTGACTCCCTGTAACATAAGGATATACCTGGGCTTCCTTTATAATAGCTTCTTCATTATCAAGAGTTAAAACCTTTGGATTGGATATAATTTTAAAACCTGTCCCTTGCTCTAACAAGCTTAAGAACAAGGCTAAATCTGGGAATATGATAGTATTACCATTTATATTGGCGGTGGTGGTAGACCTTCCCAATACCCCAGCCACGAAATTACCCGCTGTAAGCCCTTGATATAAAGAGGACAAAGATGTGGGATTAAAACCAATACCGCCGTTGGTTCCTAGTATTTGCCAGTTTATACCAGTGGTTAGTTGTTTTGTTAAGTTTGCTTCTATCACAGAAGCTGCTATTAAAACCTGAATACGTTTTTCATCCAATTTCTTTATAAGGGTTTTAAGATTATCATACTGGGATCTTGTGGCATACAATATCACGCTGTTTGTAGCCCTATCAAAACCTAACTTTGTACCATCAGAAAGCTCTATAGAAGGAAGTACACCTTTTGATACCATATTTGTGGGCTGAGTGATTGGCTGAGTCTCTGTATATGTTTGAGTGTTTGTGCTATTTTGGGTTTGGATATTTGGAGTAAAACTTGGTCTTTGGCTTTTATTAGAAATAGAGGACGAAGAGCCAAACAAAGAAGCTAATGTTTTTGCCATCTCACCCACAGATGCGTTTTGAAGAGGTATCACATAATAATGTCTTTGAAGTTTTGAAGCATTTTTATTTATCTTGTCTATAATACTTTCAATGGATTTTTGCATAGATTTTGGAGCATATACTAAGACAAAACCTTCTTTGGTATGGGTTTTTTTAATACCAGATATTACTAAAGGTATGCCAAACTTCTGATTTACAGGAGCTCCAAGCGGAGATAAAGCCTTAACCACAAGGTTAGGATTTTTAGCCTTATATATTTTTAAGTCAAAAGACAAATTTGGTATATCTATAGCCTTTAAAAGATTTTGTATTTTAAACACAGTGCTTCCTATGTCAGATATCACAATAGCGTTTGAAGGCATATAAACGGTGGCATTTCCATATTGGCTTAAAAAAGGTCTTATAGCGTTTAATAAAGATTGGGCATTTGTATGGGCAAAATATATATAAGTTTCTAAGCCTGGGGTTGGATATGCTCTTTTAGATATACTTGGATTAAAGGCTACCCCTTGTTTTATAGGCACAATCTTATAGAAGTTTTTATATTTTATAACAGTATATCCATCCAAAGCTAAGCTGGTTAGAAATAAATGCCATGCATCTTGTATACTCACAGGTTTTTGAGAGCTAACGCTTATTTTTGGCATATTTGGAAGATTCCCCACTATGATGGTTTTGCCTGTAAGTTTTGACATAAAAGCTGCTATATCAGATATGCTTTGATCCTGAAAGTTTAAAATTATCTCAGTATTGGACTCAGCATAACCATTCAAAGCTAGACAAATACATATCACAAACACCAATATCTTAGTGTATATACCTTTATGTCCCATTATAGCTTTTATTATACTAAAAGCCTAAAAACAAAACGATGAAATTATTCTTTAGCGAGGTCTATATACAGATAAGGAGCATCGTATTTGGCTTTCGCTGGTACATAGTCTTTTAGCTTTCTTGGAAGAAGTATATGAGATTTAAAGTTATCTGCTCTTACCACTATCTCACCATCACCTTTTACCAAAGATATGGCTTCTTTTTTTAGGTAAGGAGCCCTTAATCTCACATGATAAGTACCATTTGATTGCAAAAACTCAAAAGGTCTATCCTTGAAAAAGATAGACGTTGGGTCTTGATCTTTATATATCATCTCAGATAATATATTTAGCTTTTCTAAACCAAACACCTCTTCTGGCATTGTGGGTATTTCAAAAATAGGCGTTGGACTAAAGATAGATCTTATCTCTTCTATGTAAGCATCTTGGGATTTTACCCATTCTCTAAAAAATTCACAATCCGCTACTTTATCCTTAGGTAATATCTTATTTATAACAACTCCGTCCACATTTACCCCAAAGAGGTTAAAGTACATGTAAGCACGTTGGCTTTCTTTCACCACCATTTTCTCTGGATTTGCCACTATTCTCACGGATGTAGTATCTGGGTCTATCAAAATATCATCCACACCGCTTAGCTTCTCATAAAAGTTTTCTAAAGCTTGAAAATAGTTATCATCTGGAAGTGGCACATCGGTAAACCTTTTTGCCACTGGTCTTGCCATCTTAAATATCATACGCTCAGTTTTAAATATTTTCTTCATATACCACTTTAATACCGTTGGCATAGACACAAACCTTAAAGATTCCCCCGTGGGTGGAAGATCAAGGATCAATACATCAAACTCTTTTTCTTTGTAATATTTATTAACATACAACAAGCTTGTAACTTCTTCCATGCCAGGAAGTATCGCAAGTTCCTCAGATAAAACATCATCAAGCCCTGTGGTATTAAAAAGTAGCTCCAAAAATCTATACACATCCCCCCAATATCTATCTATCTCTTCTTGGATGTTTATCTCTTGGATATAAAGATTGTCATTTATTTTTATAGGGAGTCCCTTTACAGAAAATTTTACATCATCTGGTATATCAAAAGAATCTCCTAAGCTGTGAGCCGGATCTAAAGACACCACTATGGTTTTATAGCCAAGCTTTGCAAGCCTATAACCAGTAGCCGCAGAAACAGTAGTCTTTCCAACACCACCTTTTCCAGAAAAAAGTATTATACGCATGAGTAAAATATATCCATTAACGTTTCGTCTGCAACTTTTTGCAATATATATCATACATATATTTGATTTTATTTTCTAAATTTTAAAAGCCAAATACTTGATAAAGGAGGCTAATGATGAGCTATATACTTTCCATAAGCATGTTTCCAGTGGATAAAGGTGATTCTTTGAGTCAGTATGTATCAAAAATATCTCAGATAATTCATGAGTCTGGCCTTAGTTATGTGATAACCCCTATGGCCACTATGATAGAAAGTGATGAGATAGACCCACTTCTTGAAATTATCAAAAAAGGCCTTGAGACTATGCAGCAGTTTTCAAATAGGATATACGTAAACATGGCCTTAGACTATAGAAACTCTCCCCACAAAAATAGATTAAAGCAAAAAGTAGAGTCATTACAATCCAAGATAAATAGCTAATAAATAGCTAATGCAATAAAACTTTTAAGAAAATTTAGTAAAAATCTATGATAAGATATTATATATGATAAATTTTTCCGTTTGTCCACATTATACTGATGAGAGCATAAGGAAATGGGAAGACATTATAAAAAAAATGGAATCAAAGCTTTCGGAAAAAATAAACTTTATCAAGATAAAAGACCTAAAGGAAGAAGCTATCCTCATAGAAAAAAACGAACTGGATTTATACTATGCTAATCCATCAGCAAGCATAAAACTTTTTGACAAAGGATACCATCCAATAGCCAAAATAAAAAATGATAAAAATATATATTCGGTATTAGGGTACAACAATGTTGAGGATGTATTACTTACAAAAAGTGTAATAAAAATAGGTGTCTTAGAGCACTCCTCCTATTTGATATTAAAATTCATAGAGAAACACAAAATAGATACCAACAGAGTTATACTAATAAGAAAAAGCTCTTTGGAAGAAATCGTTGATTTATTTATGAATAAAGATATAGACTTTGCAATAATATACTGGGAATTTATAGATAATGTTAGCTATATAAAAGCCTTTAAATTGGAAGATTTAGAGTATTATTTATCACACATATTTATGGCAAAACCAGAGAAAAAAGATAAAATATTAAATGCCCTAACAACCATATCAGATTTTGACATAGAGCCAGTAGATATATGTTACTTAAAAGATATAAAATGTAATTTAGAGCTTTTTGAAGAAGAATTGATCAATATAAAGTATAAACAATTATCTGATTTTTTAATGAAAGCTAAGCAAATTGGAATACTGATATTTAAAGATAAATGCTTATATGCAAACAACTACGCCCTAAATAAGTTAGGATATGATCAAGACAGAATGCAAAATCTCTCATTATTAGATATAACCCATAACTCACAACTACCTTTAGTGAATAAAATCACAGAAAATAGACTAGAAGGTATATTTGAAGACCATTATATAAAGATTCTTAAACTTGTTAAAAAAGATGGTTCTACATTAATAGTAGAGACTTTTTGCGATGTTATCAACTATGAGAACTCTTTGGTAAACATCTTACTCTTTGTAGACAAAACAGATGAAATAAAATTCCAGAAAATAATAAGTCTTCAAAGAGAAGTCAATAGAACAACTGTAAATGCAACAGATATAAAAGAGGTATTTGACACAATCACAAAAAGCGCAGTAAAAGATATGAGTACAAAATATGCATTGGTATTTGAGGTAAAAGAAGATGACACTTTATCACTCGTTGTCCAATATGGAGTATCAGAAAAATACCATGATTATGCAACAAGAATTATAGAATCCATAAAACATCCCAAAAGACTTACGCATCTGGCTATAAAAACAAACAAAATTTTAATAAACCCAAACACTCATAGCTATGATTTAGTAGATTCTTATAAAGACGAGCTTATTGAGAAAGAGTTTCTGTCGAGTTGTTCCATACCTATTTTTTTTAATAAAAAAGTAAAATATGTATTAAACATGTATTCGGATGAAATAAGGTTTTTCAATGAAGATGTAAAAGGCGCTTTAGAAGAACTCAAAATGGATATAGAATTTTCACTGTCTAAAATAGAACGAATAAAAAATTCAAAAATATTAATGGAAGTAGTCCAAAACAGTCAAGAATGGATTTTAATAGTAGAAGAAAATGGAATTATAAGACTTACAAATAACACTGTTTTAGGATTTTTAAAAGCCGAAAACGAATTAATAATAGGAAAACATATAAATAAAGTATTCAACTTAAGCATATATTGGGAAGAAATTCTATCTTCTTTAAAAGATACTTCAAACTTAAGAAAGACACTTATAATAAGCGATGACCAAGGAAATTTGATACATATAGATGCTTTTATATCTAAAATATATGTATCTAATTTAACTTCAAATGAAAACAATCTAAATTTTTATTTAATAACTGGAAGGGATATAACTAAAGAAACAGAATTATACACAGAAATAGAAAAAATTAAATACGTAGATGAGGTTACAGGTTATCTCAATTTTTTAGGTTTTGGCTCTGTATTGAACAACACTCTTTTAGACATTGCCCAGGATAACATAGAGCAAATGAAATATAAGGCCATAGTACTCATATTGGATTTTTCCAATCAAACCAACCTGGCGAAATGTAACAATGAAGATGCATTAATAAAAACTATAATTGATGTTATTGAAAAATCCAAACAAAATATCGAAAAAGAAGTAATAGTAGGCAGAATATCAAGTTTTCAGTTTACAATGTTTATAAAGATAAATGTAGATGAAACAGCCCCTGAAAATGAAGTAAATAAAATTATATCTATTATTCAAGATCAAATAGAAGAATATTCATTAGTGCATAACATAAGTGCATATATAACGGAAGATTATGAAAACTTCTTTGATGTTTTCAAAAAATTAAACATTACTTTATCTTTGGCTAAAAATAATGGAGAAAACACAGTAGAGATATATTCAGATAAGATAAGAGATTTAGAAGATAGATATATAAAAATAGAGACTTTGCTAGAAAAAGCTGTAAAAGAAAATCTTTTTATCTTTTACTATCAACCTTATATAGATTTAAAAACAAGAGAAATAAAAGGTGCCGAAGCTTTAGCAAGAATTCAAGATGGAGATATCTTACATTTTCCCGGAATATTTATAGACTATCTTGAGAATAGCAGATTTTTAAGAACATTCGAAAACATAATCTTAGATACTGTGAAAGAAGATATAGAGGATTTTAAAAACATAAAACAAATACCAATATCTATAAATATATCTGCTAAGAGCTTCAGAGAAGATTATTTTCTTGAAAAATTACTTTATTTTTGTAAAAATACAGATGCTTATATAGAAATTACAGAAAGATTGATATTAGATAATCCACAAAGAGTAATTGATTTTATAAATAGATTAAAGGCAGAGACAAACTCCAAAATAGAGATAGATGATTTTGGGACAGGTTATTCTTCGCTTAGTTATCTAAAGCAGATAAATGCAGATATTCTTAAAATAGACATATCTTTTGTAAGAAGTATGGTAAACGATCCAAGAGATGCAATCCTTGTCAAAAACATTATAACCATAGCAAAAGACTTGGGCATGAAAACCATCGCTGAGGGTGTAGAAACAGAAGAACAAGAAAGTATGTTGAGAAATAAGTGGTGTGATTACGCTCAGGGATTTTTGTATTCAAAACCTCTACCCAAGCAAGAGTTTATAAAGCTCTTAGAAAAAGGATATTTATAAATGACAAACGCAGTAGATTTATATAAAGCGTCATATCTTCTCTAAACTTATACTGGAATCAATCACGCAAGGAGTTGGGAACTAGGGTTATAATTTTGTTATATCGGGAAGTAAGCTTAAGATATTATATCTAAAACCCGGAGATACACTCCGGGGAAATTTTATCTTTAAGATAAAACGCGAACGTTTTTNNTGAATCTTGGTCTACTTCAAATTCTACCTTCTGCCCCTGTACCAAAGTTTTGAAACCCTGTCTATTTGGGTCAATTGCGGAGAAATGCACAAAAACGTCGCCTTGGTTATCATCCCTTGTAAGGAATCCATAACCTTTTTCTTTGCTGAACCACTTAACTGTACCTGTGATGCTCATGGAANNCCTAAAGTTTGAGACTAAGTGACTTTTTATCATCAATCAATCTCTTGGCTATAAGTTTACCATTATTTTATATTTTGTCAATATGACTTATATTATAAAAAGCTCTTATGTCAAAAGATGTTAAAACAATAGTCCATTTAAAGCATCTTTACAATCGTTTTAAACAAGTTTAAACTTTTTTGTTGCGGTAAAATATAGAAGAGTATTTTTGTAAAACATAAGTTTTTGTGGTAATATTTATATATGAGTTTCGATGCTTTTAGANNGAAAAAAAAACTATATACCAGAAGATAAACTTTCAAGGGAAGTGAAAGCCATAGAGCTTATTTTGATGGGCATTGGCGCTATCATCGGCGCAGGGATATTTGTGATAACTGGTATGGCCTCTGCTACAATGGCAGGTCCTGGAATCGTGCTATCTTTTATTTTTGGTGCGATATCTCTTGGAATAAGCGCATTTGCCTATGCAGAGCTTGGTTCTTATATACCCGTTTCTGGTAGCGCTTATAGCTATACTTATTCGGTGCTTGGGGAGTTGATAGCATGGCTTGTGGGCTGGAATTTGGTGCTTGAGTATGGTATATCCACTTCTGCAGTGGCGGTGGGTTGGTCTTCTTATTTTAGAGCTTTTTTGAAAAATACATTCAATATAACACTTCCCCACGCTCTTAGCGGGGCTTTTGACCCTTCTAAGGGTACATACATAGATATATCTGCTTTTTTGATAATACTTTTTATGTTTGGTATATTGCTTATAGGAATAAAAGAGAGTGCTTTTATAAGTTCGAGCATAGTAGTAATCAAAATATTGGTGCTTACAATATTTATAATATTTGCTTTGCCTAATATAGATTTTGCAAATTACAGGGATTTCTTGCCCTACGGGTTATCTGGGGTGTGGCATGCCACAAGCCTTATAATATTTGCCTATCTTGGGTTTGATGCTGTATCCACAGTAGCAGAAGAAGTAAAAAACCCTCAAA
>DDOS01000029.1:0-3057 GCA_002341805.1 Aquificaceae bacterium UBA2488 | reverse complement strand
TACTGGGGCTATAAATTATAAAGAACTCAATGTGCCTGATGCTCTTTCTTTTGCCATGGAAAAACTACACATGAACATAATAGCAGGTATTATATCCATAGGAGCAGTTATTACTATAACAAGCGTTATCATGGTTATGGGACTTGGATTTACAAGGGTAGTTTACGCACTTTCAAGGGATGGACTTTTGTTTGAAAGCTTTTCTCATATACATCCAAAATTTCATACTCCCTACAAAGCTACCATATTAGGTGGATTTTTATTGGCTTTGGCCTCTGGGCTTTTACCATTGAAGGATTTAGCCGAGCTTGTGAATGTAGGAACGCTTTTTGCTTATCTCATGGTTGGTATAAGCGTTATTTTGTTAAGAAAAGCCCAAAATTACAACCCTAAGTTTAAAATACCTATGGCAAAACTTTTAATACCTTTAAACATCCTAACACTACTTCTTATAATGGCAGGACTTCCTATGCTCACTTGGATAAGATTTTTATTGTGGTGTGTTTTAGGGCTTTTAATATATATATTCTATGGATACAAACATAGCAAATTAAATCAATGAATTATATATACATAGACAAAGAACCAGAGCTTAAAAAAGCCCTTGAACATCTTTCTAAGGGAAATATTTGGTTTATAGATACAGAAACCACTCCAAAAGATATTAGACTCTTTCAGGTAGCCCTTGAGAAAGGTCCTATCTATATAATAGATTTTCTTTATATTAAAAGCGCCAAAGACTTTATAAAAGACATAATATCCACCAAGGGTATTGTAGGGCATAACCTAAAATTTGACCTAAAATACTTCTTAAAATACGATATACATCCATACACCACCTTTGATACGATGATAGGGGCCCAGCTTATTGGACTCAACAGAGTTTCTTTATCAAACGTTTATAATCATTTTACTGGAGAAGTCCTTGACAAAAAAGAACAGTTTTCAAATTGGGGTGTCAAAGAACTTACCCAAAATCAACTTTTATACGCAGCAAAAGATGTGGAGGTTTTAAGGCTTTTATATGAAAAGCTAAAAAAAGAACTTGATAAAGAACCTATCATTATAGACATACTTCAAAAATCAAGAGTGGCAAATGTATTTAATCTAAGAAGTTCTTATGCCATAGTGGAGATGGGTTTCGTGCAAGAACTTGCTAAAATAGAGTACACTGGCATAAGCATAGACCAAAGCGAAATAGAAAAACAAAAACAAGCTCTTTTAAGCAAAACCCAAAAAATTGCCATGGATTTTTATATAAACTACCGCATAGATATATCAAGCCCAAAAAAGCTTGGAGAGTTTTTAGAAAAAAAACTTAAAATACCGATGCTTCACACCCAAAAAGACAACATAAGCACCGATGATAGTATTTTGATGGAGTATTTAGACAATGAAGATAAAAAAGTAAGAGATCTAATAAGTAAAGTTTTGGAGTTTAGAAAACTCCATAAGCTTCAGGAAAAGCTTGAGGAGGTACTTGGATATAGTCAGAACGAACGCATTCATCCGGAGTTTTGGCAAATAGGCACCATAACAGGCAGAATGTCTTCTTTAAAGCCAAATGTCCAAAATATTCCAAGGGAGTTAAGGAATATATTAAAAGCCAAAGAGGGATATACATTGGTAATAGGCGATTTTTCCCAGATAGAGCTTAGAATCGCAGCAGATTATGTTGGAGATGAAATAATGATTTCTGTTATCAACAAAGGGGAAGATCTTCATAGATTTACAGCTTCTATTATCACCAACAAGGATCCAAAAGATATCACCAAAGAAGAAAGACAGATGGCAAAAGCTGCAAACTTTGGGCTCATATACGGTATGTCCGAAAGATCCTTAGCAATCTATGCCAAAAATTCCTACGGAGTAGAGATGACAAAAGAAGAAGCAAGACGTTTTAGGGATGTATTTTTTCATACATTTCAAGGCATAAAAGCCTGGCATGATGGAATAAAAAAAGAATTAAGAACCAAAGGAGAAGTCCATACCAAAACTATGCTTGGCAAACCATTGACAGCTCATACATTTACAGATGCCGCCAATTATCCTATCCAAGGTACAGGAGCTGAACTTTTAAAATTAGCGGTTTTGATATTTGCCCAAGAGATAAAAAAATCCTCTTTAGATGCTTCTGTGGTAAATCTAATTCATGACGAAATTGTGGTGGAAACAAAAAAAGACCAAGCCACAGAAGTATCTAAGCTTTTAGAAAAAGCCATGAAAAAAGCAGGCTCCATCGTTTTAAGACATGTAAACGTAGAATCAGAGGTTATCACAAACAACACCTGGATAAAATAACATAAAAATATCCATTAACTCATATTATCAAATATATTTTAGGTTTATAATACTTTAATGATTTACAAAAATTCTTTGGATTTAAAGTTATCAGAAATAGGTATTGGTACCTACATGGGTGAACTCGATGAGACCACCGACAATGCTTATATAGATTCTATTAAAACAGGCACCCAACATGGCATAAACGTCATAGATACCGCTATAAACTATAGATATATGAAAAGCGAAAGAGCAATAGCAAAAGCTCTAAAAGATATGAAAAGAGAAGATATTATAATATCCACAAAAGGTGGCTATGTGCCTTACGATATAGATAGCAACGTTGATCCTAAGGATTATTTTTATGATATATTTGTATATCCAGGCATTATAGATGAGAAAAAGCTCACTCAGAGCTGGCATTATATGGAACCTAAGTTTATAGATTGGTGTTTTAATAAAAGCCTTAAAAACTTGGATACGACATATATAGATGTATATTTTTTACATAATGTAGAGGATGAACTTCTTTATATAGATAGAAAGGAGTTTTACGACAAAATAAAATCTTGTTTTGAGCTTTTAGAAGAAAAAGTAAATAAAAAACAATTAAAATACTACGGAGTTGCCACTTGGAGTGGATTTAGAATATCAAGAGCCTCTAAACAACATCTTGAGTTGAAAGACCTTATTGACATAGCAAACTCAATAATAAAAGATAATCATTTTAAATTTATCCAGCTTCCTTATAACATAGGTATGTCTGAGGCTTTT
>DDOS01000028.1:2037-11404 GCA_002341805.1 Aquificaceae bacterium UBA2488 | reverse complement strand
AAAACCAGGTTTTATAAAAACTAAAATGACAAAGGATATAAAGTTTCCAGAGCTTTTAGCAGGCAAAAAAGAAGCTGTAGCAAAAGACATATACAATGCTATGTTAAACAAAAAAGATGTTTTATACACTCCAAGCGTATATGAATATATCATGCTTATAATAAAGCTTATACCTCCTTTTGTGATGAAAAAACTTGGCAAAAACAANNGAAGAAACAGATGCTCTTACAAAGATAGTTCAAATATATACAAAAACCAGAGGCCTTATAACCCTTTATATAAGAGATATATATGTAGATTCTAATATATTTGGAAAACTTGAGCTCTTTGATAAAGTAGATATATGGTGGGAGTCTGCTAAGGACTTGGCTAACCTTGTGGATATAATAGATTATAAAAGACCAAAAAGATATACTTACGAAAACTTTATGGGTCTTTCTTATATGGCAAAGGTTATAAAAGATGATATAAAACTTGGGGATGATGATATCTATGACATGTTTTCAAGATTTTGGGAATATGAGTTTGGAAGAAACTTCTATATACCCGCTGTATGGTTTGTGATATTTTCTATGGTGAGGATGGGTTTTGTGCCTATGTTTTTAGAGCAAGATTTTTCTAAAAGCCCAAATATGGTGGGTATAAACCCTTACGATGGAAGCATAGGTTTTTCAAAATATTCCATAAAAACCAAAAAATTCGTTTTAGAGATTTTAAAAACCATAGCAAACACCGATTTTGATAATATTGAAAAGTTGAGGTTTAGTATGGAACATTCTAAGGAAGCTTTTAGAGTTATATCAAAACTTTTTAAGGGGTTAAACAGATGAAAAAAATTGGTATTACGATAGGAGACCCAGCAGGTATAGGACCAGAGCTTATAATAAAATTAAAAGATTATATGAAAGATGATAATACATATATTATATATGCTGAAGAATATATTATAAAACATGCTTGCAATGTACTTGGGACAGATTTTTATTATGAGAAGATAAATACCGTAGATGATATAAAAGAAAAAGGTATATATCTCATATCTCTTGGATTAAAAGGTGCTATAGAACCTTCACCATCTTCGGGTAAGCTTGGTATTGCTTATCTGGCAAGGGCTACTGCGGATGCTATTTCCAAAAAATTAAATGGCATTCTAACTATGCCTATAAATAAATATTTTGCTAAAGCCTCTGGATTTAATTTTAACGGTCAAACGGAGTATTTGGCTTTTGCAGATAATAAAAAAACCTTTGCCATGATGATGTATTCAGATAAGATAAAAGTAGTGCTTGCCACAATTCATATACCTATAAAAGATGTGCCAAAATATATAACGAAAGAAAATCTCAAAGAGAAGATATCTCTTATTAAAAGCTATATATCTGCATATTTTGGTTTTTCACCAAACATAAAAGTACTTGGGCTAAATCCTCATGCTGGAGAGAATGGTGTTATAGGAGATGAAGAGACTAATATCATATTCCCAGTGGTGGCTGAAGAGCAGGTGATAGGACCACTTCCCCCTGATACAGCATTTTTAAATATAGATGAAAAGGATATATTTTTATGTATGTATCACGATCAAGGGCTTATACCTTTTAAGATGCTATCTTTCGATAATGGGTC
Organism: Aquificaceae bacterium UBA2488; assembly: GCA_002341805.1. Classification (GTDB taxonomy): domain Bacteria; phylum Aquificota; class Aquificia; order Aquificales; family Aquificaceae; genus Hydrogenobaculum. Next base: position 9,781 of record DDOS01000028.1, on the reverse strand, counting down.
AAACGTAACCATTGGGCTTTCTTTTTTAAGAACATCTCCAGATCATGGAACTGCTTATGATATAGCTTATAAAGGTATAGCAAGGGTAAATAGTGTCAAATATTCTTTGGAGCTTTTAAAAAGATATGGATATTAAAAAAGTTGAAGGGACGGCCCTAAATGAGACTATTTTATCTTCAAAACCTATAGAGGTCTCTCAAGAATCAGAAAATTTAGCCATAGCAATAAAAACCACCGTTTCAAATGCATTGCTTGGGGCTTTGGCAGATGAGATTGCCTCACAGGGCTATATAGAGGCCACAGTGGAAAGTGTAGATCAAAACAAAGCAAAACTAATATTAAACAACGGCGTAGAAATAGAGGTAAACAACGAAGCCTCTTTAAATTTAAAACCAAATGATATATTAAAATTAGTGATAAGTTCTTTAAACCCTGTGATATTAAAAATATCTGATGTAAAAACGCCAACTTCTCCTATATTAGTCCTTCAAAAAGCCATTGCCGATGAAAACCCGCAAACAACCACTATAAAAAACTTGAATTCTCAAGAGATTTCCCAAGAAATATCAAACAGTGGACTTTTTTATGAGAAGAAATTAATAGATTTTTTATTAAAAGCCAAAGATATATCTTCTTTAACCAAAGATGCAAAATATCAACTTCTTGAAAATATATCTAATCTATCAAAAAATATAGTTCAATCTAAGGAACAATTTAATGCTTTGCCTAAGGCTCTTCAAAAAGCTATAGAAGATTTCTCCAATAAGATATTTACCCAAGAAGATATAAACACAATCCTAAAAGAAAACCAAAATATCCAAGAACAAGACCCCTTAAAGCAAGTGCTTAATCTATTATCGCAAGAAACCCCTTCTAAACAAGATATTAAACTTATAGATACTGCCAAAAACTTGTTATATGATATATCCAAAAATTATATTTTAAACCCTCAGAAATTACCAAGTATTATATCTATGTTATCTTCTTTTTCAGAAAACCTTCCTCCTATAAATGATTTTTTTAAAAGCCTACAAAACACACTAAATATAAAAAACCCAGTTTTGAAAGAGCTTATAACCAAAAATCCATCTTTGGTTTTTGAGCTTTTAACAAAAAATCCAGAAGAAATTATAAAAAATATAGAAGACCAACCCCTTAAAAATCTAATATTAACTTTATCAAAAAATATAGATAGCGTAATGAAAGAATTATCAAATCAAATCATATTAAATGCCAAAAACATCCAAGATATATCAAAACATGTATTAAAAGAGCTTGATAAGATGAGCAACAATGTTAGCTTTGATACAAAACTAAACCAGTTAAAAGAAGATTTAAACATATTAAACTCTATAAACTTAGCCCAAGAGTTTATCCTTCAAAACAACAGCTTTTTTGTAAATTTTGAGGAAAAATCCTCCAAGAAAAAAGGTTTTATGGCTTTTAGTAAAAAAGAAAACTCTTACAAGGCATTTATAAAACTAAATTGGGAGGATGGATTTTTAGGAAGTATATTAGAAATGCCAAAAGCTTCAAAAAATCTAAGGATTAGCTTTTACACAGATATATCACCTTTGGCAAAAGCGTTAGAATCTTCAAAAGATGAGCTAAAAAATATATTAAAAGAAGAGAGCCTAAATGTGGAAGATATATCTATATACGAAGAGAAAAAAGAGCAGTTTAACAATAGGGTGCTTGTGGATATTAACAAATCAGAAAATTTAAATATATTTAGTTAGTATGGATGAGAAAAACAAAAAAGCTATAGCCCTAAGATACGAAAAAGGTAAAGACAGCACTCCAAAGCTTGTGGCAAAAGGTCAAGGCTATATAGCAGATAAGATTGTAGAACTTGCCAAAGAAAACGATGTTCCTGTCATAAAAGATGAAAAACTTCTATCAGCCGCCTACACTCTTGATATATATGAAGAAATCCCACCAGAGTTATATAAAGCTGTGGCTAAAATACTTGCTTATGTGGAAAAACTAAAAAAACAAATATGAATCTCTTAGACCTATATAATAGGCTCTTAGAAACATTTGGCTATCAAAACTGGTGGCCTGTGGATTATGATTATCATAAAATCCATAAAACAGACCCAAAAGATGAGATTATAATAGGAGCCATTCTCACTCAAAACACCGCTTGGAAAAATGTAGAAAAAGCCCTTGATAATCTAAAATCCAAACATGCCCTTAGCCTAAATGTTATAAAAACAATGGATATAAATCTACTTCAATCTCTTATAAGACCCGCTGGTTTTTTCAAAAGAAAATCTCTGATATTAAAAGAGATATCCAACAATATGCACGATAATATAAAACGAGATGAGCTTTTAAATATAAAAGGTATTGGAAAAGAAACCGCAGATTCTATTTTGCTATACGCTTATGATAAACCGTATTTTGTGATAGATGCCTACACTAAGAGGATATTAGAAAGAGTTTTTAATATAAAGTTTAAGGAATACGATGAATATGCTTTCTTTATTAAAAGCCAGGTACAAGAAGATATAAATTTATATAAAGAATACCATGCCCTTATCGTAAAACTTGCCAAAGAGCATTGCCTTAAAAAGCCCTTGTGCGAAGGCTGTATTTTAAAAGATAGTTGTGAGCATATGTTTACCAAGTAGTCATTCGTGTTATAATAGACATATAAGCTGGAGTGGGTGGTTCTCTTAAACAACTTACTGGTCTTACAAACCAAAAACCTGTGCCTGTATTTGGATTGTATGTAAGACTATTTATAGCATTTAAATTAAACTGAAAGTATGTACTTGGAATAAAATTAATATTTAGAGAAAGATTTGGAGGAAAATTTCTTACAAGAAAACCTTCAAGCGTAGCATAATAGCTACGAATGTAAGTTACATCTTGTCCAAAGTAAATACCACCAAAGTTATTGGAATTAGCAAAAACTATAGAATTATTGTTTATTAAAAGTGATGTTAAAGAGTTTCCAGAACTATCTTGAAGATTCCCATTTTGATCAATGCCAAAATATGCATTATTTACATACCATCCACATCTATAAATATTATTGTTAGGACAAGGATTTGTATAAGGGTTACTTGAGCTTCTTGAGCATTTATTTGGATTTGAACAAGCGTCAGCATACAAATAAGCTAAGTCACCATAGGCGTATATATTTCCATTTCCAAATGGAAATATTATTCCTTTCGTAATAATTTTTGAGTTTTGGATGTATATATTATTGCCATTGTTATTATTGTTTGTGAAATATTCTGGAGATATACTGGAGGAGTTGTTTTGGTTGCTATTATCAAGTGCTTGTATGATGGTAGAGTTAGATATTGGATTGCTATCATTGTCTTGAATTTCAGTAGCGGTTAATATCCTAGCATTAGATAGACCACCAGAGATGTTAATTATATCATTGTTAGAAGAATTAGCATTTGGCGGATAAATAATGTCGTATATATTTAGATTATATGTATTTTCTCCATAGCTATTTTGACCTAAAACGCTACCAGAAACAGGATTAAGATTTAATGATGAATTGTATGCATAAATATATAAAGGTATAGATTGAGAATATGTGTTTGTTATTGTATATGAATTACCATTATTTAAATATATGTAAATACCATTGGGACAAGATGAGAAATTTATATTTGGACAAGAAGATGATAGACTAGATAGGTTGATCGGGCTACTAGGATTTATACACCCACAGCTAGAAGTTTGAATATTATTTAACTCATTTGGAACAATGCCACTTTGTAAGTCATTTGAAAAATTTCGTAAGTCATTTAAAAGATTTTGATTTATTATTGGTTGACCATATTGGTCAAAAGTAAAATCTGATGAAGTATTTCCATTGGAAGAAGTATATGGCAACGCATAAGTGGTTACAAGAGCATCTGTTAATCCATAATTACATCCCCCACTGCTTGAGTCAGCAGAAAAGTTAGAGCCAAAACAATTTACATTAAAAAACAATGGTGTTAAATCTGTAAAAGGCGCATTTGTGAACTTTGGTGGTTCACCATATATGCCAGAATATCCTTCAGCTGCTTGACTTGATGGACAATACTGAGGGGTATAACCATTTAAAATTATATTTCCAGAAGAGGCTATAAAAGCTGGAACATAACAACCCTTCGAATTTGAATTATAATCACATCCACTCAAAAATCCATTATTATATGTAGCATTTACACCACCTCTTACAGTATATAGTCCAACGCCATAAAAAGCTTGTATCATGGATGTCTCATTAACACTAACACTTGTACCATTTATACCACCAGTAGCAGTTAAAAAGCACATCCTACTGCTTTGATAAAATGTAACACTACAAGATGAATGTCTAAGTGGTATATTTAACTGAGTATTGTTAAGAGTTCTGTTTCCACAAAATCCAGTAGAATTTACCGAGTCCATAGCAGCCATAAGACATGTATCCGCTGCTCTTTGGGCTCTATAATACTCAGCTTCCGAGGCAGTGTTTTGAAAGCTTATAAAAGAAAAATANNCCCAGCCATAACAAGCATAATAGTTATAGCCGATAACACAAGAACAGTTATTAAAGAAAATCCGTTCCTTTTCATAATGACCCCCTTATTTACCATAAAACCTTTGCACACTTATTGTATCCCCATGAGCATTTATTACAGTTGCATTTACCTGTATACCGTTTGATACAGGAGTAACACTAAAAGACCTAACCCTCATAACAGGAATAGGTACCATAGATGCATTACAATATGGAGCAGCCATATCTTGGGTGGACACATAGAGCCACCAATTGTTGTTATCTTGTGGATTCTGTGCACAATACATATGTATAAGCTGAGGAACTCTTATCAGAAGATCTCCATTTTGCAATAACTCTATGCTGGAATATGCTTGGTTTGGTCCATTATAAACAATGACTTGACCATTTAGAGCGTTTACCACATTGGACATCGAAGCATTATATGGATTAGAGACACTTACGTTACCACAATAAGCATCGTTAGTAGACAAACCACTTATAGAGAACATTATGGGTTGAGAAGTAGAGCCAAGTTGAGGATTTTGATTGTTTATTATTTGGGCTCCTCGCCATAAGTAGTAGCAGTTTTGATCAGCGGAGTCGTTTAATCTACAACTTACCATATTAACGGTGTTTGTGGATGCTAAGCTCTGAACAAAACCTTCCCCTCCCAAACTCCCATAAAAATATACGCTTGGACATGGATTTCCAGAGCCACCACTAACAATCTTTACGTATAAAGAACTTGGTGGTGGAAATGGTGGTGGCTGATTCGGATTCGTATCCACATAAACTTGATTGCATTGCTCTACATTTGAATTATTGCATGGTACACCATATCCCCAATTCTCTGAAAACCAATCTAAACCCATGAGTGTTTGTTTTGTAGCTTCTTTTACAGAGGTTATATTTCTTTGCAATGCAAAAGATTGTATCGTATCTTTATATACATAGTATGCAGCACCCACTATTATGAGACTAACTGCCATTGCTACCATTAACTCTGTGATAGAAAATCCTTTATTCTTCATTGGAAGTTGCATACTTCACCCCTTATAGAAGATGTTTGACCGCTATAAGTAGCATCTGACTCCACTACGGCACAAGAAGATTGACTTGCATATGGTGGCGGGGGCGGATTAGGTATATTTCCAGATACTATACTTGTAGAAACATTTATGGGTAAGCTTCCACAAGTGTAAACAGTATTAGTACCTACTGTGCTTGGATCCGCCTGAGCTTGTTGTATTCCAGATTGTGCAGCCTCTACTAAGCACATGTATATAAAATCTTGTCTTGTATAATTAAGATAGGCTGTTATTCCATACATTACTATGGCAACCACTATAGCCAAAATACCTACGCTAACAATAGCTTCTAATAATGTAAAACCATCATTCTTTTTTAGCAACTTGTTGGGCATAAGCCATTCCCCTGAGATGTAGTAACGCCCCCAAATTGATTTACGCATATAATATAGTATTGATTTGTATCGGTTCTTTGTAAACATATATAACCTGGTGTTTCTGCATATCCCCTAGGATCGAACGAAAAACCACTACCTTCTATCTGTATATAGGATTGATATTGAGGATCTACTACGATACTGTCTCCTCCGATAACATTACCAGAGCATGGGCTTGCGCTGAGATTGTATCCTAAGTTTTCTACATATATACTTGAAGGATTTGAGACGCATACGGATATAACTGAGTTCTGTTGCCTTGCTAAAATCTGAGCTCTTCTTGCTAGCAATTCTAAATAAGAACTATACTTAGAAAAAGCCATAGACCTTATAAATCCAACCCAAGACGGCACCACTACCATCGCAAATATGGCTATTATAACTATTACCACTATGAGTTCTGTTATACTAAATCCCTTTCTCATACTCTTAACCTTATGTTTAATACTTATTTAGATAAATAATATATATCATCTTATACAAAAATCAATACTTTATGATCATTAAAAATTAATATACATTTATTTACTTGTATTTATTCAATCTAACATACAATAAATCTTATCTTGTTATAAAATATTTAAATAGGGGATGTAGCTCAGTGGGAGAGCGGCACCTTCGCAAGGTGTAGGCCGGGGGTTCAACTCCCCTCGTCTCCATATATTATATTTAAAAGCATAAACATTTTGAATAAATGGTATAATATAATCTTATCTTACTTTAGGAGGTTTGATATGTACTATGTAGCTAAAGTTATAGATGAAGAATGCAGCAAATACAATTGTAAGCAGTGTACATTGTTCTGCCCTGAGCCAAACACTCTTATGTATAGTGATGAAGAACATCACGCTTATGTGATAGCCAATAGATGCAAAGGTTGTGCTTTGTGTGTTTATGTATGTTCTGATATTTTAAAGAGAAACGCTATAAAGATGATAATGCCTGATGCAAAGGAAGAAGTAGCCTGATGGAATTTAACAAAGACCAGTTAGAGTTTTTATCTAACATTTTAGATCAAGAGATAACTAATGAGAATGTGTTGGATATTATAAATGCCAAATCCTATAAGCTATATGTATGTAAAGGATGCGATAAAATCATACTTCACGATAACTATGAGTTTTGGAATATAACAGAGTGTTGCGATGATAACTCAAAAATATTAGATGATGGGTCTTTGATGTGCGAAGTATGCTACTCAAAATCCTTTGAAAACATGTTAAGCTGGTTAAATAGAAGACCAGAGTGGGCTAAAGAAGTTAAATTTGATACAAGAAGGATGAACAACACATGAGAGTAGGTGTTTTGTTAGCCAATGGTTTTGAAGAGATAGAGGCCATAGCTCCTATTGATATTTTACGAAGAGGTGGAATAGAGATTTTAATAATAGGTGTTGAAGAAGAGCTTATAAAAAGCGCTAGAAACGTAGCTATCAAAACCGATATTACCATAGACAAAGTATCTGCTGAAGAGCTTGATATGGTTATAGTCCCTGGTGGTCTAACTGGAGTTGATAATATTAAGAAAAGCCAAAAAGCTAAAGAACTCATAAATTTCCTTAGCTCTAAGAAAAAGTATATAGGGGCTATATGTGCAGGTCCTACTGCTTTAAAGGCTTTTGGAGTAGTGGAGGATAAAAAAGTCACCTCTCATCCTTCTGTGAAGATAGAGTTTGATCCACATTTATATCAAGAAGAAATTGTAGTAGAAGATGAGAATATTATCACCAGTAGAGGACCAGCCACAGCTATGATGTTTGGTTTTAGGCTTTTAGA
>DDOS01000028.1:0-1989 GCA_002341805.1 Aquificaceae bacterium UBA2488 | reverse complement strand
AAGCATAGAAAAAAAGTGGCAAGAACGTTGGGCTAAAGACAAAAAAGAGCAAGCCCCTATCAACAAACAATATATTTTAGAGATGTTTCCCTATCCTTCTGGCAAAATCCACATGGGACATGTGAGAAATTACACCATTGGAGATGCTATAGCCCGTATAAAGAGAATGCAAGGACATTCTGTCTTACATCCGATGGGATGGGATGCTTTTGGTCTTCCTGCAGAAAATGCAGCTATAAAAAACAACCTCAAACCAGATGTTTGGACATATTCAAACATAGATTATATGAGAAATCAGCTAAAATCCCTTGGTCTTTCTTACGATTGGGATAGGGAGTTTGCCACTTGTGATAAAGAATACTACAAATGGAATCAATGGATATTTCTAAAAATGTATGAAAAAGGCATAGCCTATCGCAAAAGTGCCGTAGTAAATTGGTGTCCTCAAGACCAAACAGTGCTTGCCAATGAGCAGGTGATAGATGGAAAATGCTGGCGATGCGGGACTACCATTGTCCAAAAAGAGATACCCTCTTGGTATATAAANNACAGATTATGCAGAAAGGCTTTTAAAAGATTTGGAGCTTTTAGAAGGAAAATGGCCTTCTAAGGTATTAATACAGCAAAAAAATTGGATAGGTAAAAGTGTAGGTGCATTGGTGAAGTTTCCTCTTAAAAGCAGGATACAAGATTTTGAATATTTAGAAATATTTACCACTCGTATAGATACCATATACGGGGTTAGTTTCATGGCTATTGCCCCAGAACATCCTCTATCAAAAGTTTTAGCTTCTTCCAATCAAGCCTTAAAAGATTTTATAGAAAAGATGTCAAAACTATCCACCAAAGAACGTGGTACAATGGCCACAAAAGAAGGTGTATTCACTGGTATATACGTCATAAATCCTATAAATCAAAAAGAGATACCTATATACACAGCAAACTATATACTTATGGATTATGGAACTGGGGCTATAATGGCAGTGCCAGCCCATGATCAAAGAGATTTTGATTTTGCTAAAAAGTATAATTTAGATATAATACCCGTGATAAAACCATCAAAAGACCATGATTTTTCAAAATCCGCTTACGAGGAGTCAGGTACTCTCATAAACTCTAGTGAGTTTGATGGGCTTAGCTCAGAAGAGGCTAAGATTAAGATTTTAGGGCTTTTAAAAGCCAAAAACTTAAGTATAGAAAAGATCACTTACAAGTTAAAAGATTGGAATGTATCAAGACAACGCTATTGGGGAACACCTATACCCATGATTCATTGTGAGCGTTGTGGTATAATACCTGTACCCTATGAAGAGCTTCCTGTGAAGCTTCCAAAAGATGTGGAGTTTACAGGACATGGAAACCCTTTAGAAACCGCTAAAGATTTTGTAAACACCACATGTCCTAAGTGCAAAGCTCTCGCCAAAAGAGAGATAGATACAATGGATACATTCTTCGATTCTTCTTGGTATTTTATAAGATTTACAGATCCCAAAAACGATAAACTTCCCTTTGACAAAGATATAACCAACAAATGGATGAATGTAGATATATATATNNTTTTGAAAAGTTTTTATACGATATTGGCATGATAGACCATATAGAGCCTTTTGATAAACTTATTACCCAAGGTATGGTCTTGAAAAAGTGGGTAAGCGTGGAAAAACTATTATCTTACTTAGGGCTAGCAGAAGAAGATGATATAGATATTCTTTCCAACAAACTCTCAGAGACTTTTGAGAGCAAATAACATTATAATAAGGCCATATTCCTGATTTTAAATATCAAAATTTTTTAATAATATAATATATTTTTTGCATGAAAAAAGCAAATAGATTGATCAATGAAAAAAGCCCATATCTTAAAATGCATGCATATAACCCAGTGGATTGGTATCCTTGGGGCGAAGAGGCTTTTGAAAAAGCCCAAAAAGAGAATAAGCCCATATTTTTATCTATAGGGTATTCATCTTGTCATTGGTGTCATGTGATG
>DDOS01000027.1 GCA_002341805.1 Aquificaceae bacterium UBA2488 | reverse complement strand
CATACAGTATCTAAGCCCCTCCAAATAAAAGCTAAAACCTGCCTTTGCAGAACCGTATAAAGAGTTTGATGGTCTTGCTCTATCCCCTGCCACTGAGGATATCCCTATTATCATACCGTGATTTTGTTTTAACATATGAATAACAGAAAAATTACAAGATATCACACAGGAAGTATAGTTTATCTCTATGGTGTTTATTATCTCAGCTTCATCGTATACATCCTTTGGTAAATATCCTTGAAATATCAAAACCACATCTATGGTATTTTGACTAAATATTTCATCTAAGGCTTCTTTTAGCCTTTGATAATCAGTTAGGTCTAAAACATAGTATTTTGGCTTTTTAGAAGATATTACATTTATATGATTCGAAATCTCTTCTAATTTAGAAGCGTTTCTTCCAAGCAAAAAAAGCTCAAAACCATTTTTGGCAAACTCTTCTTCGGTGGCTATAGCTATATCCGAAGTAGCACCTATAAACACTGCTTTCATATAAAATATATTTTAGCATATGAAAGGAAAAAACTTTGAAGATATGGCTTGTGATTGGCTTAGTAAAAATGTATATATCATAATAAAACGAAACCATAGATGCAAAACAGGTGAAATAGATATAATAGCCAAAAAAGGTGATAAGTTTATAGCTTTTGAGATAAAAGGAAACTACACCAACTTCTATGGCATACCCCGAGAACGTATAAATAACCAAAAGATAGAAAGAATAAGAAAATGCTTCTTAGAATACGCCATATCAAACTCCATAGATATAGACTCCCTTCAGATAGATGCAATAGCTATATATAAAGATAAGATAGAGCATATACCAAATATATCATGGTAAAAGGTCTTTATATTCATATACCATACTGTTCTATCAAATGCCATTATTGCGATTTTTTCTCGGTAGTATCTCAGAAAGACGAATCTTATTTTGATATGCTAATAGAAGAGCTAAAGATGTATTCATTTGAATACAATATTAAAACCATATATTTTGGTGGTGGAACACCTTCTATTTTTAATCCAAGAATTTATGAATCTTTTTTTAAAAAGCTGAAAAACCTAATAAATTTAGATAATGTAGAAGAAATAACCATGGAGTTAAATCCGAGAGATTATAATTATGAAGATTTTAAAATACTAAAAGATATCGGTATAAATAGGCTTAGCTTTGGTATTCAGAGTTTTAACGAATCCTCTTTAAAATGGCTTGGACGAGAGCATGATTTGAAAGATGCTATAATGTCTATAGAAACTGCTAAAAAACTATTTGATAATATAAGTATAGATATCATATGGGGCATTCCCAATCAAAGCTTAAAAGATTTTGAAAAAGATATAAATATGGCGCTATTTTTTGACTTATCTCATCTATCTTTTTACATGCTTACTTTTTATCAGGATACAATTTTATACGATAAAAAACAACATGAAAAATCCGAAGAAGAGATATCTCTGTTTTATGAGCTTTTGGAAAAAAAATTAACATCTTATATACACTACGAAATATCAAATTTTGCCAAAAAAGACTTTTTAGCCAAGCACAACTTAATATATTGGAATTACGAAGATTATTTAGGGCTTGGAGCTGGGGCTTCCTCTAAGGTAGATAAATTTATATTTTCAAATCCAAAGAGTATAGAAGCCTACAAAGAGAAAGTACACAAGAGAGCTTTTAACCCAACGATTATAAGCGAAGAAGACGATGTTAAAAATAAGATTATGATGGGTTTAAGAACCATGTTTGGAGTAGATAAAAATCTTATTAAAATCCCAAAACATTTGAAGGAGTATTTTAAAGAAGACAAAAATAGAGTATCTATAAAAAAACAGTATTGGCTTATTTCAAATTATTTGATAGCAAGTGTGATATAAACCCTTCCCAAATAGGGAAGGGATAACGTTTATACGGCTACTTCTTTTTTATTTGGAGAAGGTGGGAGCATCGGGCTTATACCGTTTTCTTTAGCCCAAGCTAAACCTCTTTCAAATGCATCTTTTGCGGTATTTAGGTTTTTCTCGATAAGTTCTAACTTTTTCTTAAACTTACGCTCTAAGGCAGAGTCAAGAGATGCCGTACCACCAGAAGCTACAAACTTTTTCATAAACCTTGATTTTATACCTTCTTCTATAGCTTGAAGACTCACTATTTGAGTGATGCCAAAAAGCGCCCCAAGCATCGCCATATTTGTAGAAAGTTCGGTACCTGCAATCTCTGCTGCTATCTTTGTGGCAGGAAAGTTAAAAACTTTTACATTCAGAGCATTTAGCCTATCGTAGTCTTCTTTTTTAAGTAAATCTTCATGAGTGTTTATTATGATGACACCGTTTCTTTTGATACCAGAGTAAAAAGGCATCGTATACGATTTACCCATTGTGATAACATGCTCGTGGAATACCATAATTATATCTGGATAAACCACTTCACCTCTATCGTATATAGGTTCTATGCCTATTCTTGCATAAGATTCTGCAGGAGCCATACGCTTTTCAGCACCAAAGAATGGATTTGAAACAGCATAATATCCTTCATGATCAGCCGAAGTTGCTATTATGTGAGCTGCAGTGACAGCACCTTGACCACCCAAACCTGGCATACGAATGTTTAATCTCTTTCTCGTGAAGCTTTGTTCTGTCATATGAGGCCTTCCTCCTTTTTAGCTTTTATAACTTCTTCTGCTTGGGGGGTCATATACTCAAAGAAAGAAAAT
>DDOS01000110.1:11500-11764 GCA_002341805.1 Aquificaceae bacterium UBA2488 | reverse complement strand
ATTGCAAGAGCTACTCCAGGTTTTACGGGAGCGGATTTGGAAAACATATTAAACGAAGCAGCTCTCTTAGCGGCAAGAAAGCGAAAAGATCTTATTAGTATGGAAGATTTGGAAGAAGCAATTGATAGAGTGATGATGGGTCTTGAGAGAAGAGGAATGGCTATATCTCCAAGAGAAAAGGAAAAAATAGCTGTTCATGAAGCAGGACATGCTCTCATGGGTCTTATGATGCCGAATGCCGATCCGCTCCATAAAGTATCTATA
>DDOS01000110.1:5227-11441 GCA_002341805.1 Aquificaceae bacterium UBA2488 | reverse complement strand
GGGCGGAAGATGTGCAGAAGAAGTATTTTATGGTAAAGATGGTATCACCACAGGAGCAGAAAATGATCTTCAAAGGGCTACAGATTTGACTTATAGAATAGTGGCTACTTGGGGTATGAGTGAGCATGTTGGTCCAATATCTGTAAGACGTACTACAAATCCATTCTTAGGTGGTTCTACTGTTACTGAAGGTAGTCCAGAGCTTTTAAAAGAGATAGATAAAGAAGTTCAAGAGCTTTTAACAAAAGCTTATGAAGAAACAAGAGATATCATCCAAAGCAACAAAGAAGCTTTGAGCAGTGTGGTAAAGAGGCTTATAGAGAAAGAAACAATTGATTGTAAAGAATTTGTGGCTATATTACAACTTCATGGCGTAGAAATTAAAAATGCTTGTAAACAAGAGGAACCTTTAGAACAGAAAACGCCTGATAGCATAACCCATTCCGAAGGGCTTGTGAACGTATGATAAGATCTATTGACATTAAGAGCTTCTTAATTTACAATACAATAAATTTTTTTTATGTGAGGTAAAAGCATGGGACATACTATATCTGAGAAAATTATAGCGGCTCATACCAGTAAAAAAGAGGTATTTTCAGGTGAGTTGGTAACCGCCAAGATAGATTTGGCAATGGCAAATGATGTGACAGCGCCTTTATCTATCAAAACCCTTGAAAAATATGGTTTAGATAAAGTATTTGATAAGGATAAGATAGCTCTTGTGTTATCACATTTTGTGCCTGCTAAGGACATAAAATCTGCAGAGCAAGCAAAAATTGTTAGAGATTTTGCTAAAAAGCACAATATAAAATGGTTTTTCCAAGAAGGTGAAGGTATAGAGCATACATTGTTGCCAGAAAATGGCATAGTGGTACCAGGGGATTTAGTGGTGGGGGCGGATTCTCACACATGTACTTATGGAGGTATCGGGGCTTTTTCCACTGGTGTAGGTAGCACAGATTTAGCTTATGCGATAGTTACTGGTGAGATATGGCTAAAAATCCCAGAATCTATGAAGTTTACATTTTATGGTAGATTAAACGAATGGGTGAGCGGTAAAGATCTTATATTGTATACAATTGGCCAGATAGGAGTTGATGGAGCTCTTTATAAATCTATGGAGTTTGATGGAGAGGCTATAAGATCATTAGGTATATCTCAACGTCTTACGATTGCCAATATGGCTATCGAGGCAGGTGGTAAAGCAGGTATAATATCTCCAGATCAAAAAACTATAGAGTATGTAGAGAAAAGAGCTAAGAAACCATATACTATATATGAGAGCGATAAAGATGCTCATTATTCTGATATATTTGAATGGGATGCTTCTAAGTTAGAGCCGATGGTGGCATGGCCATATTTGCCTTCTAATGTGCATAGCGTATATGAATCAACTCACATATCTATAGATCAAGCTTTCATAGGTTCTTGTACTAATGGTAGAATAGAGGATTTAAGGATAGCTGCCAAAATATTAAAAGGTAAAAAAGTTCATCCTTATACAAGATGCATAGTGATACCTGCTTCTAAAAATGTTTATATGCAAGCTCTTCATGAAGGACTTATAGATATATTCATAGAAGCAGGATGCGTGGTAAGTGCATCCACCTGCGGTCCTTGTCTTGGTGGACATATGGGTATTCTTGCTAAAGGTGAAAGATGTATCTCTACATCCAATAGGAATTTCCCAGGTAGAATGGGACATCCACAATCCGAAGCTTATTTGGCAAATCCTGCAGTGGTAGCAGCCAGTGCCGTATTAGGTCGCATAGCCCACCCTGAGGAAGTGGTAGAGGAGGCTGTAGCTATATCATAGGAGGTGTATTATGTTAATGTTTTTTATTGACAAAAAGGAGCTATCAAATAGGGAAAAGTTAGCTTTTTTCAGAAGTTTGCTAAAATCAGAAATGTATACGCTTAACGAATATTNNCAGCTGTAATGCAATTACCAAAACTTTATTCTATAGAATTAACGCACGTACAGAATATTAAAAAAATAAACATAGCTAGACTAATTGGTATAATAGAATTTTACGACCCTGATTTTATAAATGTTCTTGCTTTCACGGATCCAAGAGTAAAAAAGTTTATAGGATATTATTTTGAATTTATAGAAAAAAATCCGTACGGTTATGAGGCTTCTGAACCTCAAAATCTTTTTGGTAATTGGGATTTTATTAAATATAAACTAAAAATACTATTCCCAGCATTAAGCCTTGAGGAATTAGATGAGTTCAAATTCAAGAGAAAAGATTTTGTAGAGTATGTTAAAAATAAACTTGGAGAAAATGAGATTTCTATAGAGACTAAGCTTAATAAGGCTACGTGGTATGAAACTATACCTTATCTTGAACTAGAAGATGAGCTTTCTAAAGAATGGCATATAGAACCTGTGATGACAGATGAGGACTGGAAATTTATAAAAAAACATATCAATGGTAGAAAAAATATATTAATAAATGAAGATGGGAAAGACAAACTTGTATACATTGATATAGAAATATCAGATGAAGCTTTGGATAAATATAGAAATGACAGAGACGGTCTTATAAATCTCTTAATGGATAAATATAGAATATCTAAAGAAGGTGCTGAACAAATCTTAAGAAAAGCAGGATGGGAATCGACAAACTATCATATTATACCTCCACTACACACAGATGTTATTTTAGATTATGGAGAGAATTTGGAAGCAAAAGGTGTAGATAGAAAATATGATGGTTCTAGTGATTATAAAGTGGCTGATTTCATAAGATATATTGGTGGGTTAGAGCTAGAAGAGTTAAATTATATGGATCTGATTTATGGGAAATTAGAATCAGAAGTTCAAGAAATACTTGATAGGATAATAAGAACTCAAAGAAAAATACTTGGCAAATTGTTTGGCATATTCTATACTACTGATCCTATAATGGCCGAAGCAATAATAGCTATAAATCCAGAAAAACTTTATGTTCTTAGAGAAAACTTGATTAAGGAAACTGTGAGGAATAAGCATTTTAGTTTATATTCTAACGAGGGCGCTTGGAAGACTGTTAAAAACAGAATAGTATCTGTATTTGCTGATTTAACAGAGGATGATATAGAAGAATTTAGAGGGAAAAGAAAAGAGTTTATGGATTATCTTGTTGAAAAAACTGGAAAATCTAGAGAATACATAGAAAACAAGCTTGAGGAATGCGGTTGGAATAAGCATGAAGAGATTCCACCGTTTTTGAGACATATAGGGCCGTAAATATTTTATTTATTGGAGGTTAATATATGAGGATGAGCCAAGCTTTAAGACTTCTATCTGGTAGTGTGCTGTTGTTTGTGTTTATATTTGGTATATGGCATTCTGATGTATGGTGGTTTTGGAAGCTCTTTATAGTGTTTATGGCTTTAAATCAAATTCAATCAGCTTTTACCAACTGGTGTCCTGCTATAAATATGCTTAAGAAATTAAGGATTCAAGAGGATTGTTAGGCATAGATATAGTTAAAAATGCCCGCATCGAATCTGCTCTAAGCAGGTTTGGTGTCCATTTCTTAAATAAAGTCTATACCACATCTGAGATAAATCTATATAAAAACAATACACAGTTTTTATGTGGTAGATTTGCATCAAAAGAAGCTTGCATAAAAGCTTGTTTTATGGCTTTTAGTATAAAATCTTATTTAAAGGATTTTGAGATATTAAAAGCTCAAAATGGTATGCCTATTTTAAATATCTTAAACCAAGAGATCAAAGACATTTTTTTAAAAAATCATTTAAAAGCTTTTGTTTCAATATCCCATGAAAAAGAATATACTGTAGCAGTATGTTATATCACCAAAGAGGAGGTAATATGTTAAAAGATTACAACAAATATTTAGACCAAAAGCACAATACGCTTTTTTTAGAAGATATAAGTTTAGAAGAACTTGCTAAGAAATATAATACTCCTTTGTATGTGTATTCGGCTTCTTATATAAGAGATAAGGCAAAAGCTTACAAAGAAGCCTTCAAGCATGCAGATTTTCATTATGCAGTCAAGGCTAATGGGAATTTCAGCATTATAAAACTTTTAAAAGGAGAGGATTTTGGTGCTGATGTGGTATCAGGAGGTGAGCTAAGAAAAGCTTTAAAAGCAGGTATATCCCCAGATAATATAGTCTATGCTGGTGTTGGTAAAACTATAGATGAGCTAAAAATGGCCATAGAAGCCAATATAAAGATGTTTAATGTAGAATCTGTGATGGAGTTAGAGGTTTTAAATGATATCGCAGACTCTATGGATAAAAAGGCAAATGTAGCTATAAGAGTAAATCCAGATGTGGATCCAAAAACTCATCCTTACATATCAACAGGTATGAAAAAAAGTAAGTTTGGAGTAGATATAAAAACTGCCAAGCAAGAATATCTTTATGCCAAAAGCCTAAAAAACTTAAATATAGTGGGTATACATTGTCATATTGGCTCACAGCTTTTGGATACTTCTCCTTACATAGAAGCTGCAGAAAAAATAAGAGATCTTTATTTTGACCTTATAAAAGAAGGCATCGAGATAAAATATGTGGACATAGGTGGTGGTCTTGGTATAAAATACAAACCAGAAGAATCAGAACCACATCCAAAGGATTTGGCGGATGCCGTATTACCAGTTTTTAAAGATATAGATGCAAAACTTTGTTTAGAACCAGGTAGATCTATGGTGGGAAATGCTGGTATTTTGATAACCCAAGTGCAATTTTTAAAAGATAAAGGACATAAGCATTTTGTGATAGTGGATGCAGGTATGAATGATCTCATAAGACCATCCATATATGGAGCTTATCATCATATAGTTTCAGTAAAAGCCAAATACCAAGAATATATAAAAACAGATATAGTGGGGCCTATCTGTGAGACTGGAGATTTCTTAGCTCAAGATAGAGAAATTCAAAAAGTGGATAGAGGAGATTACTTAGCAGTGCTAAGTGCTGGAGCTTATGGANNAGTAGATAGAGGAGATTATCTTGCAATATTAAGCGCTGGTGCTTATGGATTTTCTATGTCAAGCCATTATAATATAAGGCCAAGGGCAGCGGAAGTGCTTGTGGATAACAAAAAAGAGCGTCTTGTAAGAAGCAGAGAAACCTATGATTATATAGATTATGATGAAATCTTATTATAATGATATAATATTTTATAGGTGAAATATGGAATTTAAAGATAATTTGAGGATTTTGGCAGAGGCTATAGAAAGAGAATCAGTATTGATACACAGATCTGCTCTCATAGATGGATATAAAGAGCTTTTCAAACTAAATACCATAGGAGTAGGTAAGTTTGTTAAAAAGGCAGCAGAGCTTGGGGGCAAAAAAGGAGCTATCACTCTCAAAGAGAGATATGAAGTATCTACTGATAAGCTGACAGAAGCCCTTGATTTACTTACTATAATAGCAGAATCTTCAAGGCTTATAACATTTTTAGAATATTCTATAGAAAATATGGAAATATATGTGGAAGGTTCTATATTAGTGGAGGCTATACCCCAAAGTAAAAAGCCTGTTTGTGAGCCTATGGCAGGATTTTTTGCAGGATTTTTATCTGAGCTTTTACAAGCCAAATACAGTGTAGAAGAAATATCTTGTCAAGCTCAAGGCAAAGAAAAATGTATTTTCAAAATAAAAAAGGAGAGGTAATATGAAGTATGATATAAAAGATTTGTCTTTATCAACTCTTGGAAGGCAAAGAATAGAATGGGCTGGTATTGATATGCCAGTTTTAAGAAGTATAAGAGAAGATTTTAAAAAATCTAAGCCCTTTGAAGGTATAACCATAGGCGCTTGTTTACATGTAACTACCGAGACTGCAAACCTTATGATTACCCTAAAAGAAGGTGGTGCAAATATATCTCTTTGTGCATCAAATCCATTATCTACTCAAGATGATGTGGCGGCTTCTTTGGTAAAGGATTACGATATTCCTGTATTTGCCATAAAAGGAGAGGATAACGACACTTTTTATAAACATCTAAGAGCTATTTTAGATAAAAGCCCAAATATTTTAATAGATGACGGAGCAGATCTAATATCTACTGCTCACAAAGAATATAAAGAACTTACTGATAAAATTTACGGAGCTATGGAAGAAACCACCACAGGTGTTATAAGGTTAAGAGCTATGGCAAAGGATAAGGCTCTTAAATTTCCTGTTGTGGCGGTAAACGATGCTTATACAAAGCACATGTTTGATAATCGCTATGGCACAG
>DDOS01000110.1:0-5183 GCA_002341805.1 Aquificaceae bacterium UBA2488 | reverse complement strand
AGGTTATGGATGGTGTGGCAAAGGTGTGGCCATGAGAGCTAGAGGCATGGGAGCAAATGTGATTGTGACAGAAGTAGACCCACTAAAAGCCCTTGAAGCAAGAATGGATGGATTTACTGTAATGCCAATGGAAAAAGCAGCTCCCATAGGAGATATATATGTTACTGTGACTGGCAACACAAAAGTTATAAGGAAAGAGCATTTTGATGTAATAAGAGACGGTGCTATTGTGTCAAATTCTGGACACTTTGATGTGGAGATAGATGTTAGATATTTAGAAGAAAATGCTGTTGAGAAAAAAGAAGTCCGTCCAATGGTAAAAGAATATATATTAAATACAAAAAATGGTAAAAAGCGTATATATGTTTTAGCAGAAGGAAGACTTGTAAACTTAGCTGCTGCTGAGGGTCATCCTGCTTCTGTGATGGATATGTCTTTTGCCAATCAAGCACTCTCTGCAGAATATATACTAAAAAATCACGATAAATTAGATAAGGACGTATACAAGGTTCCAGATGAAATAGATAAAAGAGTAGCTTCTTTGAAATTAGCTTCCATGGGTATAGAGATAGATGTGCTTACTGAAGAACAAGTGGCTTATCTGTCTTCTTGGGAGCATGGTACATGAGATATATTCTTTTATTCTAAAAGCCAAAAACTAAAATATCATATATGGATAAAAAACTAAGGAAGCTAAAAGATGCTCTTGGTAATAAGGTTATTGATTCTATAGTAGAAAGAAAACTATACTCTTACGATGCCACTGCAATACCAATAGAGCATACCACACCAATTGCAGTGATTTTTCCAGAATCCTCTCAGGATATTGAGATTTTAACATCTATATGTTATGAAGAAGAAATACCTATGGTACCTAGAGGAGCTGGCTCTGGCCTCACTGGTGGCGCTACACCCGTAGTAGATGGCTCTGTGGTAGTATCCTTAGAAAGAATGAATAACTTTAAAGTGGATGTAGATAATACCACCGCCGAAGTGGAAGCAGGCGTTATTACTTCCGAATTTCAAGATTATGTGGAATCTTTAGGACTTTTTTATCCGCCAGACCCATCAAGTTTTAAATATTCTACCATAGGTGGAAATATAGCGGAAAATGCTGGTGGTCCAAGATGCTTAAAATATGGTGTCACTAAGGAATACGTGCTTGGATTAGAAACCTATATACAGGATGGGAAATTTTTAAAAACTGGAAATCCTATCATAAAAGATGTGGCAGGATATGATCTTACAAGGCTCATAGTTGGATCTGAAGGAACGCTTGGTATAGTTTCAAAAGCTATACTAAAACTTATTCCAAAACCCCCTCATAAATCCACTATAATGGGTGAGTTTGATGATATGTCAAAAATTGGTGAAGCGGTGACAAAGATTATGACTTCTGGAATATTGCCCTCTGCATTGGAGTTTATGGATAAGAACTCCATAATAGCAGTTCAAAAATTTTATCCAGCTGGTATATTAGAAGAAGCAGAAGGCGTACTTTTGATAGAAGTGGATGGTACACGAGGAAGTGTAGAATATGAACTAAAGCATATAGAAGAAATTTTGATGAATCTTGGAGCAAGAGTCACAAAAGCCAAAAATAAAGTTCATGAGCAGCAGCTTTGGAGTTCTCGTAAAAACATAGGACCAGCTCTTGCTAATATAAAATCTGGTAAGATAAACGAAGATATTGTATTTCCTCGCATATATTTATCTGATGCTCTTTTAAAGATAAATGAGATTGCTAAAAAATATGACCTTGTGATAGTGAACTTTGGGCATATTGGAGATGGCAACCTTCATGTTAATATACTTTATGACAAAATGAGCCAAGAAGAGCTTCATAGAGCAGAAAAAGCTGTTGATGAGGTATTTGAGTTAGCTCTTTCATATCAAGGTTCTATAACAGGTGAGCATGGTGTTGGACTTACTAAGAGAAGATTTTTAGAATGGCAGTTTAAAGATATTGGTATCAGACTTTTAAAAGCCATAAAACAATCCTTTGATCCAAAAAATCTTTATAACCCTGGTAAAATCCTTTAACTCTTTATAAGTGAGCCTATTTTGAATATTGGCATGTAAAGAGCTATAAGAATAAGACCTATTATACCACCTATTACCACTATCATAGCTGGTTCTATTAATGATATTAAGGCATCTATGGTTTTATCAACTTCTTCTTCATAAAATCTTACTATAGATTGTAGTAATTCATCTAATCTACCCGTTTCTTCACCAATTTTAACCATCGAAATAAATATATCTTCAAATAAGTTTGTATCTCTAAGAGATTGCCACAGAGGTTTACCTTCTTTCAGGGAGTTAGCAGCTTTTTGAGCGCCTTCTTTAAAAAGCTCCATTGTAGACGTTTGGGATATAAGCTCTAAGGCCCTATCAAGAGGTATACCACTTGAAAACAAAGCGGATAACGATGTGGCAAAAGAATTCATAGCTATCTTTCTAAAGACATTACCAAGCACTGGTAGTTTGAATAATCGTTGTTCCACTTTTTTTCTAAATTCTTTGTTTGATTTATAAAGATTTCTAAATATAAAAGATATTATAACCAATGTAATAATAAACTTAAATATATTGTTGTGCAAGAATTCTGATACTTTTACCAATAGTAATGTTGGTGCTGGTAATGGCGCTCCAAACCCTTTGTATATGCCAGCAAATATAGGTACTAAAAAGTATATTATACCCGTTGTTATTACAGTTGCTATTATAAGTACAAAAGATGGGTAAAAGGATGCACTTTTTATCCTACCCTTTATTTTTGCAAGCTTTTCATAATAATCAGAAGCTAATAGTAATGTCCTATCTAATTGACCAGTTTCCTCCCCAGTGGTAGCTAAGCTTATAAGCATAGATGGAAATATATTTTTGCGTTTACTCAAAGCTTGACTTGTGGTCATACCTTCGCTGACATCCTTAGCCACATCTAAAAGTGCCTCTTTAAATACTTTATTTTTTACCTGCATAGCAGCCATTTCGAAAGATTGCGGTACACTTATGCCTACCTGTATTAGGAAAGCTACCTGCCTAAAAACTAAGGATATGTCTTTTTCTTTAACTTTTTTACCAAAACTAAAACCTATATGTTTTTCCTCTACAAGTTCTATGGAAATTGCTATAAGTCCTCTGGATGCCAATTCTCTACTTAGTGCATCTTGGTTTTGAGCGTTTACTATGTTTTTTTCAAGTTTACCGCCCTCTGTATAAGCTACATATTGGTATCTTGGCATATTAGTATACTCCTTTGTTTACATGCTTTATGTAGCAATCAAAATCGTAAGGAGGTTTTATCTCATTTTCTATGATTGAAGCCTTCAAAATGTCGTCGTATAGCTCTTTATCTTCATCAAATAATGATGAGTGGATGACGGTTATATTTTCTAAACCAAGTACTAAAGCATGATTAAGTATTTCATCTAATATTGTATGTTTTTCTGAACCTATATTAGATATATTTCTTTTTCTGTAATCTATGAAGGTATCATTTACTTTGAGCACCATGTAATAATTATTACATATATAAATTACATTTATAGGTAATGTGACACCTAAGGAAAATAAACCGTTTAAGAAATCTATAACAAAATAAGTTATACTTTTTATATTGGATTTATTTTTTTTCAACAAACTTTCCAAAACGATGATATCGTTCTTTTCCGTGTATACTGATATATAGCTTTTGTTATCCTTGGTTTCATTTAATATATCATAAGATAAATAATAATTATTGGTATTATGGCCTATTTCCGTTTCTATCGAAAGTCTCAGGGCTTTTTCAATATCTTTTGATTTTATAGCTTTTGGTAAACTCCTAACCTTAACTACACCAAAATTTTCGTCCAGTACCACATGTACGTCTGATGATGATATGATATTTAAAATTTCTGGTTTGGCAACAAGTTCTTGAATTATAGTTTGAGATTCTGTTGATTTAGTATAATCTAAGACATTTGTGCACATATCATCATGTTCTAATTTAGTTATATTTATAAAATCACTGGATATAAACAAATTATAAACTGGTTTATACTTTATATTCGATAATCTCATTTTTGTATCCTCTTAGCTGTTATAAAGATAAATAAGTTTGTATTGTTAGAGCTTTCATTCTTGTTCATACCCACAGCGCCCAATATAGGCACTTTATCCAATCCTGGTACACCCTGAGTAGTGCTGTTTTTGTTCACTAAACCAACTCCGCCTATTGCTAATGTAGATCCATCTGAAAGTACTATGGATAAAGAATTACTATTTTGATTTATGGTAGGTTGACCATTCGCAGCTAAGGGCCCTAAAGACATATTTTGCATATTTATATTTAGCAAAATCTTACCATTCGGTAAAACCTGTGGTGTCACTTTTATAGAGTTTAATACGTTTTGAAGTGTTACAGTGGGTACTGCTTGACCAGGCGTAGAGATAGTTGTAAAAGGATATTCTATACCTTGTGTTAAAGTTGTAGGTTGATCGTTCATGGCTAGCAATGTACTTTTGAACACGCTCCTAGCTTTATTTATCGATTCTAAAGCTTGTATTTCAAAACCTAAAACATGAAACTTGCCTTCCGAATATATGCCAGATATAAGACCAGAAGGTATAGTAATAGCTGAGCTGGTCACATTTGGAGTTGGTCCAGGAGTGAAAGAAAAACTATTACCCAAAGGCGTTTGGCTAAAATTATTAGTATTGAATAATGTTATACCTCTCCCGGCATAGGCTCCTCCTACGCCAAGCCCTAGCTGTTTTTGGTAAGCTTTACTGATTTCTATAGCTTTTATATTTATTTGTATATATATCGGCTTATCTGATATATATTGCTTTAGGTTTTTCCTGATTTTTTCTAGATTTTGTATATAATCTATCACAGTAACAGCATTCATACCTTTTATAGGTGTTATTATAGCTTTGTCTGATATATAAGGTTTTATAAGCTTTTCAAATTTGTTCAAATCTATATACTTTATATAGAAAGTCTGGGATTTTATTACATTTTGTCTAGGGGAACCTGTGATATAACTAGATAATTTATTTTCACAGTAAGCCACTTGCTGAGGGGTACCTCTTATTATTAGCGCTTTAAATTCTTCACTTTTATCTACAACTATTCCATTGCATAATTTTGCTGTCTTATAAGCTTCATCCAAGTTTTTCTTAACAAATAGTAC
>DDOS01000092.1:7649-7838 GCA_002341805.1 Aquificaceae bacterium UBA2488 | reverse complement strand
TGGGTTCGAGTCCCATCGCCGGCTAAGATTTAACTTTTCTGGCTTTTAAAATAATTGATAACAGCCTCCACATGACCATCCACTTTTACATTCTTCCATTCTTTTTCTATGTTTCCCTCTTCATCTATAATAAATGTTGATCTTATGATACCTTTTGTAACTTTGCCATACATCTTTTTCTCGCCGTAA
>DDOS01000092.1:0-7535 GCA_002341805.1 Aquificaceae bacterium UBA2488 | reverse complement strand
ACAGGCTTCTTTTGTACATCCTGGCGTATCGTCTTTTGGATAAAAGTATAAAACCACTTTTTTACCTCTAAA
The DNA here is from genome assembly GCA_002341805.1 of Aquificaceae bacterium UBA2488. GTDB lineage: Bacteria > Aquificota > Aquificia > Aquificales > Aquificaceae > Hydrogenobaculum. The sequence continues at coordinate 7,463 of DDOS01000092.1, read as the reverse complement.
ATCCCTCAAACAAAACTCCTTTTCTTCACCTTTTTCGTCAATACCTTTTAAACAAAACTCAGGTGCTTTCATAAAACCTCCTAATCGTAGATTTCTAATATATTATAATATGTATCTCTTCTAGCTGGTATAAAACCCGCTTTTTTAATGTTGTTAACCATATCTGTGATAGCTGGTATTCTTACTTTAAAATCTGTGGAGGATATGACATTTTCCTCAAGCATCAAACTTCCCAAATCGTTCGCTCCATAATGAAGTGCCACTGTACCTATCTGCATCGTTTGAGTGACATGAGAAGCTTGTATATTTTTAAAGTTGTATAAAAACAACCTACTTAAAGCTAAGATTTTTAAATAATATACACTTGAAGCAGGTTCTACATAATCAAGTTCTGTATTACCCTTTTGAAAAGTCCAAGGTATAAAAGCTGTAAAACCATGGGTTTTATCTTGTAAATCCCTTATAAGATTAAGATGATACAAAATATCATCTATGGTTTCTAAATGCCCAAACATCATGGTGGCGGTGGTGGTCATACCAAGTTCATGGGCACTTTGATGAACCTCTAACCACTCTTCGGTGGTACATTTGCCTTTGCTTATAACACCTCTTACCCTTGGAGATAACACTTCAGCGCCACCTCCAGGTATGGATTTTAACCCAGCATCTTTTAAGGTTTTTATCACATCTCTTATACTCATTTTTTCTATTTTAGCAAGATATATAATCTCAGGAGCTGATAAAGAGTGTATATCTATATCTGGAAATTCTTTATGTATTGTACTTATAAGATCCACAAAATAATCAAGGCCAAGCCCTGGGTTTAAACCGCCTTGCATAAGAAGTGTAGTACCGTTTAGATGTTTGAGCTCTTGTACTTTTTTCAATATTTCATCTTTTGGTAATACATAGGCCTCATTATCATTTGGTTTTCTATAAAAAGCNNAGCACAAAACTTACAAGAAGCCACACAAGCATTAGAATAGTTTACATTCCTATCTATCACAAAAGTAACAATACTATCTTTATGAAGTTCGGCTCTCTTCTGATCTGCCAAAAATCCTAAAGTATTCATATCCAAAGATTCAAAAAGCTCCTTAGCATCTTTTATATCAAGTTCTTTATCAATGCTCAAAGTTTCCATACAGAAAATATACGCTTTAATCTCTTTATGTAAAAGATTTTTATCAGTTTTTAAAAGCCAAGATACTAAGATTGTTACGATTAATTTGTCATTGCAATATATTTTTGGCTTTTAGTAAAAAGATGTGATATAAATCGCCACTTTAATGGGGAAATATGATATATATATGATGAGATGTGGAATATGTTTATTGTAAGAAAAAAATTATATTATGAGATTGGCAGAGTTATTAGCAAAAAACGGTAGGTAGATTATAATGTTTTTCAGTAAATTTTTTAAAAAAATTATTATAAAGATTCTGCCAGATATGAAACCATCTTTCGAACATCCAGTTGGACCACTTATAACTGATATAGATGAGTTTATGAAAGAAACAAAAAAGATGCTTAAGAAAGCAAAAGATATAGAAACCGTTAATAAAGTAGCAGAAGAAGATAATTTAGCAAATTTAGAAAAAATACTTAATGATATAGGAGAGACCCAAGAAGTTAAGAACAAAAAGATAGAACCTTAAAGGATTCCACAGTTAATCCTTGACACTTTATAATGTGAGGTTTATAATAGATTTGTGCATTACAAAGCAGGAGAGTTAGAAGTACCAGCTTTAATACTTGTAGTGGTTTTGGTTAGTATCATAGTGGGAGCTTTGATTTTGGCTTTTAAATTAGACAAAAATGAAGAAGAGGAAGGATAATTAGTCAGTAAATCTTAGCTTGAATGTAGTCCCTACCCCCAAGGATGATGACACATCCACATTTATTCTTAAAAGCTTGGAAGCATGTTTTACAATAGCAAGGCCAAGACCTGTGCTTTTCAAAGATCTGTCTTTTGAGGCGCTGTAAAATCTTTCAAATATGAAAGGTAAATGAGCTGAAGATATACCAACACCTGTGTCTTCTATGAAAAGCTCAAATAAATCAGTTTTTTTAGAGTATATATTTACAGAGCCGTTTGGTTTGTTGTATTTGATGGCATTGTCAATGAGATTTTTTAAAATGGTCTCTAATAGTTTTTTATTGGTTTTTATGCGATATGATTCTACGTTTAGATTTATGGTAATATTTTTTTCTTTTGTTTCAAATATGTCCACAACCTCTTGTATTAGGCTTTTAATATCCACATAATCTTCTAATTTTACATTATCTTCCATAGATTCCACATAGGATAGTGTTATCATATCGTTTATGAGGGCTTCCATAGAATCAGAGGCGTTTTTGGCTTTTTGGATAAACCTTAGGAGTGTATCATCTTGACATTTATCCTGAAGTATGTCAAGCACACTGTTTATAATACTTATAGGGGTTTTCAACTCGTGGGAAGCATTTGCTATAAACTCTCTTTTAGCTTTTTGATATTGTTCGTATTTGGTGATGTCTTTCATGAAAATTACAAAAGTGTCTTCTAATATTTTCTTAGAAACGCTATAGGTTTTGTCCACATAGTTTAACTTTAATTCTTTATCTTGGTTTATTAGTGTAGTTACGTAAGATATCAATTCAAATGGTCTAAGCACTTCATAATAAGATTTATTTTGATAGTTTGGTAATACAAAACCAGATTCCAAAGCAGGCCTATTGACAAATATTACTATATTTTTGTCGTTTATTAGTATAATAGGATCTTCTTGGATATTTAATATATCTTCTTTCAGCATTAGAGAATATATTTTGATGTTTCAGAATCTTTTATTATACCTTCTAACTTCATAGATACGAACTTTTCATCTATTATAATATGCTGGCTATGCATATCAGGAGCGTTAAAGGATATATCTTCCAAGAGCTTTTCTATAATGGTGTAGAGCCTTCTGGCACCTATATTTTCATCTTTTGAATTTATATACTCTGCTATGCTTGCTATTTTTTTTATAGCATCATCGGTAAAATCTATGTCTACATCTTCAGTTTTTAAAAGCTCTTTATACTGTTTGGTAAGAGCGTTTTGGGGTTCTCTCAGTATACGCTCAAAATCTTCAATACTTAAAGCTTTCAGCTCCACCCTTATAGGAAATCTTCCCTGAAGCTCTGGTATTAGATCAGATGGTTTTGCCAAATGAAAAGCCCCAGCTCCTATAAACAATATATGATCTGTTCTCACAGGACCGTATTTTGTATTAACGGTAGTGCCCTCTACAATAGGTAATAAATCCCTTTGAACACCTTCTCTGGATACGCTTTGCCCAGAACCTTCATGTTTTATAGCTATCTTATCTATCTCATCTATNNCCATTTCTGCTAATAGTTGAGTTAGAGCATTTCTCCACTCATTTAGAGTTCTAGCTTTTGCTATCATATCTATCTCATCTATAAATATTATGCCGAAATTTTCTGCCAAAAATACAGCATCCGTCTCTAAGTCATCTTTATCTATAAGATCCTCCGCCACTTCTTGTTCTAATATATCAACAGCATCTTTTACCTTCAATTTCTTTTTTTTCTTCGAGCCAATACTACCCAATATATTTTTTAGGCTTTTTTCTAAATCTTCTAAGCCTTGAATACCCATTACTTCTATATTAGGAAGGCTTTGTTTTTCTTGGATCTCTATCTCTACAAACTCTTCATCGTATCTTCCTGCTTTCATACCTGCTACAATATCGGATAAACTCATGTTCTTTGAAACTGATAAATTTCTTGCTATTTTTCTAATTGCTTCCTCTTTAGCAGCATCTTTAACAGATTCTGTCCTTTCTTTCTTCACAAGCTGATAAGAGATATTTACAAGCTCTCTTACCATAGATTCTACATCTCTTCCCACATAACCTACTTCTGTGTATTTGGTAGCTTCTATCTTTAAAAAGGGTGCTTTTATAAGATTTGCCAGGCGCCTTGCTATCTCTGTTTTACCCACTCCTGTAGGACCTATCATGAGTATATTTTTTGGAGATACTTCATCTCTTATGTGAACAGGAAGTTTTTGTCTTCTCCATCTATTTCTTAATGCTATCGCCACTTGCTTCTTAGCTTCTTGTTGACCTACTATGTATTGATCTAAATAATTTACTATTTCTCTCGGAGTTAGATTTTTTAGAAGGTCTTCCCTATTTCTCATCTTCTTTTGCTTCCTTTGATTCTTTTGTATCTGGTTGATATGATATTATCACTTCTTTTGAGAATTTCATCTTAGTATTTGCATCTACTTTTAAGGTTATGCTATTTTCTGAAATATCCACTATAGTACCCCATATGCCAGAAGAGGTTATCACTCTATCACCTTTTTTGAGAGAGTCTAAAAACTCTTGATGTTTTTTGCGTTGGGTCTGTTGGGGTTTTATTATGAGAAAATAAAATATTACAAATATGATACCTATAAAAACAAGCTGCGCCAACACTGGCCCCATTGGATTACCATTCATAATATATCTCCTTTACTTCCAATATTCTTCATAAGCTACCCATATATAAGGTAATATATATTGTATATTATTCCAATCTTTCATGTAGGTTTTTCTTTTCTTATAAGCTCGTTCGTTAGCAATGCCAAATATCTCAAAAGCCTCTTCTTCGTAGTCTTTTAAATTATCTTCTAATACATATTTTGCAAGCATATTACCAGATATCACCGCCTGGGGTATGCCTCCACCTGTTATGGGATGGCAAAACCCCCCTGCATCTCCAGAAAGACTTATATTATCCTTTATTAAATCACTAATACCATCTATGGGCAAAAACCCACCAGAAACCTTCTTATGCTCATCTTCAATGATACCAATATTTACCATATCTTTTATAAAAAGCTCCAAAATCTGTTTGGGATTATCTTTAAAAGACATATCCATACCAATACCTACATTGGCGTAATCATTTTTTGGAAAAACCCATCCATATCCACCTCTTATATAATTTCTAAACACAACGATTATATCTTCCAAAGGCTCTTTTAGTTTGGATACGATCTGAGCACACACGGCAAGCTCGTGCTTTTTGTTGAAGGACTTTTCCATCACCATGGATCTTGGTCCATCAGCTCCTATTAAATATTTAAACTCTATCTCATAGACTTCATCTTTTGATTTTACAAGAGCTTTATTTTTATCTGAAAAGCCCAAAAACAATGTTTTTAGCATAGATTTAGCACCATGTTTTATGGCTTTTAGAAAAATATTCTTATCAAATATAGTCCTATCCACCATAAAACCCTTTGAAGTAGATATAACTTTATTATTTGAAGGCTCTATGGTTATCATGTTGTTTATAGGTTGGACTATAGCGGTTTCAAAATAATCTTCAAAGGCTTTTTGCATTAGCTGAAATGGTATAAATTCTGCACATTGAACTGGTGTTCCTATCTCTTTTCTAGAATCTATTATCAAAACATCTGCGCCATTTTTGGCAAGCTCATGGGCAGCAGAAGACCCCGCCAATCCACCACCTATCACAAGAGTATCTACTTTAAAGCTTTTTGGCATGCTTCTGATTTTTATTCAGTTCTTTTTTTATATATCTGCCAACTTTAAAATATGGAAGATAATGTTCTTGTACCAGTGTCCTTACTCCATTCCTTGGGTTTACTATCATGCGGGATGGTTTTTTCTTAATATTAAACACACCAAACTTTCTTAGCTCTATCCGATTATCATCAGCTACCGATTCCATTATAGCATCTAAAAAATAATCTATTACAAGTCTAATATCTTTTTCCTTAAAATTGGTCTGGTTGTAAATAAGCTTAATAATATCAGATTTTTTCATAATATTTTATTATAGCATATTTATTCTACTGTTACAGTTTTTGCTAAATTTCTTGGTTGATCTACATCAAGGCCAAGCCTATTAGCCACTTCATAGGCTATTATCTGAAGAGGTAGCACTGTGAGTATGGGATATAATTCTTCTTCTACATCTGGTACTCCGATAAAGTACTTTGATAATTTTGGAAGATGTGTATCTGATACGCTACCAATAGTTATTAGTTTAGCTTTTCTTGCCAAGACCTCCTCTATATTAGAAAGAGCCTTTTCATATAGTCTATCCTTTGGAGCTAAAAATATAACAGGCATATTCTCATCAATAAGGGCTATAGGACCATGTTTCATCTCTCCAGCAGCATACCCTTCTGCATGTATATAGGAGATCTCTTTTAGTTTTAAAGACCCTTCTAAAGCAATCGGGAATGAAAGTCCTCTACCTAAGTATATCACATGCTCTACATTGGAAAGATCTTTATAAGGCTCATCAGTGAAATCAAGACTTTGTAAAAACTCTTCCATCTTGGATGGTACATGAGCAAGAGCATCTATTTTAGCAAGATATTCTTCGTAGGTTATTATATCTTTCATAAAAGCAAAATACATAGATATACCATATAAAACCGCAAGCTGAGCAGTAAAAGTTTTTGTGGCAGCTACACNNCACCTATCTCTGGTCCTGCATGGGTATAAACTGTATAATCGCTTTCTCTATCTAATGAGCTTCCCACGACATTCACTATAGAAAAAACTTTAGCTCCATTAGATTTGGCATCAAGAGCAGCAAATCTTGTATCTGCTGTTTCTCCAGATTGAGAGATGGCTATAAATAGTGTGTTTTCGTCTATGGGAATATCTTCATATCTTTGCTCTGAAGCATAACCTATTTCCACTGGGATTTTTGCATATCTTTCTATAAGGTATTTACCCACCAAAGATGCATTGTAGGAGCTTCCACAAGCACTCATTACAATTCTATTTATGCTTTTAATATCAAAAGGCAAACTTATTTCCTCAGATAAAAATCCTCTTACAGTATCAGATATAACCCTCGGTTGTTCATATATCTCTTTTAACATAAAATGCTTATATCCGGATTTTTCAGCAGACACTATATCCCAAGGCACAAACATAGAGTGCTTTGTTTTTATATTACCATCAAAATCGTAAATACTCACTGCATCCTTTGTAATATCAGCTATCTCTCTATCATCTAATACCATCATTTGTTTTGTATATGGAAGTATGGCAGGTATATCAGAAGCTAAAAAATTTTCACCTTCACCAATCCCCACCACCAAAGGACTCCCTTGCTTAACACCTATTATTCTGTCTGGCTCGTGTTTTGTGATAACTGCAAAAGCAAAGGCTCCTTTTATAAGCTCTATCACTTTTTTGACAGCCTCTAATATATCTTTTTCATAATATTTTGATATAAGATGAACTATAACCTCTGTATCTGTTTGGGATTTAAATATATGGCCTTGGTATATTAATTCTGATTTTAGCTGTTGATAATTTTCTATTATACCGTTGTGAACTATAGCAAAATTTCCAGTGGGATCTATGTGTGGATGAGCGTTTTCTGTAGAAGGAGCCCCATGGGTAGCCCATCTTGCATGTCCTATGCCA
>DDOS01000076.1:3508-17950 GCA_002341805.1 Aquificaceae bacterium UBA2488 | reverse complement strand
CTTCAAGCTCATACTTTGTAACAAGCTCTTTGGTAAGCTCATCTTTTAATTCAGCTTTTATAATAGGTTTTTGGTCTCTTATTTTTTGCTCTAGTTCTTTTAGTTCAATATCTATAATCTTTACTACTTTTTCAGCTTTCTCTTTACCTAGTTCTTTTTCTAAAAGTTCATACGCCTCTAAGCTTATAGCCATGGTATCTTCTATTTAATCAATATATATAAAAATATATGATTGTCAATAGCTTAGCTATATTGTTAAAACTATAGTTAGCTGTTAGGATAATATTTGCAATGATTTAGTTAATTATCTTTAATATATGTTAAAATAATCTTATGGGAAGTCTTTTTATGAAAGAGGATTTTATGTCGGTGGTGGATTATAGCATATCTGTGCTAAAAAGAATAGATAAAGAGTTAAAATTAGCAGAAGATATATCTTTGCTAAAAAATGTGAGCATAATTGGGATGAAGCTAGATCTTTTAGATGATAGTATTTTAAATGCCTTATCACAATCATTAAGAACTTCAGATGCATTATTTTTATATGACGGGATTATGGTTATGGTTTTGTTTGGGACTTCCAAAGAAGGTGCTATATCTTTGGCAAACCAGCTAAAAGAATTTTTTGGAGAAGATACAGTCTATACTGTTATGACATATCCAGAAGATGGTACTGATACCCAAGAACTTATAAACAATTTTAGGATTATGTTAAAGCTAAAACTCAATGTAGACTTTTATCGTTTATAAGCTTTTTGTATTTTATAGTTTCATAAATCATACTAGATAAACCAATGCCAATAACTATTATTATCACTAAGAAAAAGCCTATATCAAGTTCATGAAGGTTGTGTATTTTTAGAGGGGTTTTTATAGAAAACTCCAAGGCTTTTGGATTTATAAGTTTTATAATACCTACTATAGAAAACAACAATCCACCAAACAATAATGTCCTTGCGGCAGTGAGCCTTGCTATTGTTTTTGAAACATTTGGAGGTAAGTTTATGGCTTTTGCCAGCGACCCAAAGCTAAGTCCTATGAGAGCTTGGACTGTGGTAGTGCCAATGCCAAACATAAAACCAGGCACCCATCCCAAATAAGCGTTTGGCATAGATGGTGCCAATATCGTATATATTATTATGGCAAAAGCTCCAAAACCCCATCCTGCTATAAATCCATGAATCATAGCCATCTTTATGCTTATTTTTTCATGGGAATCGTCTAATTGATGTCCTAAAATAGCTTCTTTATGATGGGATGTATCTATTTTACCAAAATGTATATGAAACATGTCTTTATATTTGAATATATAAAACCCACCAAGCATCATAGCAATTCCCACTATTACATATACAATATGGTTAACTATAGGTATAGTTATAAACTTTATAAGGGATAAGTATGCAAGCTCGCTGGCTATAGCTCTTTGAAATGTAAAAGCCAAAGAAAAGCTGAGTCCTATTAGAAAGCCTTTTTTGGAAGAATAGCTTCCCACCGAATAGCTAAAGGTTATTGGCCATGTGTGTTCATCGGGGGTTATACCATGCACTATACCAAGCAAATACGCGGTTATAATAGCTATCCATATATTATGTGGAGCGTTTACATTGTAAAGGTCTATCATCGGCAATTGTACACACTCATAAAAGCTCTTGCGATAGACTCGTAAGAAAAATACATAAGCACGATACCTACAAATTTATATATATGCGGGGATTTTAACTTCCATATATATTTTGACAAAAATCCAAGAGAAAACATTGTTATCATGGTTCCTAGTCCAAAAGATAACATTATCAAAATTCCTTGTATTAGGCTTTTAGAAAGAGCAACCAAAANNTAAAAGCAAAAATCCATATACCATTGGACAAGGTAAAAGCCCATTGAACATACCTATTAAAAACGGAGCGATTATGCTTTTATTAGAAGCAAGTACATTTATTATATATATTAGTCCTTCATATATAGGGTTTAAAAAACCTATGCTACCTATGCTTTTTCCTATGAAAAGCTTAACACCTATAAAGGCCATCAATATGCCAATGACTATAGAAAACGCATCGGATAGATATTTGACATGGTTTATAAAATAATTAAACCTCATAGCTCCAAGGGATACCAAAAAACCTAAGAAGACATAAGATAATACTCTTCCTATATTGTATAAAAACAAGCTTATGATGTTTTTTATATGGCTTTGCTTATTTATATTGGAGACAGTGATGGGGAACACCCCACACATACCATAGCAATGCAAGAAGGATAAAACACCAGAGGCAAATATGAGAAGATAACTCATATATCCTCAGTTTCTATCCTTTTCAATGCACTAATCGGTATCCTATAGCTTCCATTTAGCTTCACTATGCGTTCTCCATCTTCAGTCCAAAACCTACCAGACTGTATCATCCTGTATACAGTTTTGGTACTACATCCAAGCACCTACGCCAACTCTTTCGCACTAAGATAACGTTTTTTAGATTCTATAGCTTGACCCACCAATACTAATAATTTAGTATTAGTATAACCAAATATGGTTATATAGTCAAGCTACAAAAACTATAGTGTTATCAGCGACTTGCTTTTTTAGTGCTTTTGCCTTTAATTTTGGCTTTAGCCTTGTCTTTTGAAGTTGCAGCTTTTTTTGTGGATGCTGGATGATGATGAACCTCTTCTTCTCCTTCGATGTTTGGCACTATTTCGATAATCTTGGATTTAACATTATCCAAGTGATTCCTTAGCTTTCTAATGCGGTAGTGGATGCTTGAGAAATCTGGTATTTCAGTGTTTTTGGGCAATATATCTTTGGCCTTTTTCTCTAATTCTCTCAAAGACCAACCATACTTGTCTCGCATCGCCACCAACAAAAGCACCAAACGATCGTCGTATTTTTTAGGTCTACCAGATCTCTTTTTTGCGGAAGCGCTGCTTTGAGTCTTCTCATCTGGTAAATGACGTTCCAACTTTGCCAACAATTGATCCAATTCTTTTTTACTAATCATGTTTATTATTATAACACTTTTTAAAAATTTTTGAAAGCTAAAAATACACCCTTTGGCAAAATCTCAAAATCTACATTGAACATATGAGAGAAATGTTTGGCATCTCCTCCAGTTAGTAAAACATCTAGGCCTTCTTTTTGCTTTATCATATTGATATTATTAATTATCTCCAACATAGTACCTATGGTTATAGCTTCTTTTGTGTTTGATGTAGGTTTTGATAGGTCAATATCGCTTAGGTCAAAACCTCCTTGGTTAAGATGGGGTATATGACTAAATAAACATTCAAATCTATGGCTAAGACCAAGGGTTATATACCCATACTGTATTTTTGAGCTTTTAATGATATCATAGGTTATAGCACTACCCATACTCACAAGCAATATATTTTCACCATACAATTTTGAAGCGGCAAAGGCATTTATTAGTCTATCTATGCCATATCCTTCATAGGGAGCCAAAAAATTTGTATTTTTCTCAAAGCTCTGAACACTCACACTATTTAACCTATGGGATATTATAAACTCCTCAAAATCTCTATTGGTGGATACCACATAGATATCATCTTTATCTATGACTGATAAGCGAGATTCTAAAAGATGTTTTTGGGCTTTTATATTAAAAATAAGTTTTATATTATCTATATTAAAAACCTCAAAACATTTTATGTTTGAGTTTCCGATATCAATTACTATCAAGATTCCACTGAGTAGTTTGGGGCTTCTTTTGTTATAGTGGTATCATGCACATGGGATTCTCTATATCCTGCATATGTGATTTTTACAAACCTTGCATTTTCTTGGAGATGTTTTATAGTAGGGCTTCCTGTGTATCCCATACCAGATTTTAGGCCACCCACCAACTGGTATAAGACATCTATTACACTGCCCTTGTAGGGCACTCTTCCTTCTATACCTTCAGGTACGAACTTTTCAAGGTTTTCCTGAGAATATCTATCTGCAGAACGCCTTGACATCATCGCTCCAAGAGACCCCATACCTCTATATACTTTGTAGGCTCTTCCTTGATAAAATATGTTCTCTCCTGGTGCTTCGTCAGTACCTGCCAATAAATTCCCAAGCATCACAGAGCTTGCCCCTGCAGCTATAGCCTTTGTGATATCTCCTGAATGTCTTATGCCGCCATCGGCAATGATAGGTACATCGTATTTTTTCCCGACTTCAAAACACTTTGCTACAGCACTAAGTTGAGGCACACCCACACCACTCACTATACGAGTAGTACATATAGAACCTGGTCCTATGCCAACTTTTACACCATCTGCTCCTGCTTTTATGAGGTCTTCCACAGCTTCTTTGGTGGCTATATTACCACCTATCACTTGAAGTTCTGGATATTTATTTTTCACTTGCCCTATCACTTCCAACACCCTTTTAGAATGCCCGTGGGCTGTATCTACTGCTATCACATCTACTCCTGCATTTACTAAAAGCTCAAGACGATGCATAGTATCTGGTCCAGTACCTATAGCTGCACCCACCATGAGCCTTCCATATTTATCTTTTATGGCCTCTGGGTATTGGATACGTTTCATAATATCTTTTATGGTGATGAGCCCTTTGATTTTTCCTTCTTCATCTACGATGGGAAGCTTCTCTATCTTGTTGTGCCTTAATATTTCAGTGGCTTCTTCTAAGGATATACCCTCTTTGGCAGTTATAAGATGTTTTGAAGTCATATATGTAGAAACCGATTCTTTGAGGTCTTCTTTTTTTATAAATCTTAAATCTCTGTTGGTTATAATACCTATTAGTTTATCATCATCGTCCACCACAGGTAAACCTGAAATTTTATATTTATCCATGATTTGTTTTGCTTGCTCTACGGTATAACCGCTTTTAATTACCACAGGTTTTAATATCATGCCACTTTCGGATTTCTTAACAAGCTCTACTTCATTAGCCTGTTCTTCGGGACTCATATTCCTATGAATTATACCAATACCGCCTTTTCTGGCCATTGCGATAGCCATTCTATACTCGGTGACAGTATCCATCGCAGCAGAGATTATGGGTATGTTGAGTTTTATATTTTTTGTTAAAAGCGTTGAAACATCTACCTCATAAGGTAAAAAATCCGCATAGCTTGGCACTAACAAAACATCATCAAAGGAATAACATTCTTCAAGTTTATCTTCTAACATATTTTTATTATACCACTATAATTTTTAATTTCAAGTGTTATCCCAATAAGCCATTTTCTCTAAGCATATTTTCCACAAACTCTAAGGATAGTCCAAGAATATCAGATATCGATTTAGGGTCTTTTATTAACTTTTATTAAATTAGGCATTAAGCTACCTAATGTCAATATTTTTATAAAGAAATCTTTTTGCATCTTTGCTATCTTTTGCCTTAATATGGAATTGTAGGTAGAGAGTGGCAGACTTGTATGGCGTGGCGAAAGCGAAATTTTATCAAAAACTAATATATATATTACATTAATTTATAAATTTCAAAGCAGCATTAATATATAATATTACATGAACTATGGATTTCAAAGCTTTTGAAGGAATCATATTTAAAGAAGAGGTTTTAGAGCTTTTTAAAAAATATCTAAACGAAGGTATTTTTGATGAAACAAAAGCCCAAGAGATTGGCTATAATCTTTATGATAAATTGCATATTACTTATGTTTTTCATATTTTGGATAAAGTGAAAGTAGATTTTATAAAAGATAATTTTAAGCATTTAGATGATAAACCTTACTCTAAAATAGAAGAGTTTTTTGAGCGCTTAGAAGATGCTATGACAATGGGATATGGAAAACAGTGTGTTCAAATGCTTGATTATTTAGAAGATGAAATATACGGAGATGCCCCTTCTATAGATTTAGTAAAGCCTTCATATGATTTTAAAACTAAATTATCGCTTGATTTTATGACAGGTCAACCTCAGTACAATATAACCGAAGATCCTACTTCTTGCGAAGCTCACAAAATCATAGAAAACATAGAAGTATCTTTGTACATAAAGCAAAACATGCACATGACTCATAACAGACTTCATAAACTTGTGAAATACTTTTATGAGCTTTTAGCATCAAAGGATGTAAAAAATACCTACTCTATATACTGGCGAATGAGATATCTAAATCTTTTGATAGTAACGACCATATCCTTATACAATCTAAAAACCCAAGATGAGCTTATTTCTAAAAGCCTAAAACTTCAAGAAAGACTTACAAGGTTTAACAGGCTTTTAGGAGAGATAAACTATTATATAAATGTATTTGAGGACGAAAAAGAGCTTTTCCAAAAGATATGCGATATAACTATAAAGTTTACCAATGCAAAATTGTCTTGGATAGGAAAACCAGATAAAGATGGGAAAATTGAGTTTTTGGCATCAGCAGGGGAGATAAATTTCCTTGATGGTTTATTTATATCTGTAGATAAGAGTATCCCAGAAGGTAGAGGTCCAAGCGGTATAGTTTGGAGAGAAAAAAGATCCGTATTTATAGATAATTTTTTAGAATCAGAACATACAAAACCATGGCAAGAAAGAGCTAAGAAATTTGGTATAGGTCTTGATGCTACAATCCCTATATTTAAAAGTGGTCAAATATACGCAATATTTAATTTCTATTTACCAGTAGAAGAGCGTTTTAATGATGAGCTAAAGGAAATATTGGAAGAGATAGGTAAGGATATAAGCTATGGATTTAATCGTTTGGAGCTTTTAAGAAAAGAAAGAGAGCTAAGCAAACTAAACGAGGCCCTTGTAAACAACTCCACCTCTGGAATACTGATAATAAGATATCCAGAAAGAATTATAGAATATACAAACAAAAGATTTGCAGAGATACTTGGATACGAACCACGAGAGTTGAAAAATCGCCCTGGTAGAGACATATTTCCAAATTACGAAATATTTTTAAAACTTTACGATATAGTTATAAAAGATGTGTTAGAAAAAGGATATGGCAAAACAAGCAATATACCTTTTAAGAAAAAAGATGGTTCTATAACCCATATGGACTTATCTGGGATTAAATTATCTGATAATCCTACGAGAGTAGTTTGGACATTTGTGGATGTAGAAGATAGATATCAGCTTGAAAAAGAGCTTGAGAGTCAAGTCATTACAGATTCATTAACAGGTCTTCCAAATAGAAAAGCTTTGGAAGATGAACTTAAAAGAGCTTTTAATAGATCAAAAAGAAGCGGAAGTTTATTAGCAGTTTGTGTGCTTGATCTTGATAATTTTAAACCCATAAACGACATATATGGTCATGAAGCAGGGGATGATGCGTTAAAAGTCATTTCCAATAGATTAAAATTAAGCTTAAGGAATATAGACTTTATAGCAAGAGTAGGTGGGGATGAGTTTGTTGTTTTAATAGAAGATTTAGATAGCAAAGAAGCAATATATCCTGCACTGGAAAGAATAGAAAAAGCTGTTAAAGCACCTATAAGCTTATCTTCTGGAGATGAAGTCTCAGTGGGTATTAGCATAGGTGTTAGAATTTTTGATCCAAAACAAGATGATATAAATAACGAAGATGAGCTTATAAGATATGCAGATCAGGCTATGTATGAAGCAAAAGCCCATAAAGAAGATAGAGAAGCTTTTTATGTGGTTTATGGGGAGAAGATAAAGACAAAATTCACAAAATCCCAAGAGCTTTTATACAAAGGAGCAGTGGAAGTGTACTACCAACCCATTCTTGATTTGAGAGCAGGTAGGATAGTAGGAGTTGAAGCTTTGGCAAGGCTAAAAGACGAAGATAATAAGATTATATCCCCAGCTGTATTTTTAAATGAGCTAACCGAAGAGGATATGTTTACCCTAAACTCTATCACGATGGATAAAGCTATAAAAGATATTAAAAGCTTAGAATCTATGGGAATAAATCTATGGTTTTCTATAAATGTAGACCCAAGGAATATATCTGATAGCTGTATAGAGTGTCTAAAAGAATACCTTGTGAGAGGTAAAATACATCCTAGTATGTTAACTTTAGAAATATTAGAAAGTACTGATTTTAAAGAGCAAGAAGAAGCGCTTTCATACATTCATAATATAAAGGAGCTTGGGGTTAAATTGGCTCTTGATGATATAGGAAGTGCATATTCATCTTTACTTAGGATAAAAGACTTACCCATAGATAAGATAAAGTTAGACCAGGCTTTTGTAAGAACATTAGAGAAAAATCCTAAGGATTTATCCTTTGTAAATGGTATGAATATGCTCGCTAGAAGTCTAAATATAGAGTTGGTGGTGGAAGGTGTGGAAACTATGGATATATTAGATGCCCTTATTGCACTTGGAGTCCCGATGGTTCAAGGATACCATATAGCAAAGCCTATGCCTTTTGATGCATTGAAAGAGTTTCTTAAAGAAAAATATTATTTTCCAAGATATGAAGATCGTCCTAAAACGCTTTTTGGTGTATATGCCCAAAGTATAATACATCATGATTATGTAACATCTATGATAGAAAAAGATGTAAACAGTTTAAATTACAGCACGTTAGCTGATTATACCCAGTGTAAAATCCACAAAAGCCTAAGCAAAATACTTCCTCAAAAAGACCCTATTTTAGAAGCTATACACAAAAAATATCATATTATGTTAGCAAAAGCCACAGAAAATATGATCACCAACAATGATAAAATCGATTGGCAGGAGATTGACCATGTTTATAAAATTTTTCAAGACAGGATAATAGAGATATATAAAAAAGATATAAATTCTGATAATAGATAAAGTGAGGAAAAGTGATATTTAGCCAAAATTTTTTCATAAAAATGAAAGTAGTTTGGATATTAGCTTAGCACCGTATTGGGCGTATAAACGATCTTACCATCTTCAGTTAGGGCAAATTTATCTTGAAATTTGTCTTTGTAGCCTTTGTCGTTGTTTATAAATCTTTCTAAGGTTTTTGGCTCGCCATGAGCTCTCATGAGATATTCTTTGGTGATACCATTTGAGAAGATGATATTTACCCTTAGACAATAAAACCTAGAGTACTCACCTTCATGACAGCGCTCTATACTACCAGCTGGTTCTATCTTTATGCTCTTAGCCACTATCTTCATAAGCTCACATATATTATATCATTTGTTTTATCAAATTGCCCATCTATGTATATGTAGTTTTCTGTAAGAGCTTTATCTTGTGAGATGGTTATAGCCCTTAGGGTTTTGCCCTTCATACTCTCTCTAAAGGCTTGCTTTTTCTCTTCGTTTAGAGTTTGAAGTATGTTAGAACGCTCTTTTTTAACAGATTCTTTTATCTTTGGATGTAGTTTTGAGGCTTTTATAAAAGGTCTATCCGAATAGCTAAATATGTGTAAATAAGCAAAGGGAAAACTCTTTATAAAGCTGTAACTAAAATTAAAATCTTCATCAGTTTCTGTGGGAAAGCCCATTATGATATCTGTGCCAATTGCAGATATTGGTCGATGTTTTAGGATATAATAAGCTATTTCTTCATACTCTTTTAGAGTGTATTCTCGTTCCATAAGCCTTAAAATCCTATCAGAAGCCGATTGTAAAGATAGATGAAAATGAGGCATGATGTTTTGTTCTTTTATGATGATATCAAGAAGGTTTTTATCTTTTTTGATCTCATTTATATTCATAGAAGAGAGTCTTATAAATATGGGTATTTTAACTATCTCTTTTAAAAGCTCAAAAAGGGAGATATCTTTATCTTCTCCGTATTGGCTTAATTGGGTGCCTGTTAAAACCACCTCTTTATAGCCCTTTTCGTATAAATCTTTTATAGTTTTTAAAATGATATCTTTATCAAGAGATCTTACTTTGCCTCTGGCATAAGGGATTACACAAAAACTACAAAAACTGTTGCATCCTTCTTGGATTTTTAAAAATGGTCTGTTATTTTCAAATATGATTTCACTATCAAAAGTTATATCGTTTTTTCTAAATATGTTATCCACAATGCTTATTTTTTGACGATTTTGCAAAAACTCCTCTACAGCTTTTAATATATCCTCTTTGTTGGCGTTTCCAAGGACAATATCCACCTCTTCTAAAGATTCCAAAGCTTCTTTGTTGGTCTGGGCATAGCATCCTGTAGCTATCACGATGGTGTTTTTATTTTGTCGTTTGGCTTGGTAAATAGCTTGACGGGAGCTTCTATCGGCTTTTAATGTCACTGTGCAAGTGTTTATGATATATATATCTGGTAGCTCTGATTTTTGGTATCCTGCTTTTAAAAGCTTAGAAACGATAAAATCCCCATCAAATTGATTCATCCTGCAACCTAAGTTTACGATGTTAAACTTCATCACCCACCTATAGAAGTCATTGCTCTATTGCAGTCTAAAAATCCATACTTATTTGATATTATATAATCATTAGATATATTTTTTTGACTTATAATGTCTGGCATCATCTGACGAAGGGTATCGATGGATTTTTCTCTTATAATCTTTTTAATATCAATACCCTCTGTGGTTCTAAGGCAAAACATCAAAGTCCCTTCTGAGGTAAGCCTTAATTTAGAACACCCATCGCAAAAAGGTGAAGATATAGGACTTATAAAACCCACTTCTACATTTATAGACTCTATCAAAAATCTCTTGGCACTCTTTGATCCATCTGGTGGAAGCTCTTTTAATATTCCGTAGGTTTTTTCTAAAAGCCTAAATACCTCTTCATTATAAACAATCTTTGATCTGTTAAAGAAATCTAACTTACCCACAGGCATTAGTTCTATAAATCTTATACGAGCATTTACAGATTTGGCAAATTCCACAAGGTCTAATACTTCCATATCGTTAAAATTCCTAATAAGGACTGTGTTTAATTTTAATCTAAATCCAAGCTCTGATGCATATCTTATACCATCTATCACAGGCTTTAAATCGGATTTTGTAATATGTTTAAACTTAAGCTCATCCAATGTATCAAGGCTTATGTTTATAGTATCAAGGCCAGACTCTTTTAGTAGTTTAGCATAGTCTTTTAAATATGTGCCATTGGTGGTCATAGATATGGATTCTAAGTTTTGGGCTTTTAATAAAGATATCAAATTCCATATTTTGGGTCTAAGAAGAGGCTCACCCCCAGTTATACGCACTTTTTTAAGCCCGAAGTCTTTAATCAGCAAAACTATATCTCTTATCTCTTCATAGGAAAGGAGCTCCGAGTGAGGTATATAATCCATATTTATAGGTCTACAGTAAGAGNNCATATTGCATTTATCGGTGATGGAAATGCGTAAATAAGTGATTTCATTAACCTGCATAAAAAGAATTTAAATCTTATTTTATCCATGTCAATAGTTTTAGGGCTTTTATCATGTAAAAAACAAATATAATATATAAATTATTTTCAAAATTATTTATTAGGAGGCATTATGTTTAAACATGTGTTTATCTGTGTAAATCAAAGACCGCCAGGACATCCAATGGGTTCTTGTGCTGAGAAGGGTAGTAGAGATATCTATACACTCTTTGCGGATGCCTTACAGCAAGACCCACAGCTTATGATGACAGTGAGCGTCACTCCCACGGGATGTTTGGGACCTTGCGGTATGGGACCTACCATCGTAGTATACCCTGAAGGTATATGGTATGGAGGAGTTAAAAAAGAAGATGTCCAAGAGATAATAGACTCTCACCTAAAAGAAGACAAACCCGTAGAAAGACTTATCATATCAAAAGGAAAACCACCTGGTATGCTTTAATGAAAGCACTTATTTTAAGGCATGTTCTTATTGAGCATGCCGGTGTGTTTGAATCTATTCTATCTTCAAAAAATATAGGTTTTTCATACATAGACAATGCCAGTTATATACCTACAGATGAGTATGATTTTTTGATGGTTCTTGGTGGATATATGGGGGTTTACGAATCTTCTAAATATACGTTTTTATTAAAAGAGTTTAAAATCATAGAGCATTTTCTAAAAGCCAAAAAACCTATACTAGGCATATGCCTTGGAGCCCAGATGCTTGCTCATGTGTTAGGAGCGAAAGTGTACAAAGGTGAGTCTGGTAAAGAGATAGGTTGGTGCGATA
Source organism: Aquificaceae bacterium UBA2488 (assembly GCA_002341805.1). Taxonomy (GTDB): domain Bacteria; phylum Aquificota; class Aquificia; order Aquificales; family Aquificaceae; genus Hydrogenobaculum. The sequence goes on along the minus strand of DDOS01000076.1, from coordinate 5,934 downwards.
TCAAAAAAGTAGGACATCATAAGTTTTCTGAGGATTTTCCAAATACACTAAGAGTTTTTCAGTGGCATCAAGATACCTTTGATTTACCAAAAAATGCCACTCTTATATACTCCTCAAAAGCATATCCTCATCAGGCTTTTGTGTATGAAAATGCCGTAGGGCTTCAATTTCATATAGAGCTAACATCTGATATGATAAAAGAGTGGGCTAACGAATATAAAGATGATTTAAAAGAAGAAAATATAGACCCAAACACCCTTTTAAACGATGAATATGTAAACATTGCCAACAAACTAAGTTATAAACTAATAGAGAGTATATTATGAATTTACTAAAAGACTATTTTGAATTGGAAAATATTTTAAATATAGAACAATACCGTATATCTCAAATAAAGTCTTGGGCTTTTAAGAAAAAAATAACAGATATATCAAAAATGAGCGATTTACCAAAAACCTTTAGAGAAAACCTCAATTTAGAATTTCATGTGTTAGAATTAGATTCTTATACACCCTCCAAAGATAGCACAAAGTATGTATTTAAAACAAAAGATGGATATTTTATAGAATCTGTTTTGATAAAAGAAAAAGATCATTTTACCCTTTGCGTATCCACCCAGATAGGATGTGCGGTAGGATGTAAATTTTGCGTGAGCGCTTTAAATGGGCTTGTGAGAAATTTGGGTTTTGATGAGATAGTGGATCAATATTTTTATATATCTAAAAAAGAAAATATCTTTATAAGAAATATCGTTTTTATGGGTATGGGAGAGCCTCTTGCAAACTTTGAACATCTTAAAAAAGCATGTTTTATATTTTTAAAGGAGTTTGGTCTTTCAAAAAGACATCTTACCATATCCACCAGCGGATATACAAACTATATTAGAAAGTTAAAATCAGATAGTTTTATGAACAGCCTAAACTTAGCCATATCTTTAAATGCCACTTTCGATGAGCTTCGTCAACATCTTATGCCAAATGTGATGGGTTCTTTGAAAGAGCTTATCAAAGAGCTTTCTAATTACCCGTTAGCCCCAAGAAGGCGTATCACCATCGAGTATGTGCTCATTGATGGAGTAAATGATTCTCTTGAGGATACTAAGAGACTTTTTAATATATTAAAAGCCCTAAAACATAAGATAAAGTTAAATTTAATACCCTATAATCCAAATCCTTTTATAGATTTTAAAAGACCCAAAGAGAAAAATGTGTATGCGTTTCAAGAGTATTTGCTTAAGAATGATATCTCTTGCACTATAAGATGGAGCAAAGGCCTTGAAACTGGGGCAGCTTGTGGTAATCTTTCTTATAAAAAAATGATTTCAAGCGATTTATAATAATATAAGGAGGTATTTGTATGAAGAAGATCTTGAGTCTAATGGCGGCAACATCGGTTTTTAGTGTCTTGGCTTTTGGCCAAGCGTATAACGACTATCAAACAAATCTTGGGGATTTTACATCCTATGCAAAATTTGATTATATGCACTTTACTGGTTCTCACATAAGCAGCTTTGATGGGCCTTATATGGCAGTGGGAGTAGATTGGAACTGCAGGCTTTTTAAAGTGGCTTATGGTCAGCTAAAGCCATCTATTCAAATAGGTACTGGTAGAGCTTACGGAGATGGTTCTCATTTGGATTTTTCAAACATAGAGCTAAATATGAGGTATCTATATCCCATAGGACAAAATCTATACGCAGGCTTTGGTGGTGGTATTGGAGCAGCGGATGTTAAACTTCAAGGCGTATCCTCTGGCATGGTGGGTACAGTTCAGGGGTCTGGAGAGCTTGATTTTAAGATATCTCCAAACGTATATCTTGGGGCCCAGGCAAAATATCAATTTGCCTCAGAGTATAAGAGCACTGGTATAAACCCAGATAACTATAGACTCGGTATAAAACTTGGGATGATGTTTTGATGAAGCTTTTAATGATAGACAACTACGACTCTTTTACTTACAATTTGGTTCAATATTTTAACATGTTAGGCCATGAGGTAAAAGTGGTTAAAAACGATGAGATAAAGCCATCCGATATAGAACATATGGATATAGAAGCCATAGTAATATCTCCAGGACCTTGCTCTCCAAAAGAAGCGGGCATATCTGTGGATGTTATAAAAGACTACAAAGAAAAATATCCTATATTAGGAGTATGCCTTGGACATCAAAGTATAGGCTATGCCTTTGGAGCTTCTATAATAAAAGCCAAAAGACTCATGCATGGAAAAACTTCTATGATATCTCACGACTCCCAAGGGCTTTATGAAAATATACCAAACCCTTTTAAGGCGGTGAGGTATCACTCTTTGGTTATAGATGAAAACACATTGCCTGGTGAGTTTATAATAGATGCAAGAGCAGAAGATGGTGATATAATGGGTATAAGACATAAGAGCTTGCCCATATTTGGAGTGCAGTTTCATCCA
>DDOS01000076.1:0-3482 GCA_002341805.1 Aquificaceae bacterium UBA2488 | reverse complement strand
GATAGGAGGTTTGCATTATGAAAGGAGTAGCTTTGTTGTGGTTAACGACGCTTGTACTTTGTGTAGCTGAAGTAGCAGGTGCTATCTTGTGGCATGGAAAAGAACACTCAACGGTGACATTTGGATTTCTAATGGTGGTTGCTGCAGTAATAAATGGTATCTGGGCAGGTTTGGTGGTACCATTAGCAGCCAACGATTGAAAAATGATTAAACCGTCCTTTTGTGGGACGGTTTTTGGCTTTTAAAATAAGAAATAATACAAGAAAATAATTTATAGGTTAAAATTGTTATAAGCAATATTTGGAGGTTTATAAATGGCAAAGATTTATTATGATGAAGATGCTTCTTTGGGTATCTTAGCTATGAAGACCATAGCTATCGTAGGTTATGGATCTCAAGGTCATGCTCATGCTTTAAATCTTAGAGATAGCGGAATGAGAGTAATAGTGGCTTTGGATGATAAAAGCCCCAATAGGAAGACTGCTATGGATGATGGCTTTAGTGTATATACCACTTCAAGAGCCACCCAAGAAGCGGATGTGATAATGATATTAACCCCTGATACCGTTCAACCTGCTGTTTATAAAGAATGTATAGAACCAAACTTAACACCTGGTAAAGCTATAGCTTTTGCTCACGGGTTTAATATACACTTTGGACAGATAATACCACCAAAAGATGTGGATGTCTTTATGGTAGCTCCAAAAGGGCCAGGACATTTGGTAAGATGGATGTACGAAGAGGGTAAAGGTGTGCCCGCTCTTGTTTCTATACACCAAGATGCCACTGGTTCTTGTAGGGATGTAGCCCTTGCTTACGCAAAAGGTATAGGTGCCACAAGAGCTGGGGTTATAGAAACCACCTTCAGAGAAGAAACCGAAACGGATCTTTTTGGAGAGCAAGCAGTATTGTGTGGAGGTGCTACTGCTCTTATAAAAGCCGGATTTGAAACCCTCGTAGAAGCAGGATATCAACCTGAGATGGCATACTTCGAATGTGTGCATGAATTAAAGCTCATAGTAGACCTCATATATCAACACGGTATAGCAGGCATGAGATATTCCATATCTGACACTGCAAAATATGGAGATGTTACAAGAGGTGGGCGTATATACGAAGCTGTCAAACCCCTTATGAAAAAGATGCTTGAAGAAATTCAAAATGGTGAGTTTGCTAAGGAATGGATATTGGAAAATGTAGCCAACAGACCATCCTATAACGCTCTTTTAAACAAAGACAAAAACCATCTTGTAGAACAAGTAGGAAAAGAGCTAAGACAAATGATGCCTTGGTTAGGTAGTAAAGATTTGAAATGAACCTTACCAAAAAACGTGCAAAGCTAAAAAAAATATATACTCCTATGGGACATGTGTTTGTAAAAATGCACATGTCCCCAAATATTATTACCCTGATGTCTTTGGCTTTTGGACTTACAAGCGCATATTTTTTCCATATTCATAAGCCTCTAACAGGTGCGTCATTTTTAATGATATCTGGGTTTTTAGACCTGATGGATGGAGTAGTGGCAAGGCTCGAAGACAAAGCTTCAAAGTTTGGAGCAGCCTTTGACTGGATAGCGGATAAAACCGTTGATGGATTTATACTTGGAAGCATAGGGTTTTCTTATGGATCCCCTTTTATAGCTATATCTGCTATCACATTTTCCATGCTTCATACTTTTATAAAACCCGTGGTATATGCAGAGATAGGGTTTTCGGAGCGCCAAAAGGGTAAGATTGACGACCCACTTGAAGGTGTTGGATTTTTTGGAAGACCAGAAACTCATCTTAGCATAATACTTTTTAGCATAATAGAGCGTATAAACCCCATATTTGGTCTTCACCTTGGTATAAAACTCATAGTGCTTTTTACTTTTGGATCTTTACTTTTAAGGGTTTTATATCTTCTTAAAAAATACGGGAAGGATTATGAATAATCAAGAGAAACCATATGTAATAATAGTATCAGAACTAAGCATAGATGGTAAGTTAACCCTTTATAGAGGAGCTTCTTCTAAAGAACTTATGAGCCTTATGGATGAAGAGGCCTATACATATCTTCATGAAGTACGTTCAAAAGTAGATGCTATTATGGTGGGCTGTGAAACCATAAGGACCGATAACCCAAGCCTAACAGTGAGATATGTAAAAGGTAAAAACCCTATAAGGGTTATTCCTTGCTCTACTGCCAATGTGCCTTTTGATGCCAATATTTTATCAAAGGAAGCCAAAACCATCATATTTACCACGAAGAGAGCCCCTGAAGAGCGTATAGAAAAACTTCAAGAACTTGGAATAGAAGTGGTTATAGCAGGAGATTATCTTGTGGATTTTGAGCTTTTATTAAAAACCATAAAAGAGATGGGTATAAAAAGCCTTATGGTGGAAGGAGGATCCTCTATAAACTGGGAACTTTGCAAGCTAAGAGCCGTGGATGAAGTACGCATAATCCACCTTCCTGTGATAGTGGGCGGTGAGAATGTACCCACACTCGTAGGAGGCGAAGGCTTTAAGATGTTAAGTAATCTACTTCAATTAAGATTGAGGTCTTTCTTCAAAAGAGGATATCATCTTATAACTGAGTGGGAAGTAGTATAATATTAATTGAAATTTTTTGGAGGTATATATGGATCTAGAATTTAATCAACCACAAGAAGGATACTATGCAGTACCCTTTAGCATAGTAGGATTGTTTTTAACCAACAAAGAGGTGGAAGAAAGTATAAGGGAAGAGATTTCTCCTGAGGAGCTTGAAAAACTTCAAGAAATAATAGCTAAGATGCTTTTTAAATCTGGGGTATCTGTGGCGCTATATCCTGGAGTAGTCCCACCAGATCAAGCTATGGAAGCGGTGAACGAATTGGAAGAGCTCATTATGGGTGAAGGAGAAGAATGATTCAAANNCTTTTTAGGCCGCATGGGTAATAGCATTTTAGAAGCTTCTAAAAGCTTTGAAACACTTCAAATAAAGGCAGGTATCGATAAAAAAGAGCTTTTAACTAAAGATTATGGCTTTAGCGCATCGTCAAACTTAGAGGATGTTATAAAAGATATAGACGTAGTCATAGAGTTTACTGGAGACACCAAAACAGCTATATCCAATACATCTATATGCGCTAAGTACGATAAACCCATTGTGATAGGTACCACTGGCTTTGAAGAAAAAAACATAGATATTTTAAAAGAATATGCTAAAAAAATACCCATAGTATTTTCTCCAAATATGAGTCTTGGAGTTAACGTACTTTTTAAGCTTTTAGAAATAGCTACGAAAGCCCTAAAAGATAAAGGCTTTGACATAGAGATATCAGAGATTCACCACAAATTTAAGAAAGATGCTCCTTCAGGCACAGCTTTAAAGCTTTTAGAGGTAATAAAAAGCCAATCCTCATCTTTAAAAGAGGTGTATGGAAGGACTGGCTTAGCCCCAAGAGCTGAAGATGAAATAGGTGTTTTTGCACTAAGGGGCGGTGATGTGGCGGG
>DDOS01000045.1:23791-24924 GCA_002341805.1 Aquificaceae bacterium UBA2488 | reverse complement strand
CTGAACCGTGTGGGATATAAAGAGCTTCTTTAGGCCCATTAGCAATTGTTGTGTTTTGCGTTTTATCTGAACCGTGTGGGATATAAAGTTGCTTGACTGCAAATTTGTGAAAACGAAAGATGGATGTTTTATCTGAACCGTGTGGGATATAAAGTATTTTACCTCCTTTTAAAAGTAATTTACAAAGTATGTTTTATCTGAACCGTGTGGGATATAAAGCGAATTTTGTCGTAAAAAGTACACCTGGACTTATAGGAGTTTTATCTGAACCGTGTGGGATATAAAGACTTCATGGAGATAAATAGAAGTATAGGCATGAAATTGTTTTATCTGAACCGTGTGGGATATAAAGTCAAAGGCATACATGTATGGAGCCATCGCTTTTACCTTGTTTTATCTGAACCGTGTGGGATATAAAGTGTTCTATTAGTATCTTAATAACTTTGTTTTTTAGTGTTTTATCTGAACCGTGTGGGATATAAAGATGGTTATGTGTGCTATGCATCATTGCAAATCGTAAAGTTTTATCTGAACCGTGTGGGATATAAAGTTTGTAAGAGCAGTTTAGTGGTGTGCCAAACCGCTCGTTTTATCTGAACCGTGTGGGATATAAAGTTTTTGGATGCTTTCAACAAAAGCGTTTGTGTGTGCGTTTTATCTGAACCGTGTGGGATATAAAGGCTCTTAGGAAAACCTATCCATCAACCTCCTCCAAGCAGTTTTATCTGAACCGTGTGGGATATAAAGTAATAAAGACGATGGGCTTAGTGATGATGAAATCAAAGTTTTATCTGAACCGTGTGGGATATAAAGCACAAAGAGGGGCTGTCAATGAGCTTTAGCCTACAGGGTTTTATCTGAACCGTGTGGGATATAAAGGACTTTGACAATCTAAGCTCTTTGAAAAAGCCCTCAGTTTTATCTGAACCGTGTGGGATATAAAGGCTATAAAACCCCCCTCTAAGCTATATGTCTCAATAGTTTTATCTGAACCGTGTGGGATATAAAGATACTTGCATTAGCTATCCTCAGGCAAAGGGACCCGGTTTTATCTGAACCGTGTGGGATATAAAGTGATGTAGCAATATACCATCTGGATATCGCTACTGCGTTTTATCTGAACCGTGTGGGAT
>DDOS01000045.1:10627-23705 GCA_002341805.1 Aquificaceae bacterium UBA2488 | reverse complement strand
CTGAACCGTGTGGGATATAAAGGCATACCAGTGTTCTGAGTCTGTGATAATGATTACTAGTTTTATCTGAACCGTGTGGGATATAAAGTTTCTAAACGCATTAATAAGATAGATATCACATTCAGTTTTATCTGAACCGTGTGGGATATAAAGTAGGCAAGGAGGTACCAGAAGTGAAGTCTATAGTAGATGTGTTTATGGAAGAAGGTGTTTAGAAAGGCAAGCAAGAGGATATAATAAAACTTTATATTAAAAAGGCTATGACTCCTGAAGAAATATCAGATGTCCTAGATCTCTCATTAGATTTTGTTAAAGAAACACTTAAGAAAAATGGTTTTAAAGTAGATTAATAAATTACTTTAAATTCCTTAACTCTTTAGAAGCACAGATAAAATTTGTGGAATTTCTGAATGTGAATTCGAGGAGATATGATATAATAACTCTATGAGAATAAAGCTTTTATTAAAAGCCAATAAACTACCAATTTTATATAGACATAGGATAATGTCTTTAATAAAAGAAGCTCTAAGAAAATCTGATGAAGATTATAGAGAGTTTTTGTATAACAACAGGATTACAAAACCTTTTACTTTTAGTCTTATAACACCAAGTGCAAAAAGAAAAGGTTCTATAAAAATAGATGATAAATTTGAAATAGAAGATGATGTGGTGGATCTAAATAAACCTATTAGCCTTTTTATATCTTCTTCAGATTATAGGTTTTTAATAAATGTGATAAATGGATTAAAGCGTATTAAAGTATTTAATTTTAGCTCTTATGAAAATATGTTGGTAGACAATGAGAAAATAGATATTGAGATTTTGCATATAAATGTTTTAAATGAAAAGCCGATTCAAAAAGAAAGTGTAATATTTAAAACTATATCACCTATTTTGTTGGAAGATAAAGATGATAAACCGATAGTTTTTAATGAAGATATCTTCGAGACAGAATTAAATAATCTAATGAATAAAATATTATCTTCACCTGTTATAAGAGGAGAAACACTTTATAGAACTTTGAAATTTGAACCTTTGGATATGGAAAAAGTAGTTATAAAGCATACGTTAAAATCTTTTAGAGAAAGGACCAGAAAACCTATAATGTATCTAACAGCTAACAAAGGCATATTTAGGCTAACTGGACATCCAAAAGACTTAGAGCTTCTATATAAAATAGGCATAGGGAATAGAACAGGGCAAGGTTTTGGCATGATAGAGGTTGTCTGATGGAAAGGATTTATCTTTCTGATTGGCTTTATAATGCTAGTATATTGGGCTTTTTAGAAATAAATAGCGATTTTTGGGAGTTTGATGGTAATAAGTTGATATCAAAAGATGAGAGTTTGCTGAAATTTGGTGAAAATTATATAGAATTTGACAGAGATATATTTAATGGGTTTTCAGAGAGATATTTTAATTATGCTTTTAGTATGTATGGAAGATATAATAAGGTAATTAATTCGCTATCTAGTTATATTTTAGATATAGAGGCTGGCAAAGATGTGCTAGATATATATAAAAAATTCAAGAATATATTATCTAGCTTTACATTGTTAAAAAATAAAGTAGGGGATTTATTTTCAGAAAAAGATACACATAAAACATTAGAAATACTAAAACAAGCTATGGCAATACTAAAAGAGGAAAAGCAAGAATTTCTTGAATCTGATACAAAAGTATTTTTGGGTAAGATATATGGACAAAAGAGCTTCCTAAATCGGCCTGTAACTAAGAATCTAATTGGAAAGTTTTATGAAGATTTTGAAAAACCATTAAAGGATGATAAAGTAGAAAAAGATAAAACATACAAATGTGTAATCTGTAATAGGCCAGTTAAAAAAGATACTATATTTGATACTGGTATATGTAAGTTTTATGGGCTTAATAAAGATGCTAAAAATTTTGTATGGAATTTTAATACCAAACTTCCAATATGTGATATATGTGAGATAATATACTTTTCTTACTTTGCAAGTTTTACAAAAGATGAAAGAACAAACAGATATTATTTTGTAAATGCAGATTCTTCTGTAGCAGATCTCATAAAGAGTAATGGATTATTAAAGCGTACTTTAAAACAAGAAGAAGATAATAAGCTTATAAACTTTTTCACAGAATTTATACTCATGTATCAACATCAAAAATCTGAATTCATACTAAACAACATGTCTGTATTAGAGATAGATATATCAAATGAAACTATGCCAAAAGTATATGCTTTTAATTTAAGTCGTAATAAGGCTAAATTTATAAAAGATAATCAGGATGATTTTAAAAGACTATCCAAAATCTACTACAAAATAAACGATGCAACAATATATGTCTTAAAAGAAGCATTGTCTTTATTTTTGGAAAATAAGATCGGATTTTACTATGTTTACAAGCTTTTAAAAATATACATATCTTCTTTAAATAAACCAAAATCTTATAGTACCAATATAAATCCTTATTTAATTCAAGTATTAAATAACTTGATAGTAGGAGGTTTACATATGGATATCGATGAAAAGTCATTATGGCGTATGTATCATAGTGGTAATAAGTTAGCCGAGCTGTTTAGACAAAACAACAAAGAAAATAAAATTCCATCGGTGGCTTACAAGCTATTAAACGCTTTAAGGATAAGCGATGTAGAACAGTTTATGGATATCCTAATAAGAACGTATATGGCTTTTAATCAAGAAATACCAAGTCTTTTTGTTAAGACAATCAATGACAAAAACACATTTTATGCCTTTGGTTATAGCTTTTTAAATGGTTTACTTGGAAAACAAAAGGAGGTTAGCAATGAGTAAAGGTTTGACAGTTACGTCGGTCTTTGAAGCGATGAGTTTAAACTATGGTGAGGGTATAGGTAATATCTCAGAGCTTAAGAAATTATCCAGGTCTAATGAAATGCTCTCTTATATATCAAGACAGGCTTTAAGATATGAGATTTATAGAATGTTAAGGGAGATGTTTAGTATAGATGCTGGTAAAGAAGAACCGCTTACAGGAGATCAAAATGTCATACAATTTAAACCAGATGCAACAATAAAAGACTATGTGGAAATAGATTTATTTGGATATATGAAAACAAAGAAAGGAGGTAAATCTCTTATAAGACCAGCGGTGGTTAGAATAACACCAGCTATTTCCTTAGAGCCTATGTTTATGGATGTAGAGTTTGGTACTAACTTAAATTTTGCAAAGAGACTTGACAAAGATCCAAACCCATTTCAACTTGAACATCATTATTCTTTATACTCTTACACTGTGGTTGTTGAACTTGATAAGATAGGCATAGACGATGATGATAAGATAGAGTTGGATAATAAAGAGAGAGCAAGAAGAGTAAGTATGCTATTGGAAGTTTTAAAGCTTTTAAGCAGAAACATAAAAGGTAGGATAGAAACGCTAAGTCCACTTTTTGCAATTGGTGGTGTTTACGATGTTAAAAACCCATTTTTCCTAAACAAGATAAAGGTAAGTTTTAATAAAGATGATAGAAAATATTCAATAGATACAGATATACTAAAATCTACACTTGACATGTCTACACTTGGAAATCCTATAAAAGACCACACTAATATAGGAATAGCAGAAGGATATTGGCATAACGAAAAAGATATTAAAGACTTGAGCGCCAATTGTTATAACATAAATGGATTTTTTGAAGCTTTAAAAAGCCAAGTAAACAATTACTATGGAGTATAAAAATGAGGCTTTTAAAGATAAAGGGGTATCAAGTATTCGCAAATTATAGGAAACCAATGAGCTTTAACTTTTGGGATACATACCCCTTACCTCCTCTTTCTACTGTAAAAGGATGGTTTCATAATGTGGTGGAAGCAAATGATTATATACCAATGGCTATGAGTATACAAGGAAAATATGATAGTATTGTTTATGATCTTCAGAAGATTATAAAATTTGATAGGAAAAGAAAGGAAGATACTGATCGCATTATTTTAGAGGATTTTAACGCAAGTTTATCAAATTCTCCTACATATGTAGCAAATATGTTTAATATGGAACTTATTATTTATATAAAAGCCGAAGAAATATATTTAAACAAGTTTATGCAAAATATATTTAAATTAGACTATCCATATTTAGGAAGAAGAGAGGATCTTATAAGAATGGACTATGTTGATTTTGTGGAAGTGGACAGAAAAACATTTTCAAGTTTTCGCCCATATTATATAAAACATGGTATATACGTAAGCGATGAAACTGCTAGAAGCTACAATCTTAAAGGTATATGCTATAAGATGAATTTTAAATACGATAAAGATATGTTGAAAAAGACAGGGCTAAGATATTTTGATAAAAAAGATGTGGTATATGTAGATAATGGTTTGTTAAAAACAGGAGAAATGCTTTTTGATGAAAAGGAAAATACAGTTATAGACCTGATAGGGGAGTAGGTAGTGAGTGAGTTCTATGCAAAGAGATATGAAGATAATTTTGAAACTTTAGAAGAGCATACTGATAATCTTATTAAAAACTTTCATATATTAAAAGCCAAATACAAAGATGTATTAGAAAATATAGGTATTGATGATAATATCTTAAAGGCTTTGGAGTTTGCTTGTATATTTCATGATCTTGGGAAAATGTCAAAGGATTTTCAGGATAAGATAACAAACAAGAAGAAAAATCCTAAAGAAATACCTCATAACTTTCTATCTGGTTTATTTCTATTCAACAACGGCATAGAGAAACATCTAAATGATGGATTTGATAGATATTTCGGCTACCTAATATATGCAGTCTTGTATCATCACCATAGGACAATCAACGTTAATGAAAAAGTGTTAAAGGAAATATTTGAGGAAGACTTAAAGCCAAAGATAGTACATTTGGGCTGGCTGAGTAAATATAATATAATAATATCTAACATTGAAGACCATGCGCCTTATGCCGTGTATGCATACTTATCTACTTATGGACAAGAAGTCAAAAATTATATCAAAAATAAAGAAGCAATATTTATAAAAGGTATGCTACATAGGATAGACCACTCTGCTTCTGCACATGTGGATTTAGAGAAAGAAAGAATACTCAATGCAAGGGATATATTAAATAATTATATATCTAAGAAAGGTGGTTTTAGAGATTTTCAAATAAAAGCAAAGGAGTTATCTGATAAGAATGCGTTGCTAACTGCTTCCACAGGGCTTGGCAAAACAGAGTTTGCCCTAAACTGGATTGGGGAAGATAAAGTTTTTTACACATTACCTGTAAGAGTGTCTGTAAATGCGATGTATAATAGACTGTCTAATTTATTTGGAGAAGATAATGTAGGACTTTTGCACTCTTTTGCTAAGTTTGATATGTTAGATGACGGAGAGATAGAGCCAATCTTAGATATTATAAACCACTCATCTCAACTTTCTATGCCACTTACGGTATGTACAGCAGATCAGCTATTTACATCTGTATTTAAATACCATGGATTTGAAAAGATATATGCTACTTTAATGTATTCAAAAGTAGTGATAGATGAACCACAAGGATATTCGCCTGATACACTTGCATACATTGTAAAAGCAATCAAAGAGCTAAAAGAATACGGTGGTAGATTTTTGGTGATGAGTGCTACTATGCATCCCTTTATAAAGGAAGAGCTTGGGGATTTTGAAAAAATTATAGAGTTTAGTAAGGACAAAAAACATTTTATAAGGATATCAGATAAATCTATAACAGAACTTACTGATGAAATAGCCGATGCATATGAAGATAAAAAGAAGGTTCTTGTGATAGTGAATACTGTAAAGAAATCTCAAGAAGTTTATAAGCTTTTAAAAGCCAAAAACATAAATGTAAAATTACTTCACTCGCTATTTATAAGAAAAGATAGAAAAATAAAAGAGCAAGAGATAATATCGAATAATAAAGAACCAGTGGTATGGGTTAGTACTCAATTAGTGGAGGCGTCTCTTGATATAGATTATGATATGCTTTATACTGAACTTGCTTCCATAGATAGCCTTATTCAAAGGATGGGTAGAGTTTTAAGACATAGAAAGACGGAGCCAACAAGCCCAAATGTTATAATAACTATAAAAGATATTTCAGGTATTGGAAGCGTTTATTATAAAGAAGTGGTGGAGCAAACAAGAGCGTATTTAGAAAACTTTGACAATAAATTTATGACGGAAGAAGACAAGCAAGCTGGTATGGATTTTGTCTATGATGAAAACAAAGTACCGAAGTTTTATAAACAATTTAAGAATAATTTAGATTTATTAACTTATGGCTATCAGGCAGATGATAAAAAAGAAGCAGAAAGATTATTTAGAGAAATATACAATGTGGATGTAATACCGCAGGATATTTTTAGCGAGAACCGTGAGAACATAGATACTTTAATAGACACGATAAAGGAAGAAAAATCTGTGGAAAAACTAAGAGCATTAAAGCAATTGTACGATTATACTGTTCCTATACCTTATTATAGAGTACAGAATAAATTAAGCTCTATAAATCTAAAGAATGTGTTTGTTTTTTATAATCATTATGATGATGAGTTTGGTATAGTGTTTGATGAGAAGGATAATCTTGTAAATTATGTATAACGATGTAAAAACCAACGGTATGATGATTCACTATTTTTATATCTGCCACAGGAAACTATGGCTATTTTATAATAAGATAAGTATGGAGCATAACTCTGAAATGGTGGCTATGGGTAAGCTTTTGCATGATTATAGTTTTGGGGCTTTTGAAGAAAAGGAAATATTTTTTGATGAGCTTATAAATATAGATATAATGGAAGATCAGTATATACACGAAGTAAAATTATCAGACAAAGCTTTAAAACCTTCTTATATGCAGTTAATTTATTATCTTTATTATCTTAAAAAATTTGGTATTATTAAAAAAGGAACTTTGAGATTTCCAAAACAAAAGAAGATAGTGGAGATAGAGCTTACACCAGAGTTAGAGGCTGAAATAGAAAAAGCACTTTTAGAAATTAAGAATATATTAGCATTATCAAAACCGCCAAAAGCTGAAAGAATTAGCTACTGTAAAAATTGTTCATATTTTGAATTATGCTTTGCGGGTTGATATGAAAGATTTTTATATAAGCTCAAATGGAAGACTAAGGAGAAAAGAAAATACAATATATTATGAGATAGAAAAAGATGGAGATATGCAAAAAATACATATACCCGTAGAAAATATTGGCTCTATCTATTTGTTTGGTGAGACTGATCTAAATACCAAAGTGTTAAACTTTCTAAGTACTTACAATATACCTATACATGTGTTTAATTATTATGGATATTACGCAGGTAGTTTTATACCTCGCAAAAAATATGTATCTGGGCTTTTAGTAGTAGAACAATCAAGACATTTTATAGAAGAGAGTAAAAGACTATACTTAGCTAGCAAGTTTGTAGAGGGCGCAATCTTTCATATAAAAAGAAACCTAAAAGAATACAACATGAGCATAAATGAGATAACTATTGTTGAGGGAAGTCTATATGAAGCAAAAACCATAGAACAAATAATGGCTATAGAGGGAAATATTAGAAATATTTACTATAAGGCTTTTAATGAGATTATAAAAAATAAAGATTTCAAAATGGATAATAGAAAATACAATCCACCCACAAATCCTATAAACGCTTTGATATCTTTTGGAAATTCTGTTATGTATACTATAGTTTTGGCAGAAATTTATAAAACCCAATTAGAACCTACCATAAGCTATTTACATTCTCCATCAGAAAGAAGGTATTCTCTAAGCCTTGATATAGCAGAAATTTTTAAACCCTTTATAATAGATCCTATAATTTTTAAGCTTTTAAACAAAAACCAAATAACAAAAGATCATTTTGACAAAGAGCTAAACTATGCTTATCTCACAGAAGAAGGTAGGAAAATATTTTTAAAAGAGTTAGATGAAAAGCTAAATACTACGATAAAACATAGAACTCTAAAAAGGCATGTAAGCTATAGGCATCTTATAAAACTTGAATGTTATAAGCTTATAAAATATTTTATAGAAGATGAAGAATATAAACCCTTTAAGGCTTGGTGGTAGATATGTATGTTGTTGTATGCTATGATATAACCTGTGAAAAGAAGCTAAATAAAGTTAGGAAAACGCTGAAGAAATATTTAAATTGGATACAGTATTCCATATTTGAAGGTGAAATAACGCTTTCCAAATTAAAGAAATGTCAAAATGAAATAGCTAAAATAATAGATAAAAACCAAGATAGTGTTTATTTCTACATCACAGATTATCCTCATCTTATAGAAAAACAAATCATAGGGCAGGATAAAAATCCAGGGGATATATTTATTTAATTTAAAGTTTTATCTGAACCGTGTGGAGTAGAAAGACCTTACTTTCTAATGGTTTTCTTTTATTTTTTCTAAAATATGACATATATCATTATTAAATATGATATATGTCATCATAAATTAAATATATAAGTTATCAATAAATTAAAGAAAGGTGTTGTAAATTTTAGGAGAGCAGACTATAATATAAATATCTTATTTATAGAAGGTATTTATATGATTTTCAAACTGTCAACAGTATTAGCTTTTTGCTATGCTGTCGAAGTAGTCATAGTGGCTGCTAACAACATTGTTGTTGATTGGGTTGCTCTTTTTGTCTGTACTTTATTGTATGACTTTCTGTCTTTTCATAAGCCTTGTTTATTCCCTCTTGTGGGGTAGAAAGATACAGATGAAATTTGGGTTTATCCGCTAACTGAGAAGTTTTATCTGAACCGTGTGGGATATAAAGAACTTATTAAATAATACCTCAGTCTCCGATTTAAAACTTTTACTTTAGTTTAAAATCCCTCGATAGATACAGCCCTTATGTTCTATATACCCAAAAGCTTGTTAAAGTGACCTCTGTTCTCTTTCTTATCTTTTTTAAGAAAGATTTATCTTTCTTTATAGGCTTGATTGTCTTTATATTTACCCTAATATTCTTTATTAGGCTTTTTAAATAAAGAACTTATAACATGAAACCAGGGTTAAATATATTTTTAAGGGCGTTCATATTTAAGTTCATATTTAAGTTTTAAAAATCTTATCAAGAAATTAGATTATAATACTATTATGCCAAGACGAACAGATATCAAAAAAATCCTTATATTAGGTGCAGGACCTATTGTGATAGGTCAAGCGGCGGAGTTTGACTACTCTGGTACCCAAGCTTGCAAAGCTCTTATGAAAGAAGGTTTTGAAGTAGTACTCGTAAATTCAAACCCCGCCACCATCATGACAGACCCTGAGATAGCCACGAGGACTTATATAGAACCCCTCCACATAGATATCCTTGAAAAAATCATTGAAAAAGAAAGACCAGATGCATTGCTTCCCACCTTAGGTGGCCAAACAGCTCTTAATTTGGCAAAAGACCTATACGAAGCGGGTGTACTTCAAAAATATGGTGTGGAGATGATAGGGGCAAATTATGAAGCCATCAAAAAAGGTGAAGACAGGGCTCTTTTTGCTGAAGCCATGGAGCAGATAAATCTGAAAGTTCCACCAAATACCATAGTAAACTCTGTTTCAGAAGGCATAGAAAAGATAAGAGATATAGGATTTCCCGCTATCCTAAGACCAGCTTTTACCCTTGGAGGTACTGGAGGCTCTATTGTTTATAATATAGAAGAATTGCCCATGAAGCTTGAAAATGCTTTAAAATCCTCTCCTATACATCAGGTTCTCATAGATAAATCTTTAATAGGTTGGAAAGAGTTTGAGCTTGAAGTGATAAGAGATAAAGCGGATAATGTGGTGATAGTATGTTCTATAGAAAATTTTGACCCAATGGGAGTACATACTGGAGATTCTATAACGATAGCTCCTGCTCAAACCCTCACCGATAAGCAATATCAGATATTAAGGGCTGCATCTCTTGCTATTATAAGAAAAATAGGAGTAGACACAGGAGGTTCTAATATACAGTTTGCGGTGGATCCCCATAGCGATGAGTTTTATGTGATAGAGATGAATCCAAGAGTTTCCAGAAGCTCAGCTTTGGCTTCAAAAGCCACAGGTTTTCCTATAGCAAAAGTGGCTGCTCTCTTGGCGGTGGGCTATACTTTGGATGAGATAAAAAATGATATCACCAAGACCACACCGATTAGTTTTGAACCAAGCATAGATTATGTGGTGGTGAAGATTCCAAGATTTGACTTTGTAAAATTTAAGGAAGCAGATCCTACTCTTGGCACCACAATGAAATCCGTAGGTGAGGTAATGGCTATTGGAAGGATATTCAAAGAATCTCTCATGAAAGCTGTAAGAAGCTTAGAGATAGAAAATCCATATCTTTTTCTTAAAAGCTATGAAAACCTCTCTTATGAAGAACTCATCAAACATATAAGGATGCCAAATCCAGAGAGGGTTTTTTACATAAAAGAAGCCTTTATGAGAGGTGTTGATATAGAGAAAATCCACGAAGTAAGTATGATAGATATATGGTTTTTGCATCAGATAAAAGAGCTTGTGGAAGCTTTTAAAGAGGATATGCCTTTTGATGAAGATGTGGTATTTGAATTGAAGGTATTGGGCTTTTCTAATAAAGAAATAGCTAAGAAGTTTAACAAGCAAGAGTCTGAGATAGAAAGTATGTTAGAAAGTTTAAGCCCCACTTTTAAAGCGGTGGATACCTGCGCTGGGGAGTTTAAGGCTTATACACCCTATTATTACTCTTCATGGGAATATCCGTATTTTCATATAAATCAAAAAGAGGCTATTTTTGATAACGATTGAAAAACACCAACGATGTCATAAGCAATAAGATAATACTTAAGAAAGCCACAACGGTATTTATAAAAGATATCAGGTAAAATAATATAGGTCCTATGCTGGTGGAAAGTCCGTAGATGAGGCTTATTCTTATACCTACGTCTTTGTCGTAAAACTTTAGCACCGTTATAGCCTTAAAAAATGTCCAGAAAAGTCCTGTGGCACTACCCCCAAGCACAGCAAGTAAAATTCCGTAAAGCATATTATACTCTATATGTATGAAAAACCTCATCAGCGCCACCATATAAACCAATATCCAACATATCACGGTGATATAGAATACATGCTCCTCTTTTTTCCAAAATTTAGACAATAAGATGGATGAGCCTATGGCACATAAAAGCCCAACACCCATAAGAAGATAGATATTTTTATTATCAATATGTAAATAGGTTTTTAGGTACATGCTCATGATGTTGTTAAAAAACTGTGGAGCTATGCTAAGACTTAATAAGCTTATGGTGTATTTTAAAAAACGCTTCTCAGAAAATATATGTAGGTTTTGAGATTGCAATCTGATATTTTTATCTGAAAATCTATAAAACAAGAACCCACATGTTATATATATAAAAAGTCCAATCAGTATTATGGTTTTTTGGCTTTTAATAAAAAACATACAAACAACCGCCAAAGCATAGCCAATATAACCTAAGCTGCTACTCAAAGAAGATGAAACTTTTGGATTGGTGGTCTCTAAGATAGATATTTGATAAAACAAAAGCCCCTGTAGATGTATGATGATAAATATGCCAAAAAATAACGCAAAAGCGTATCCTTTTGTTAAAAGCCCAAAACCTGTTAGGAAGGTCAAAGCACTAAAGAAAAAAAGCGTATTTATAACATTTTTTGGAGCTTTTAAAAGAAAAATATTAATAAAAACACCAATGAGATTTGAAACGCCTATCAAAAGCGTATATTTGTATATATCTATGCCAAAATCATAAAGCAAGATGGGAAACAATACAAGCCCAAGGCCATTGGCCAAAAAAGACTCACCAAACTCATATATGGAAAATAGTACAGTATTGTTCAAAGATATTGTTTTATAAGCTCTAAGGCTTCATCTTCGAAGAAGGGTCTTCCGTCGTATTTGTTTACGGTGATATCTGGTCTTATGCCATACATATGAAGAAGTTTTTCAAACTGCTTTGTGGCAGAGCATTCTATGTTTATAAGCTTTTTGTTTTGAATCTCCTTTTTGATATCCTCTTCGGGAAATGGTTCTAAATATATAACATGAACAAACTTTATATTTAAAGCGTTTGCCACTTCTTTTAATACGTGCTTGTTTGAACTCCAAGAGATAAGACAAACATCTGAAGATATATTTCCAAACACTTCATAGGTTTTTTTGGAGCTTAAAATGTCCTTTTTCATCTTTTGGTATTTTCTTAATCTCTTATCTTGCATGAGTTTTGTAAGATGAGCATCTTCTATGGTGATACCCCTTTCATCATGTTCATAGGAAGAGGCTTTTACCACAGCGTCTTTGGTACCTGGGAATAAAAGAGGTGATATGCCATCTTCTTCGTTTTGATAGCGTTTGTAGGCTTTTGGGTCAGCGTTATATATTTTTGGAGGTCTTATCTCTTTCATACGAGAGCATATATTGTTGCAAGAGGATATATAGTAGTTTTCTGCAGCGTTTTTATCCCCTAATATAATAACAGGTACTTGGTATTCCCAGGCTAAGTTTAGGGCTTCTTTTGTAAGAAGATATGAATCTTCCGCATCAGAAGTCCCCATCACTATTTTCCCAAAATCTCCATGTCCTGCAAATATGGCAAAAAGAAGATCAGATTGTGCTGTATAGGTGGGCAATCCTGTACTGGGACCTTGTCTTTGGGCTTCGTATATCACCACAGGAGTTTCTGACATGCCCGCTAAGCTCAGGGCTTCTATCATAAGGGCAAAACCACCTCCAGAAGTCCCCACCATAGACCTTTTACCTGCATACGCTGTTCCTATGGCCATGTTTATAACTGCTATTTCATTCTCAGGGTGTATGGCTTTTATACCCACTTCATCTTGGATTTTTGCCAAGATATGAAGCACCGAAGAAGATGGAGTCATCGGATAGGCAAAGTATATGTCAAGCCCACCGTCTATAGCTCCGTTTGCTATCGCATCGTTTCCAGACACAAGCTCTCCTTTTTTATCTCCTATTTTTTTGATATCAAACCTTATCACTCCAGCTTCATAGGATTCTTTATAAATGGCTTCGTTTTTATCAGGGTCTTTTAGCTTTTTGATAAAGGGAAGTCCTATCTCATAATCTATGTTTAAAAGCTTTAAA
>DDOS01000045.1:0-10548 GCA_002341805.1 Aquificaceae bacterium UBA2488 | reverse complement strand
GTATCATCTTTTGCATCTTCAAGATGCTCTTTCACAGAGCGTTTATCGGTGGCTATGATGATATTCGCTTTTTTGTGAACGCTGTTTATAGGAAAATCTGTAAATCTTATACTTACAAAGTTATGCCCTCCTCTTATGAGCGATGGATAATCCACATACATATAAACATAATATCCAAGTTCTGTGAAGGCAGAGCATATAAGCCTTCCCGCTTCTTTTATACCAGCACCAGCTTTTNNGCTTTTCCTCCAACAATCATCGTTATATCCATATTTAATATTATAACTTATGCAATATTTATTGAGTGATAGATTTAAATTCTTTAGCTGGCTTACCAATATGATAACCTTGTGCATAATCTACATTCGCTATTTTTAGAGCATTTAATACATCTTCGGACTCAACAAATTCTGCTATAGTTTTTATATTTAGCATCTTACTCAATGTAACTGTGCTTTTAACGAATGCATCATCTACTTTATTCGATATCATTGTTCTAACTATTTCACCATCTATTTTTACATAATCTATGGGAAAATGTTTTATGTAGGCATAAGATGCAAATCCTGAACCAAAATCATCAATAGCAAATGAAAACCCTTCTAACTTCAGTGCTTGAACAAACTTTTTAAGCGCATCTAAATTTCTTATGGTATCTCTTTCGGTAATTTCAAAGACTACGTTTTTATGAGGTACATTGTAGTCACTTATTATGTTTTTTACATTATCTATAAAATCTTTTATAACAAGGGACTTAGGTGATAAATTAAAGAATATCTTTATATTTTCATCTTGATCTTTTAAATGTTTAGCAAATTTCTCTATAGCTTTTTCCATTAGAATATGATCTAATTTATATACTAATCCAAGCATTTCAGCAACCTCTATAAATTTATAAGCTGGTATAATCTCTCCATCATCTTCAATACGCATAAGCACTTCATATGCATGAGGTTTTAATGTGTTGATATCTACTATTGGTTGGAAAAATGGTATTATTTTCCTTTTTTCTACGGCATCCATAAGTAAGAAGTTCATTTTACCAAACTCCTCTGCTGCAGCTTTCAAATCTTCATGCGTTGGAATCTTTATGGTGTTCTTACCCTCTTCCTTCGCTTTGTATACCATATTATCTGCTATAGTAAACAATTCTTTTGGGGTTTTACCATGATCTGGATAAGAGGCTATCCCTATAGACACTGTAGCTTTCACTATCTTGTTTTTATCTATCTCCATGAAAAAGTTGTCTATGTTGTTTAATAATCTATAGGCAGCAGTGGAAGCTTGTTCTACATCAGTATATGGCATAATTACAGCAAATTCATCGCCTCCGTATCTTGCTACTATATCCTCATTTCTAAAATTATTCTCAAATATCTCAGATAAACTCCTTAAAAATTTATCCCCTACTACATGACCGTATGTATCGTTCACAAGCTTAAAATTATCAAGATCCATAATGAGCAGTGCAAATTTATAATCATGTCTTTTCGCTCTTTCTACTTCATATCCAAGAAGTTCCCAGAATACTCTTTGATTATATAAATTTGTTAGTGGATCCCTTGTAGCATAGTATTCTAATTCTTTAGTGTACTTGCTTATGGCTTTTATGGAGCCTACTACGTTTAGTATGGTAGATAAAAGAGCTTCCACTGCCAATCTTTTTATTTCTGATTCGCTCACTTCAAAGCTAATACCTATTCCGACAGCTCCACCTACCAATGGTTTTTCTAAAATTATAGATTTTGATAACTTTGCTATTTTTTCATAATCCACCATCTTTGCTTTGTCCTCAAGCAAAATATGATAAAAATCCACATCCGCCCCTGCTGGAAAAATGTTCTGTGCTTTTACAGAGGATATTATATCATCTTCTACAGCATGCTTATAGTTTTCATAGTTGCATCTCCAAAATATGTAAGATTCAAACCTATCTTCATCAACCCTAAATATAGTAAAGAAAAACATAAAATCTACTAACTTTGCCACATCTTTTAGTATATCCTTTAAAAACTCTTGCCATTCAGAAATAGCATTTGATGTTATAACGAATTTTTCTAAAAGCTTTATTTCGAATTCTAATATATCCTTGTCTACACTAATTCGAACCATCTTCTCGATAAGATTAGCTATGTTGTTTCTAATATCGTTTAATTCTTTAAAGAAAAAATCTATAGATGTGAGATTTAGTTTTTGTAAATCATCTACAGAGCTTATCTTCTCAACCTCTTTTTGCAATTTTTTGACATTGTGTGATATTATCTTTATTATAATAAAAGCTGCTATAAAGGCTCCAACAATTATCGTAGAAATTGCTATAACAAATCCTTTCAAAGCGTCTATCTTTGCTATATTAATTATTTTGGAAATGTTTGATCTTACCTCTATAACACCCAGAGTATCTCCTACTTTTGCGTTTATGTGACACCTAAGACAAATGTCCCTCGCTTTGAGCGGGTAATAGTATGTCACATTTTTATTTGTTTGATGATGGAGTAATCTACCGGTTTGGAAAACATATTTCACGTAATTGTTTTCCCTTCTTTGGTTGATCTTACCAAATAAATCATCTACTATTTGACCCCTATATATGTACACTTCCGTATTCGAGCGCTCATGTGCTTTTTCGACACTTTTTAAAAATTCTTCCAATTGAGCTTTTGTCCAATCCGTTTTCATTATTTGGAACATATCTGCAAAGGT
The DNA here is from genome assembly GCA_002341805.1 of Aquificaceae bacterium UBA2488. Lineage (GTDB taxonomy): Bacteria > Aquificota > Aquificia > Aquificales > Aquificaceae > Hydrogenobaculum. The sequence continues at coordinate 7,845 of DDOS01000045.1, read as the reverse complement.
CTGTTTTGCTACAACTTGGGAATTTTCTAAGGCTAATTTTCTTACGTCTTTTATATACCCATTCATTATGAAAATGAGTATTCCAGTTACCAGTAAAGCAACAATGCTTGCTATTAATATTATAAATACGCTTATACTTTTAAGTTTTTCCATCATTTACCTATTATTAAATAACGCAAATTTACTTCTACCTGCTCTGATAAACATCATATATCGTAAATTTATATACATTGATCTAATAGATGTTCAACTATAAATATCTGAATTTTAGCATGCGTTTCCCAAAATCTGAAAAAGCTTCGATTGAGCTTCCTAAGGGCAAAGTATATAAATCTTCCCGCTTCTTTTATGCCAGCACCGGGCTTTTCCTCCAACAATCATCGTTATATCCATAAAATATATTATAAACTAAAACCAAGTTGCTTTTTAGTCTAAGATAGAATATAATCTATATAAGGAGAATAGATATGGATAATAACGAAAAGGATTTTAAAGAGCTTTTTGAAGTAGATGAAGAAGACACCGCTTATTATCTTAGAAACTGCGATAAGCCCCTTAGATGTCTTGCTTTTGCATACCAAGAGCTATACAAATATTTAGAATATATTATAGAAAGATTAGAGCCTGATGAAGGCGAACTCTTAGAAGATAGCTAATATGGTGTTTATTTTTGGAGCTGGTAAGTGGGGATATGCCTTATCTTATGCTTTGGCAAGAAAGCGTATAAATACATTGCTATATGATACAAATATTGAGGTTTTTAATAAAATATCAAAAAATGAATATATAAACACCACCACTGATATCGCCTCCATAAAAGATGCAGATTTTGTTATCATAGCCACCCCCACTCAAACCATAAAACATATATTAGCTTATTGCAAAAACAAAGATATAGTAATAGCTTCAAAGGGCGTAGATATTTCTACCCATAAGGATGTGGTGAATTTGTCCCTTGATCTTGGCATTGATAAGAACAATATTTTTGTATTATCAGGACCTTCTTTTGCAGAGGATGTTTTATCGGATTTGCCAGTGGCACTCACTTTGGGATATTTTAACAAACAAAGGGCTATAGAGCTTCAAAACACAATATCTTTTGAACTATTTAGAGTTTATATATCAAAGGATATAAAAGGTGTGGCTCTTGGGGGCGCTCTTAAAAACGTGATAGCTATAGCAAGCGGTATATTAGAGGGCATTGGTCTTGGAGAGAGTGCCAAAGCAGCTCTTATCACAAGGGGTCTTAGAGAGATAATAAAAGCAGGGGTTTACATGGGTGGTACCGAGAGAACTTTCTATGGGCTTTCTGGGCTCGGAGATTTGGTGCTCACTGCAAACTCAAATAAATCCAGAAACAAACGTTTCGGGCTTTTGATAGGAAGAAAAAAGATAGAAGACGCTCTAAAAGAGATATCTGAAACCGTAGAAGGATATTATACTTCAAAAGCCATATACGATATTGCCATAGAGAGAAATCTTGACCTTCCAATCATGAATGCTGTTTATAAGGTTTTGTATGAAAATATGTCTACGCAGGATGCTATAAAGTTTTTATTGTCAAGAGAGCTAAGATCTGAAGATGAAGAATAAAATAAGTTTAGAAAATATAGATATATCGCTTTTAACTTCTGTGAGTAAAGCCTTAGCCCAAGAGGATTTTTACAAAGCCCTAAAGGATGTCCTTAAAATATTTTATTCTTTTTGGGGAGTTGAGCATTCTTATATAGCTTTTTATGATAAAAGCTCAAAAACAATAGGTATAAAGGTATCTTTTGGTTTTAGTAAAAACGTAGAGAATGTGTTTTTTGAACCAGGTAAAGGTATAGTGGGAAATGTTTTTAAAAATAGTATTCCAGTGGTTATAAAAGACCCAAGACATGACAAGGCTTTTTTAGACAAAACCAAAATTCTCGACAAGATAAAAGATGAGACATTCTTAGCTGTACCTATAAAATCTGAGGATGAAACCATCGGAGTTTTTTGCATGTTTAAATCCCTTGGAAAATATGAAGAACTCACCAGGGTTATAGATATCATGCTTGTTAGTTCTGCCATGGTAGGTATGTCTTATAAACTTTTCAAAATAAGAGAAGAAGAAAAAGCCTTTTGGGAGGAAAGACAAGAGCTTCTTGCCAAAGAGTTTAATAAAACCTACGATGTGGAAGGTCTCATTGGCCAATCTATGGCTATATCTCATATTAAAAACCTAATACACAAAGTATCTAAAACAGATAGCACGGTGCTTTTGCTTGGGGAAAGCGGTGTTGGTAAAACCCTTATAGCAAAAGCCATACATAGTCTATCCCATAGAAAAGATAAACCTTTTATATCCCTAAACTGTGCATCTATACCAGAAACCCTCATAGAGTCTGAGTTGTTTGGCTATGAGAAAGGGGCTTTTACAGGGGCTTCTTCTTCCAAAAAGGGTAAATTTGAATTAGCCAATGGTGGAACCATCTTTTTGGATGAGATAGGTGAGCTACCTTTATCCTCTCAATCCAAGCTTTTAAAAGTAATCCAAGAAAAGGAGATAGAAAAAATAGGAGCGGAGAAAAGTATATCCATAAATGTAAGAATCATAGCTTCCACCAACAGGGATTTAGCCAAGATGGTAAAAGAAGGTACTTTCAGAGAAGATTTATATTATAGGTTAAATGTAATACCTATTTTAGTTCCATCTTTAAAAGAGCGAAAAGAAGATATACCNNTCTTTTAGCGAGATCGTTTTTAGACAAGTTTAACAGGCAATACAAAAAGCATATAAACATCACAAAAGAAGCTATGAATGCCATGATAGAATACGATTGGCCAGGAAATATAAGAGAGCTTGAAAATCTTTTAGAACGCCTCGTGGTTATAAACAATCAAGATATTACCAAAGAAGATGTTATAGCCCAAACCAAAATAAACATATTAAGATCAAATGTTGAAATAAAACAAGAGCCTAAAGCCCAAGATGATATTAATTCTATCCTAAAAGCCCTTGAAAAGACAGGTTATGTAAAATCAAGGGCTGCAAAGCTACTGGGTCTTACCCTAAGACAGCTTGATTATAGAATAAAAAAATACAACATAGATATACCAAAAATCTAAATAAGATATTTAATTCCAATTAAAAATAAAAACGAAAGTGTCAGCCTTAAAAACAGTTCATTGGATATTTTAAGGTGAAGCTTGTTTCCTCCAAAAAGCCCAATACCTGCAAAAGGTATTAAAATAACAGCTATTTCAAAAAGCTTTATGTTTAAAAGCCCAACGCTTAAATATGTAAACACCCTCAAAATATTATCCAAAAGAGCGATCACTTGAAAGGTGGCTCTGAAGGCTCTTTTTTCTACACGCCTTAGTTGTAGATATGCCACCAAAGGAGGCCCACCTCCTCCATACAGACTTCCTATGATGCCCGCAAGCATTCCAAGGGGAAAAGCCCAAAACTTTCTTATAATGGGAAGTTTTTCTGGTTTAAAGGTTGTAGCATAAATAACATAAGATATGATGAATACTCCTAAAAACCTTGTAACATTTTGAGCGTTGGTATCAGCCAGTATAAATGTCCCAACGATAAGCCCTATGATGCTCCCTGGAAAAAGCCATGTTAACTCCCCAAACTTTATATGACTAAAATCGTATGCTCCCAAAAGTACAGAGCCCACAAGATCCAATATAAGGACAACTGGCACCACTTCTTTTATGGGAAAAACAAGGCTTAACAAAGACACCGATATAAGCCCAGATCCAAATCCAATAGTGGCTCTCACATAAAAAGCCAAAAACACTACAAAAGCACTGTATAAAAAATACTGCCAGTATTGTGTGTTTAAGATATATAATATATGTATATTATGCATAAAGTTTATTTTAACTTTTAATCTATTGATAATCTATGAATATTGACATAACCTTGACAAAAGATTTGTAAAAAATATATTTTAAGATATGGAAAATACAGTAAGCAAAGAAGCTTTTGATATACTGGCTAAGTCTTTAGATGAAAAGATAGACTTAAAATATGAGTCCATTCAAAAAGAAGTTAGTTTTAAAATGGATCTTATAATAAATGCTATAAATGATGTAAAAAGAGATGTGGCTGATGTGAAAAGAGAAGTCGATAGTGTCAAAAAAGATGTTGACAGTGTCAAAAAAGATATGGCTAATTTAGAAAAAGACCTAACCATAAAAATATATCAAGTGGTACTTGGCTCAAGCAGTATATTAGCTCTTCTCATTGTGCTTTTTAAGTTTTTTAACAAATAGATTAAATTTTTATAAGTTTGTTAATTGTATTGTAAATATACTCTGTTATATATTCTTTTGGTTTTGTGGCATCTATGATATGGAAGTTATGCTCTTTTGCGAGAGATAGATATCCTTTCCTTACTTTTTCTAAAAGCTCAATATTTTCATATACATCTTTTTTATCTATTCTTTTTATTGCTTCTTCTGGGCTTATATCAAATAAAAATACGATATCTTCTTTGTAAAAAATATTATCATGGGTACAAGCAAATTCGTTTAGGGCTTTTAAAAAAGATATATCGAGTCCCATGCCATAACCCTGATAGGCTATTGTAGAATGATAATACCTATCTAGTATTATAACCCCTTCGAAATTTTTTATATGCTCTTCAATCATCATGTTTCTAGATGCTTCTATTAGAAATGTTTGGGTTTTTGGGTTTAGTTTTGTGGATTTTAGTAAATTTCTAAGGTAAGACCCTACTTCGGTGGAACCTGGTTCTTGTAATAGTTTTGTGTTTATTTTCCCTTTTAAAAGCTTAAAAAGAATTTTGCTTTGGGTGGATTTACCAGCTCCATCTATACCTTCAAAGACTATGATGAAGGGTTTTTTAGCTTTTAGCATTAAAAATCCACTTCAAAATCAGAATCTATTATATCACCATAGTCTGAAGAGGTATCGTCCTCTTCGCTGTTTATCTTTGCTTCGATGGCTTCCGAGTAAGGGTAAAAACAAGCGTAATCGCTTAAAAAAGCGAGCTTTAAAATACCTGTAGGTCCTTGCCTTTGCTTTGCTATTATAACCTCCACTAAGCCTTTTTCTTCGGGGAGTGGGTTTTTCTTATAATACTCAGGTCTATGTAAGAATATTATGAGGTCAGCGTCTTGCTCTATCTGTCCAGATTCTCTTAGATCTGATAGCTGTGGTCTTTTATCGGATCTGTGTTCTGTTTGACGAGATAGTTGTGCCAAAGCTATTACTGGAGCTTTTAACTCTTTGGCTAAAGCCTTTAAATTTCTTGACACCTCAGCCACTTCCTCTTGACGATTGCCTTTTGATCTCACAGATCTCACCAATTGAAGATAGTCTATGGCTATAGCTTTTATGTTTCTCTCTTTTAAAAGTTTTCTGGCTTTTATACGAAGATCAGATACTGTTAATATAGGAGAATCATCTATATACATCTTGAGGTTTGATAGTTTTTCTTTGGCTTCCAGGATGAGTTTTATTTCATGATCGGATATCATGCCAGTTCTAAGCCTCTGCATATCAAGTTTTAAAGCAGATGATAAAAGCCTCATGATAAGCNNAAGCTGTTCTTTGCTCATCTCCAAGGAGAATATGCCAACGGGTATATCTTTTAAAGCCATATTGTGCATCAAAGAGAGCATAAAAGAGGATTTACCCATACCAGGTCTTGCAGCTACTATAATTAAATCTCCTTCATGAAAACCTGTGGTTAACTTGTCTATATTTGGAAAACCCGTGGGAACACCGGTGACCATCTCTTTTTTCTTGTAGAATTTTTCTATGATATCCACCACAGACTTAAGCACATCCTTTAACTCAAAGAATGTAGTATTTAGATTTGAAGAACTAATATCCAAAAATTCTTTTTGAATATCATCGATAAGAGTGTTGGCGTCTTTTGCTTGCTTTGCCTCTCTTACAATCTTGAAACCAAGCTCTATGAGGTTTCTTTGTATAGATTTTTTCTTTACTATCGCTATGATGCTCTGAAGTATCTCCATATCCGTAATGGCTTCAAAAACAAGGGTTTCCAAATATTCTTCCGTAAATTTATTCTCTAAATTCTTTTTAAAGATGATATCTTTTAGAAGAACTGCATCCACTATATCTGTCTTGGTGGTGTCGTAGTACTCCATCAATATTCTATAAAGAAGTCGATGGTCTTGATTGAAAAAATCTTCTTCTTTTAAAGACTCCGCCACCAATATAATATTTGATATATCATATAGTATAGACCCTAAGACAGCTCTCTCCGCAGACTCATCTTTTGGTATATCTGTGTCTAATATAGTATTAACATATAACTCTTCCATTCAAGATATTTTATAGCTAAAAATGTGTTTAGGTATTGGCTGATACTTTAGTATTGGTATGGGTTTTCAACATTAGCATCTTATCTTCTAAAAGTTTCGTGGCTTTTTCTAAAGACATATCTTTATTTATATATATTTCTTCAGTGGTTAAAAGCCTAATACGAGAAAAAGGTAATGGTATTTGGAATTTATCCCAGGAATTTAGACTTATATATTTTGAAATATCTGCATAAACCCCCACTATAGGAGAACCAGTTTTTTGAGCCAAATAAGTGATACCTGGTTTTACTATCTTGGGTGGACCTTTTGGACCATCCACTGTGATGGCTATATTGTATCCTTTTTCAAGTATGTTTTTAAGTTCTATGAGGGCTTTAGCTCCGCCTTTATCTTTGGTGTCGTTGGTGGAGCCTCTTATTACTCCAAACCCAAGACTCTTTAGTATATAAGCAGCTATCTCACCATCTTTGTTTTTGCTGGCTATAGAATAGATGTTTTTGTCTATTCCGTACATTGCTATGGCTAAAGCCTGTGAATGCCAGATTGCATAAAGGATGGATTTATCGTTTAGGGAATCTCTGCTTGATTCTATTTTTATGGTTTTTGTTAAAAGCCTAATAAAAATGGGTAAAGGGGCTAAAAGCCCCTTGCTTAGTTTAAACGTCAAAGTATAGTTCAAATTCCAATGGGTGGGGAGTAAATTTGAGCTTGTTCATCTCATCTTTCTTGTATTCTATCCACATTTGTATAAGATCTTCGGTGAATACACCACCCTTTATTAAGAACTCATAGTCATTTTCTAAAGCTTTTAAAGATTCTTCTAGCGAGCCTGGGAGCTGGGGTATGTTTTCGAGTTCTTCTGGTGGAAGTGAATATATATCTTTATCAAAAGGTTCACCAGGGTTTAGTTTATTTTCAATACCATCTATGGCAGCCATTAGTATTGCAGCAAAAGCTAAATATGGGTTTGTTGTAGGGTCTGGGAATCTTATCTCAATACGTTTGGCCTTTGGACTTTGAGAATACATTGGTATTCTGATGGAAGCAGATCTATTTCTGGCGGAGTATGCAAGTCTCACAGGGGCTTCAAAACCTGGTACTAACCTGTGGTAAGAGTTTACGGTGGGGTTTGTGATGGCGGTTAAAGCTGGACCATGTTTTAATATACCACCTATGGCATATTTGCATATTTCTGATATACCAGCATAATCAGAACCTGCAAAGAGGTTTTGGGAGCCTTTCCAGATGGAGAAGTGTGTATGCATGCCACTTCCGTTATCATTTGGTAATACTTTTGGCATAAAAGTAGCGTATTTTCCATATTTTGCTGCCACTTGTCTTACAGTGTACTTATATTTGAAAAGATTATCCGCTTGTTTTACCAAAGATTCATATCTTATATCTATTTCGGCTTGACCCGCTGTAGCCACTTCGTGGTGATGAAGCTCTACGTGTATACCCATATATTCGCTCATTATGGATACCATTTCAGCTCTTAGGTCGTGGGTTTTATCAAGGGGTGGTGCTGGGAAATACCCTCTT
>DDOS01000114.1:12406-16507 GCA_002341805.1 Aquificaceae bacterium UBA2488 | reverse complement strand
AAAGCACCGCCAAAGAACTCATAAGCGCTTTATCAAAAGAGGATTTTATATACCAAAATACAAAGGTTATTATTGCCAATGTGATGATAGTGGGTACAAAGATGGCAGATATCTTGTCTGCTATATTTTTCTCAGGGGCAAAAGAGAGTTTGGCAAGTTCTATGTTTTCTNNTAGTGTTTGAATTAAAATCGTTTTGGGCTTTTATTAAAAACATACCATCCACACTTAAGCTTCCTGCATAAACATAATTCCCTTCAAACTTGGCAATGGGTTTTTGCTCCCCAGTGAAAAAACTCTCCTTCACAAAACCCTCCCCTTGGATTATCATTCCATCCACTGGTATTATCTCGTCTGGTTTTACTTTTGCAATATCTCCTACTTTTACTTTATCTATTGGAATGGTTTTTTCTCCATCACCATCTAACACCGTCACATAAGAGGGTAATATATTTTGTACATCCCCTATATTTTTAGCAGCTCTATATCTTCCAAAAGCTTCGATGAATTTTCCAAAAGCCGATAATGCCACTATCATAGTAGCAGTTTCATAATAAGGTGTACCCACGCCTGTAATGGTAGAATATATTGATATACCAAAAGCCGAAAACGAACCAATGGCTATTAATAAATCTGTGGTAAGGGTTTTCCTAAGAAGGGCTTTTATAGAGTTTATGAGATAATCAAGACCTATTAGCAACATCACAGGGGTTGATAAAAGTAGCAAAAAGTAGTTAGTTAGTCTTACTATAGGATCATGAGAGGTTTTTGATACATAACCCCCATATATGGTAAAAGAGAGCATCATCACATACCCTGCCAAGAAAAAGCTTATACCAAACTTTATGAAAAACTTTTGTACGCTTTGGTTGGTTTCGCTACCAGAGATTTTGTTCACCAAATAACATCCAGTACAGCAAAACTCCCTATCTATACCATTTACATTAAATACTATAGGATTTCCAGATATGCTGATACCACACTGATAACATCTATGAATTTCTTCGCTCATCCAATTTGATTTTAACCTTTTAAGAGCATATTGTCAATGTTTTAAGCTTTTAAACTTAGAAAAATATTTATATATATGAGGTCTTAGCTCTATGCCTGCTTCTTCAAAGCAACTGAGTAGATCATTATATGCATCAGCACCACCCAAGAAATCCCAGAACTCCTTAGCTACCTTTAACTCTTTATCTAAGTCTAGCATGCCCTTCAATGTCCATCTTTCGTAAGGTTTTGGTTCATAAGGATTGTAAGGTATAGCTATATAAGAATGTATGTTTGTATCTGGATATTTTAACACCCCTAGCAAGAAGTCCCCACCTTCTTTAAGATGGAGATGAATTGCTATATTACCACTTGGCAAATTATAAGTTTCGGCGTATATTATTGATGCTATGGTAATGCAACTTGACACTAATAAGCGTTCAGTGTTCTTGCTACGCTACCACCTAATTCTGGTGGTAAAGGATGGAAAGAAAGTGATAACACAGGCTATAGGTAATAGGCTAAAGGAGATATTTGAAAATATTGGGAAGAACCATTACATAATACTTGAAGAGTGGGGATATGAAGAAGACCATGTGCATGTGTTATTTAGAGCAAGACCAAGTACTTGTCTATCCAAATTCATCAACGCCTACAAGAGCGCATCTTCAAGGATGATAAAAGATGAGTTCTCAGAAGTAAAAGGACAGCATTTCTGGAGTATGAACTACTGTCTGCTAACCACTGGAAATGTGCTAGAAGAAGTCATAAAGAGATACATAGAAAACCAAGGCAAAGAACATGCTTAAAGCCTACAAGTACCGCATATATCCAAGCAAAGCTCAAAGACTACTATTAGCGAAGACCTTTGGATGTGTTAGGTTCTATTGGAACAAGGCATTAGAGATAAAGCTAAAGGCCTTAGAAAACAAAGAAAAGATACCACAAGTTTTGCCAGCAGCACTCAAAAAAGAGCATGATTTTCTTAAGGAAATAGATAGCCTTGCATTGGCTAATGCACAACTTCAGCTTGAAAGGGCAGTGAGTGACTGGTTTAGTAAGAAAGCAGGGAAGCCAAAGCTCAAGAAGAAGAGAGACAAGCAGTCTTATACCACTAACAATGTAAACGGGAATATAGTAGTAGACTTTGAAAAAGGTCGCGTTAAGTTTCCTAAGGTGGGCTATGTAAAGACAAGGCTACATAGGACATTTGAAGGAACCATTAAGTCAGTAACCATTAGAAAGACAAAGTCAGGCATATACTTTGTATCTGTCTTAGTAGAAGAAGAAGAGCCAAAGCATGCGGGAAAGAGCGAGATAGCATGTGCTATAGACCTGGGATTAGAGAGCTTTGCCACAATCTGTTATTCGGATGGTAGTATATAGAAAGTAGAGAATCCCAAATACCTAAGGAAAGCTGAAAAAAGACTTGCAAGAGAGCAAAGGAGATTAAGCAAAAAGCAGAAAGGTTCAAAGAATTCTGAAAAGCAAAGACATGGAGTGGTAAAGTGTTACGAGAAAGTAGCAAATAGAAGGGAAGACTTTCTTCACAAGTTGTCTAAGAGAATAGTTGATGAAAACCAAGCCATTATTTTCGAGGACTTGAATGTGAAGGGACTTCTCAAGAATGTCAATATCCGATGTAAGTTGGAGCACATTCGTTAGGTATTTGCAGTACAAAGCTCTGTGGTATGACAAACAGGTGATATATGCAGACCAATTCTATGCATCTTCCAAACTATGTAATGTGTATGTGGCTATAAAAACGATTTCCTAACACTCAAAGATAGGCACTGGGCTTGTCCTGTTTGTGGAACAAAACATGATAGGGATGTGAATGCAAGCGTCAACTTGCTAAGACATGGTCTCACTCGCCTTAAGAGTGATAGGGATGGAACGTCCCGAATCCAAGCCTGTGGAGATAGCGCTGACGGCGGAATGGCAGTAATACCAGTCTACGAGTCATCTGTCGTTGAAGCAGGAAGCTCTATGCTCTATAGCATGGAGTAGTTCACCATCAGGATATTATAATATACTTAATGAGTGTTATAGAAGTAGATGTAGCAACGATTGGAGCTGGTGGCGGGGCATATCCAGGGGCTTTTAGATTGGCCAAATCTGGGTTTAGCGTAGTGATGATAGATAAAAAAGGGGTTATGAGTGGAAGCTGTCTTGCTGAGGGCTGTGTGCCATCAAAAGCCATGAGAGAACAAATCCATACATACCTTAGGTTTAGGGCTTTTAGTAAAAAAGATATAAATCTAAACTACGAAGATATCATAACCTATAAAGACAATGTGCAAAAATTTAGATATGATTTACATGGCAAAGAGTTAAAAGAGTTTAAAAATATAAAACTCATGAAAGGTATAGCAAGATTTGAAAACCCAAACACTCTCATCGTAGAATCTGACAAAGGAGAAGACACCATAAAAGCTAAACATATCATAATAGCCTCAGGGTCTGATGTGTTTGTTCCGCCTATAAAAGGTAAAGAGTATGCTATCACAAGCACAGATATATATAAATTAAATCCGAATCTTAGGTACGTGCCAAAGGATTTTGCCATCGTAGGAGGGGGTTATATCGGCTTAGAAACTGCCACATACTTTGCAAACCTTGGCTCAAATGTTTATATATTTGAAAAGCTTGATAGAATTTTATCTGGTATAGACAAATACGCCACGGATACACTTATAAAATATCTTCCTAAAAACATAAACATCTTTACTTCCACTGATGTAAAAGAGATAGCTAAAAAAGATAATAAGAAAATACTTTATTATACTAAAAACGATGAAACAAAGAGTATAGAAGTAGATGAAGTGCTTATGGCAGTGGGAAGAAAACCCATTATCCCAAAGGGAGCTGATTTTTTAGAGATAAAAAGAGGCATAGATGTAAATGCTGCTTGTCAGACAAATATTCCTCATATATATGCTTGTGGTGATATAAATGCAAAAGCTCCGCTTTTCCACTCAGCAATAAGACAATCCTTAGTAGCAGCACACAACATAATGGCAAACAACATACCCATTGATTATATGGATTTTGATAATATACCTTTTACCGTGTTTACAATACCAGCAATGTCTTTTGTGGGTATTACCAAA
>DDOS01000114.1:0-12335 GCA_002341805.1 Aquificaceae bacterium UBA2488 | reverse complement strand
TTGATGCTAAAAGCCTAAAACTAATAGGAGCTTATATGATGGGTATAGATGCGGAACAGCTTGTTTCTCATCTTGGACTTGGTATAAAGCTTGGGGCTACTGCAAAAGATTTAGCCGAGTATCCAGATCAACATCCAATGGTGCAAGAATGTATTTCAAAAGCAGCAAGGAGCATTTTATAAGGCTTTTCATAGAATATTAACAATTACTAACTATAATATTAGGTTATGATAGATACCCATTGTCATTTGGATTTGCTGGAANNTACTAAGCGAAGAGGATTTTAAAGAATCCATAGAAGATAGCTCCTTAGAATATCTTATCACCATAGGCTTTGATAAAAAAACCTGTGAAAATGCTATAAATATAGCCACTAAATACGATAAAGTGTATTGTGCTGTAGGGTTTCATCCAAACGATGTAAAAGATATAACCGAAAAAGATGTAGAATGGTTAAAAGATCTTGCAAAATCAAGCCCTAAGGTAAAAGCCGTAGGGGAGATAGGACTTGATTATTATAGGAGTGTTGAGTTTAAAGACAAACAAATAGAGTATTTCAATATACAGCTAAATTTAGCTAAGGAGCGTGGACTCCCAGTGGTGATCCATTCAAGGGATGCCGAAGAAGATACTATAAAAGTGCTTGAAAATCATAAAAATATAGGTGGAGTACTTCATTGTTTTAGTGGAAGTCTTGATTTTATGAGAAAAGGTGTGGAGTTTGGGTTTTATATATCCTATTCTGGAAATATCACTTTTAAAAACGCTCAAAATTTAAGAGAAGTGGTTTCAAAAACCCCCACTTTTAGGCTTTTAATAGAAACAGATAGTCCTTGGCTTACACCAATGCCCCATAGAGGAAAGCCAAACAAACCCCCATATATATGGCACACTGCTAAGGTGATGAGTGAGCTCATTCCAAACTCCTCTTTGGAGGATATAGATAGAACCACATCTTCTAATGCAAAACTCTGTTTTGGTCTTGGTTTTGATAAAAACAAAGATACCATTACATATGTTATCAATAACAAGTTATATATAAACCCCACAAGCAAATGCAACCTTCATTGTAGTTTTTGTGAAAGAGAGACCACTCAAAATTTTATGGTAAAAGGCTATTGGATTTGGGTTAAAAAAGATCCCGATATAGAAGAAATTATACAACAAATACCAGACCCAAATATATACGATGAAATTGTGTTTTGTGGATATGGAGAACCCACTTTAAGAATAAATGTTATAAAAGAAGTGAGTAAGTATGTAAAATCAAAATCAAACACAAAAGTAAGAGTAGATACCAATGGATTGTTTTTGGCTTTTGGTAAAAAACAAGATTTAGAAGCCCTAAAAGGATTTGTAGATACATTTTCAGTAAGCTTAAACGCTCCCGATGAAGAAACCTACAACAAAGTTTGTAGACCTCCTTATAAAAACGCTTTTTCTTTGGTGTTAGATTTCATAAAACTTGTCAAAGAGATGGGTTTTGAAGTAATCACCACAGCAGTAACCTATCCAGGCGTTGACATAGATGCTACAGAAAAATTGGCAAACTCCTTAGGGGTTAAATTTAGAAAAAGGGAATTCGAAGTGGTAGGTTAAATACCAAAAAACACATTGGATATGGCTATTGGTTTTACTCCAAAATATAGATTTTTTATATTAAACATATAAGAATAGGCTACAAATATCGCGGGTTTTGAAGGTTTTTTTAGCTTCATGTAATCTCCTAAGATGGTTTTGGTAGGTATACCATCCTCATATGCTATTGTAAAGGTATTTTTATAGGGTAGGTATCCACATATATATCCATTTTCTTCATAAAACAGCGATGGTCTATCCACATAAGATATTATACATTGTCCTTGTTTTAGGCTTTTAATAATATCAGATTTATCTTTAAATGGATTTTCTGAATAAACAAAATTTCTAAGCATAGCAAAAGAGGTAATATAAGGAGGTATTAAAAGCCTAATACCCACTTCTCTTATATAAATTTTTACATGATGATCAAGCCCACCTATTACATAGTTTCTCCAGCCTTGTTCAAAGTATTTTTTGATATAATGCTCTGTTTTCAAAGAAGGAGCGTAAAACCTATATATTCTATTTTTTAAAAAAATCTTTGGTATAATACTTGCCATATATCGCCAAAAGAGTGAAAACTTAGCGTTTATAAGAGCATCTCTTAAATCTATAAGCTCTACTATAAGATCTTTATCTTTGGGAAGTCGCCAAAAGTATTTTCTCTTAAAAGGATGAACCACCACCTTAAGATCCTCTACTTCCACAAGCCCACCCACAATGCCATCTTTCGTGGTGATCTTCCTCTCCAAACCCACAATGGTATTATCGTTTTCAAAGCATTTGTAATGAGTGTTTTCATGGTCTGTGATAATTACATAATCAATACCTTGATGTTTTCTCGCATACTCTATATCCTCAGGTTTTCCCAGCGAATCGTAAGAGAACTCTGTATGCATATGAAAAGCCAAAGACTTTATATAAAAATTTGGTGGTTCAAAAGTCTCATGTATCTCACAATGTTTTAGGCTTTTAATAGGAAGTATGAAAAATAAAAGCTCCAAAAGTCCAAACAATATCACAAAAGCGTATACGACTATGATAAGATAAAGTATCCACATTATTTAATCAGGTCTAAAAGTTTATCGGTGAATTCATTATGAAGGTTTTTTATATAGCCCCAATCTATAGGTTTTGCTTGTTCTAAAAACTTTGTTAAACACTTTCCTAACTCTTCATGATATTTTTTATGAGCCTCGTTTATGTGTTGGTCTTGGCAAGAAATTATTCTACATAGGCTTTTGTGGGTTGGACATAAATTATATTCTGATATGATATTAGGGCTTATTATTTGTATGTTGCTCTCTATTAGCTTTTTGATATGATCGTGATACGATGAACTTTGGGCATAGACGCCAAGTATACTATTTGGATAGGTATAATCTTTCAAAAATCTGTATTTATCTCTTAAAAAATCTTTTAAAGATTCTATGGGCATAGGTTTTGCTATGTGATATCCTTGCAACATAGGCACCCCAAGGACTAACAATGCGTCCATAATATGTTCTGTTTCAACACCCTCTACCACCAATTCCACACCAAGACCATATGCAAGATAGTTTATAGATTGTACAAACATCAATTCCTTTGGTCTTTTGTTAAGAGTTCGCACAAAAGATTGATCTAATTTTATTTTATCTACAGGTAATTCTTTGATACGAAGTAAAGATGAATAAGCACTTCCCACATCATCCAAAGCCATACTTATACCCATTTGTTTGAAAGCTTTTATATATTCTATCAGCTTATCTTTTTCTCCGAACTCAGAGGTTTCTAATATTTCAAAGGCAAGTCTGTTTTTTTCTATCTGAAAGTTTGACATTTTTTGTTGTATATTTAAGATAAAAGATTCAGATAAAGTATCAATATCTATATTTACAGACACCCATAGTCTTGTACCAAGCTCTTGATCTATTGATTTTATATCTTTTATGGCTTTTTCCAAAACTATATAAGTTAGTTCTTCAATGTCTTTTTTATTAAGCTCATTTAAAAATATAGCAGGGGATATGATTTTACCTTTCTCATCTTTTAACCTTGATAAAGCTTCCACTCCCACTATTTTGTTTTGGTTAATGTCTAATATAGGTTGATAGAATATCTCCACAAGTCCTTTGTATAGAAGTATTTGAGATCTTGATAGCTTTAGCTTAAGACATTCACCGTAGGTAGCCCACGGGTTAAGCCTATCTTTTTTATGCATCTTCAATTCATAAAGAGGTCTATAAGCCATCCTTATCAGATCTACTTCATTTATATCATCTTTCAAAGGGTCATATATGGCAACGCCTATACTTGCATCTAAATTTATAGTATGACCAGATATATCTATAGGAGATTTTATAGCAGAGATTATTCTCTCTAAAATGGTTTCTATTGCTTCTTTGCCAATGCCCTGTACACATATACCAAACTCATCGTCAGTCAATCTTGCTATAAAATCAATATCTCTTATGACGCTTCTTAGTCTCTTTGCCACTGTTTTTAATATCTCATCGGCAATCTCTATTCCATAAGTATCATTTATAAGCTTAAAATCATCTAAATCTATAACAAATATGCTAAGGCTCCTATTGTTTAGCTTTGCACTCATTATAGCTTCTTGAAGCTTTAGATCAAAATATCTCCTATTAGGAATATCTGTAAGAAGGTCTGTGGTAGCTTGTTTGTATAGCTCAGTCTCAAACTTATATCTATCTTCCACATCCACAAACACCCACATTATTCTATCCATATACTCTTCTTTTGAAGGCAATTTTTGTCCAGATAGATCTACATGTATAATACTTCCATCCAATCTTTTATAGGGGATATCTTTTCTTTTGGTAAAACCATTATCTATAGCTTCTTTTGCTACCTTCCCGAGTATCAAAAACTCCTCATCGTTGACGACTAACTCTTTTGTAGATTTTCCTATTAGTTCTTCTTTTGATTTTGCTCCAAAAAGCTCCAATGCTTTATCATTTGCATACTCTATAATTCTATCTGGATATCTTACAACTAAAATACCAGTGGTGAGGTTGTTCACTAGCAATCTGGTGAAGTTCTCTAACTCTTCTTTTCGTTTTATAATATCTATTTTATCAAGTCCAGATCCTATATTCTTGGATATATCTTCCAATAGTTTTTGTGACTCTTCATCAAAAGGATCATTGAATCCTTTGTATATTGCATATACTCCCCATATATTGCCGTTTCTAAATATGGGAAGGGCTGCTCCAATATGAAATCCATATTTTTTACTTTTTTCTTGACATATAGGTGGTAAATTATCATCATGGAAAGTAAAGTATTGGGGCTTTTGTTCTATATAAGCTTTGCTTACTGGGTTTTTGCTCTCTGGCAAGCTTTGGTTTATGGATATAAACATATTGCTTAGATATCCTATATCCCCAGCAGAAGACAATATCTCAAACCTTCCGATTTCATCTGGTTTACCTATCCAAGCTAACTTTGTATATGTATGTTTTATAGTTTGTTTGCAAACCTTGTCTAAGAGCTCATTCTCATTATTGGAATTTTGTATTGCGTTTATTATCTCTGCTAAAAGAATGCTAAATCTTTTCAATCTACTCTGTGATTTAGCATTTTCAGCGAGTCTTAACTTATCTGTTATATCTTGCCATATCGCTATATAATATATAGGGTTTTCGTTATCATCAAACACACCCATTCTGTAAGATTCGATAACCATATTGCCAATCTCTATATCTGCGTTTTTTAATACCTCACCTGGTTTTAGGCTTTTAAGAAGATTTCTAACATTTTTTGGATTTTTATGAAATTTATGTACAGACATTCCTATTATACTATTTGTATCAATATTATATCCATATACTTTTTCTATATCATCTTCATACTTTTTTAAAAGCTCAATACCAGCTTTATTTATATACAAAATTGTATTTTCGTCATCTATAGAGGTTACAAATATACACTCCCTAAAAGCATCAAATATATTGTATAAGTTTTCTATACCAAGCGTTTTTATCTCAGATATAAATGAATATCTATCCTGCATAGTTATATTATAACTTAGATTTATAATGCTTTATGTTAAAATATTTTGCTAATGAATATCCTTATAATAGGTGATGTGATAGGACGAGCTGGAAGAAGAGCGCTCAAGGCTTTGCTGCCAGAGCTCATAAAAGAGTATGATATAGATTTTATCGTGTCAAACGCTGAAAATGCTGCTGGTGGGTTTGGGCTTACATTAAAAGTTTACGAAGAGCTCTCATCTCTTGGAATAGATGTATTTACCTCTGGTAATCACATATGGGATAACAAAGAGATATTTAGCTTTATAGACCAAAAAGAAAATGTTCTAAGGCCGATAAACTATTCAAAAGAAAATATACCAGGTAGGGGTTTTGGGCTTTTTAGAAAAAAAGATAAAAATATACTAATTATAAACGCTATGGGTAGAGTGTTTATGGGAAGCAATTTAGAAAACCCATTTTTTATGGTAAAAGATATTATATCACAATATGAGTTTGACTTGTGTCTTGTGGATTTTCATGCGGAAGCCACTGCCGAGAAATACGCCTTTGCTCTTTATATGGAGCATGAGTTTCCAGAAAAAGCTAACAAAATCTGTATATACGGGACTCACACCCATGTACCTACAGCGGATAACTTTATATTTCCCTCTGGTATGGCTTATGTAACAGATATAGGCATGACAGGGGCTTGGCATAGTATAATAGGAACCTCTTATGATGCCATATCAAAATACCTTACTGGACTACCTGTTAGATTTGAAGTGGACTCTTCTCAGGGAATATTAAATGCTATACTGTTAAAAGCCCAAGACAAAATAGAATCTATTCAAAGATTTCAAATATTTGAGAATGTGGTATAATGTAGTAATGGCTAACGTTTATGATATAGATTTAAAGCAATTAGCGTCAAAGCTCCAAAAATCAAAAGAGTACAGTATTTATGTGCTATACAGAGATGTGCCTATAAATGTAAAAACAAAACTACTATGGATAGATATCACAAAGGCTAACGATATATATATAGCTTTTGACTGGAAAAATGTATCGTTAAAATATGCTTTTCGAGTCTCTAAAGAAGCTTATGTAAAAATATCTATACCCTATAACAATAGAGAGTTATCTTTTTATCTACACTGTGATATATTTTCTGCCATTGGCAACGAACTTGTTTTGATGGTAAAATCTCTTTTAGAAGCGCCACCTTTTTTAAAAAGAGCAGGCGTGAGGGTGGAAGTAGATGATAAGATATCTGCTTTTGCAGATATTTGTATTAATGATACCAAAGAATGTTTTAATAATATGAGGATAAAAAATGTCAGTGAAAATGGTTTTGCCATTGCTGTTAAAAAAGAAGAAGATGGAGGTTACGTAAAGTTTTTAGAAGAAGTTGAAACCTATATAAATAAGGATTTAACTTTTGAAGTAAAGCTAAGGATAAACTATGATGAAATAAATGCCGTTGCTAATCTTATAAATATATATGATGAAGAAAATGCTGTAATAGCTGGGTTTAAAATGAATGTAGACAAAAAAGATAGACAAAAACTATCCTCTTTTATTATGAAACGCCAGCAAGAGATAATTCAAGAAATTAAAGCCTTATGAAATATATAAGGCATATTTTTATACTAAGTATATTATTTTTGGTATCATCTTGTTCTTCTTCAGAAAGGCCCTTTAATAACGAATGTATGTCAAAGATATATCAAGGAGAGTTTAGGTTGTCTGTGTTTGAAGGACACAATGAACTTGTTAAAAATCCAAAAAATCCAGCAGCAAACCTATGCCTTGGTATAATAAGCCTTATAAATGGTGATTACAATGACTCCGTTTTATTCTTAAAAAACGCTCTTGATAATTCAAAGGATATAAATCTGATGTCTGAATCAGAGAGCTATTTATGTAGAGCATTTGCAGCTTCTGGAGACCTAAATAAAGCTAAAACACATTGCCAAAACGCTATGAAATATAATCCCACAGGAGATGCCTTGGCTATAGCCTTAGAATCCCAAGGGTTTTTACAAAGTGCTAACTCAAACTATCAAAAAGCTCTTTATTATTTTAATGAAGCTTTAAAACATGCCAAAACAAATTTTATAAAATCAGACATACTGGCTTTAAAGGGTCTAACCTACTATTATCTTGGAAATATAGATAAGGCAAAGAATATATTAGAACAGGCTCACAAGCTAGCTCAAAAATCCAAAAACCACGATGCAAATGGTATTGCTCTTTTATCCCTTGGAGAGATAGCCCGTGAGAACAAAGATTACAAAAATGCGTTGACTTTATTATCCGAAGGCTATCAAGAAGCTCTAAAAGCAGATGATGCTTACTGGGAGGCTATGGCTTATGCATATCTTGGCTTTTATTATAAAGATATAAACAATCTTATCTTGGCAAAAGCTTATATACAAGGGGCTATAGAGTATCTAAACCAAATACATGCCACTAAGGAAGTGCAGTATCTTAACTCTTGGTTAAATGGACTTTAAGCTCGTTTTTAGGTTTTTAAGAATAAAACAATATACTAAAAACTTCATGATATTTATACCTATTATATTTGCCAAAGAAGTGTTTAATATCAATATGTTGAGAAATACATTTTTAGCATTTGTGGGATTTTGTCTTATCGCATCTTTTACTTATATAATAAACGATATAATAGACGCTCCGAAGGATAGACTACATCCTAAGAAAAAAAATAGACCCATCGCCAAAGGAGATATATCCATTAAAATGGCTGTTTTCATAGCTATTTTGGTATTTTTAATAGGAGCTTTCCTTTTGATATTAAGCAATATCTTTGCATTTTTAATGAGCATTGTATATGTGTTAAACAGCCTTAGTTATAGTTTTTATTTTAAGAAAAAACAGATTTTTGATGTGTTTTTTATAGCTTTTGGGTTTTTGATAAGAGTATATGTAGGGGCTTTTGCTTCAAGCGTGGAAGTATCTCCATATTTGTTTTTGGTGATGTTTTTTATAAGCCTATATCTTGGATTTGGCAAAAGAAGATATGAGCTTCTTGTAATGGAAGAAAAGAGTATTGATTTTAAAGAGGTATTAAAACACTACTCAGTTTATTATCTTGATCAGCTTATGGTGATATCAGCTACATTGAGTCTTGGACTTTATACAATGTATACTTTATCTATTAAAAGCAAAATATTTTTTTATAGTGTAGCTATAGCTACATTTGGCATATTTAGATATTATCATATCACTCACAACCTAAAAAGTGGAGAGCCTTCTGAGGAGCTTTTAAATGATAAACTTATTTTGTTGTCTGCTATAAGTCTTGTATTGTTTGATGGTATGATACTTTATTTTCATGTATAATGTTTTTATGCAGATAAAATACGATGACAAGGGGCTTGTGCCTGTTATAGCTCAAGATGTTTATACGGGTGAGATCAGGATGATGGCCTATGCCAACCAAGAAGCTATTGAGAAGACATTAGAAACGGGATTTGCTCATTATTACTCAAGATCAAGACAGAGCATATGGAAAAAAGGAGAAACCTCTGATGAGCTTCAGGAAGTTTTAGAAATAAGAATAGATTGTGATGAGGATGCTATTATCTATATGGTAAAACAATATAAAGACATAGCCTGTCATACAGGCAATAGAAACTGCTTTTTTAGAGTTTTTAATAAGGAAAAGATAAACCTTATGCCCTTTGAGATAATACCAAGCTTGGAAAGACTTATAAAAGACAGGATGGCAAATCCAAAGGAAAATTCTTATACAAATAAACTTATATCTGAAGGTTTTGATAGAATAGTACAAAAAATAGGAGAAGAAGCTATAGAGAGTGTTATAGCTTTTAAAAATAAGAATAAAGAAGAGATTGTTTATGAAGTTTCTGATATGATGTATCATCTCATACTCGGTCTTAATTATCTTGATATGTCTTTTGAAGATATTGAGAAAGAACTAATCAAGAGACATAAATCATAGTAATAATTTTTAATGTTTGTAGATTTAGTCTTATCAATTTTAGGAGGTTGTTATGGAAGTAACTACTTTAGTTTTTACAGTTTCTGAGGTAGCTTCTCAGGAAATAGCTAAGATAGCTAGCGAGAACAATATAGAAAACCCAATGCTTAGAGTTAGGGTAGTCCCAGGTGGATGCTCTGGAATGCAATATGCAATGGGTTTTGATGATACTGTTGAAGAATCTGACATCGTTGTAGAGTCTAATGGCACAAAAGTTATCATAGATCAATTTTCTGTGCCATATATAAACGGTGCAGAGCTTGACTTTGTTCAAGATTTTATGGGTGGTGGATTTACCATCAAAAATCCAAACAACTTTGGTGATGGATGTGGCAGCTGCGGTTCTGGTGGCTGTCACTAATATAAACTATTCCTGCCCAAATTTGGGCAGGACGCTACTTCTTAAACTCCAATATAGTTCTTATTTGTGTAATTGTAACTTAGAATTAAAGGCCTCAAATTTAAATAAATAAAGGTTTATTTCGCTTCTGACGAAATTAGTTTTTTTCAAGATTTTGTAAAAATATTCATATTATTTTCACAATTACCTCATTTAAACATCACGGCCTTAAAATAAAATAAAGACATGAAAAAGCTTATTTTGGCTTTCGGGATAGTAAATGGTTTGGCTATGGCTAAAAGCCTAAAAAATGAAGTTTATATAAACTTCTTCTCTGGCAGGCTTGCTGGGATTAGAAGTGTCACATTAAGACCAAATTTAAATATAGGCTATAAGCTTCATTTTGGTTTTGGGCGATTTGATACTGATTTTAGAGCAGATGCCTATTATGGTCAAGCAGATACTGGAACTGGCACTGTCAAAAACAAGCTATTGCAGTTAAATCTAAAAGCCATAGGCCTTTACAATTTTTATGAAGATAAGCATTCTAAATTAGGAGCAGGTTTATTTGTGAAAAATTATCAGCCTCTTAGTTCTTTTGCACCAGCCATAAGTCAATCTCAGGTAATTCAATATGGCTCTGAAGAAAAAGAAATACCCACAAACGATACTTATAATTTTGGTTCAAGACTAAGAGCAAGATATGATTACAAGAAGATATCTTCTTCTATTTATACAGATATATATTTTTATGGAAATAGAGTGGCTCCAAACTTAGTGCCTTACGCCCCTTTGTTAAGCATAGGTACCNNGGCTCCAAACTTAGTACCTTATGCACCACTTTTAAGCATTGGCACAAAAGATAGATTGTACCTTATAGGTGATGTGGATAAACCAAAGCTTGCTTTGGATCTTGATATGGTGTTTTATTTTGAGAGGAAATATGGCAATAAGATATTTACTTCACATGATGGACTTGCTGGTACCAAAAGAGAGTTTGATCTAACAGTGGGCGTTAGATACTTTATCACGAAAAAACTTGACTTTCATATAGATACTTATGGATATAACAACCTAAACAGAGGCAACTCCTCCACATTACCAAGTGGGTTTAAAGATGGGGTTTATGCAGGTTTTGATTATAGGTTTTAGGGCTTTTGCTGAAATAATGCATAAAAAGTTTCACCCATGCTAAGTATGAGATTTTTAAGTCGAGAGCATCTTTGTATAGAATCCATACTCTCCTCCTCGCACACAGTTTGTAGCGTCTCTACAAAATAAGGGATTTCCAAAAGGAAGTCCCTTTGTTTTTTTAAAGATATGTTTTTAAATCCAAAAGTCTCTCCCATCTCTTGAAGCTTTGAAAAATCTATCATATATGTGATATCAAATATATCTTCTTTATACGTATTGTCAATAATTTTTGAGTTTTTATATCCTCTTAAAGTGTTTGTATGAGGATGTGTTTTGTATCCATAATCTATGGTTAATATGTATCCTTTTTTTAAAAGCCTTGAAAGGTTTTTATATATATAAAAAGCATCTATGGGTATCTCATCGTATAAACTTGGGTCTATGTTTAGGGCTTTTATAATACTTAGCGTTTCTTTATCAACAGTAGCCCATACTTCTTTGGTATCATCTATATATAACTCTTTGTTGTCTTTAATGATAGCTATGCCAAGAGCGTCAAAAAACTCGTTTGATAATATAATTCCTTCAAAAGACTCTAACTTTTCCAAATTATTCACCCATCTAACATTCTTATCTTTTAAAACTTGTTTTTGAATATTTGTAAGATATTCGCTATCTTCAAGGATTATATAAGGTATATCGAGGATTTTCAAGATATCTCTTGCCATAAGACCATTGCCTGCCCCAAGCTCTAATAAAACTGGGTTTTCTAATCTTTTAATATAATCTTCTAAAAAATATCCTATGCTTATACCAAAAGCCTCATCAAGCTCTGGAGAGGTGAAAAAATCCCCTTGACCTATCTTAGGAGCAGTTTGATAATAGTCTTTGGCTTTTTGTATAAAAAAATCGTAAAATCTTTTCATGATAAAATTATACAATGACTATAATGAGCATGGAGAAAGAACATATAGATGAGGTTATACAGATAAACAACCTATCCTTTACTACCGATGCTTGGAATGAACAAGGGTTTTATAGAGAGTTTAGCTTGGAGTATTCAAAAAAATGGGTGGGCATAGAAGATAACAAAGTTATAGTGTATGCAGTGTTTTGGCTTCATGGGAATGAGGCTTTTATGATGACATTTGCAGTTCATCCAGATTACAGATCAAAGGGTGTAGCTTACTCTTTTTTAAACAAGGTTATTGGTCTATTAAAAGCCCAAAACGTTAAGTATATAGAACTTGATGTTAGAAAGTCAAACCTACCC
>DDOS01000048.1:2398-12321 GCA_002341805.1 Aquificaceae bacterium UBA2488 | reverse complement strand
GGGTTTTGTGCTTTTAGGAAGCATAATAATCAAAAACTCTATACTTTTGATAGATTTTATACAAGTTAAAGAAAAAGAAGGGATGAACTTAAAAGAAGCCATAAAAGAGAGTATAAGACTAAGAACAAGGCCTGTTTTAATGACGGCATTTGGTACGGCTGCTGGTATGATACCAATAGCTTTAGAATGGGCTATAGGCTTAGAAAGGCTTGCTCCATTGGCAGCTGTGGCAATAGGAGGTCTTTTAGCAGGTACAGTCTTAAGTCTTGTATATGTGACAACATTTTACTATCTTTTAGCTAAAAAGGATCAAACTGATGAAAAAACTTAAGATTCTTTTTGGAATTATAAGTATATTATGCATAATAGTATTTTTTGAGGCTTTTAGCAAAAGTATAATTATTAGAATTTTACAATATGCAAAAGTGGTAAACTATTATGCAGGATATATATACTTTGGTTTGTATATTATACCAATTCTTTTAATTATTCTTAATATTAAAAGCCTAAAACAACAAGAGCCCTTAGGCATTGGTATTTTATTAGCTTTATCTGGGTTTTTGATGAGCGTATTTATATCTGTTTCAAAGGCTGATGCTGTTGGTGGTTTTATCGTAAAATACCATCCATATATATACATTTTACCTATGTTTATAATAAGTATTAGTTTAAAAGCTTTTAATAAAAGATTTGTGATAATAGGAGTTTTAATTACTCTTCTTTGTATATTTTTACTTGTCAGATATTTTGGATATCCACATCATGCTAGTATAGATGTTAGCTCACACTATACACAGCTTGTTATTTTATATGTTATAATCTTTACTTTGCAGATTGTTTATACTGTAAAACTTAACTATGGAAAAAGAAGTGCTAATTAGTGATATTTCATACTTTGTAATGAAGTATAGCATATCAATATTTGCCATCTTAAATCCCTTTGGTGCTTTACCTGTTCTTATAAGTCTTACCTCTGGTTATCCCAAAGAAGATAGAATATATGTGGTAAAAAAGTCCTCTGTCTACGCAGGATTGATACTCATATTTTTTGTGATATTTGGAGATATATTGTTTAAAATCTTTGGCATATCCCTTGGAGCTTTTCAGATAGCAGGAGGTATTATACTTGCGTTTGTGGCTATAAATATGATATTTGGCCAACCTCATAAGGAAAGAGCTTCCACGGAAGAGATAAATCAACTAAATCAAAAAGAAAACATTGCGATAGTCCCATTAGCCATACCACTTTTATCAGGTCCAGGTGCCATAAGCACTGTAATTACAATAGCTTCCACAGAAAGAAATATTTTATATCATATATTCTTGATAATATCTATATTTATAGCCTGTATTGGTGTTTATCTTATACTAAGAGGAGCGGAAGGTATCAACAAAGTCCTTGGCAAGATAGGTATAAATGTAGTCTCAAGATTGATGGGTATACTCCTTATGGCTTTAGCTGTACAGTTTATAATAAAAGGTTTGTATTTGGCTTTTCCGATGATACATAAAATATAGGTTAATATTCTCATTAGGCATAAAATTTCCGATTCAAAATTTTGTTTTGTTCCAAATACCATCTTGACCGTAAGCATCGTGGCAGATTTTTATATCATTTTAATATTCTCTTAGGATTAAAAGGAAGAGACTAACAAGAGGGATATGAAACTCATCATATAGTGAATTGGAAATTAAGGTATTTTAAATAATCTAAAAGCCAAAAAACATATTGACTTTAAAAGTAGCTATTTTATAAGCCTAAACATTGCTAAAATCATATATAAATTTTAGATTTTAAGCCATAAAAGGAGGTAGTTATGGAATACACTAAGCTTGGAAGTACTGGGGTAACGGTATCAAGGATTTGTCTTGGGACCATGACGTTTGGGCATAACTTTAGAAATATAGGGATACTTGGGTTTAATGAGGCTTTCCCTTTGGTAAAATATGCTCACGAGCAAGGGATAAACTTTTTTGATACAGCAGATGTATACTCTTTTGGGGAGTCAGAAGAAATATTGGGAAAATGCCTAAAAGAATTAAAAGAACCTAGGGGAAACTTTGTAATAGCCACAAAGGTAAGAGGAGCTTCCACCCAAAAAGCCCTCGAAGGAAAAGAACCAAACGCCCAAGGACTATCCCGAAAGCATATAATAGAAGCTTGCAACAACTCCCTAAAAAGACTTAGTACAGACTATATAGATCTTTATCAATTTCATGGATGGGATTATAAGACACCCATAGAAGAATCTTTAGAGGCTATGGATTATTTAGTACGCCAAGGCAAAGTCCTGTACATAGGTGTATCAAATTGGTTTGCAAGACATATCATGAAAGCTCTTTATATATCAAAAGCCAAAAACTGGCCAAGTTTTGTATCTTTACAGGCTTATTATTCGCTGGTGGGAAGAGATGTGGAGCATGAACTTTTACCCCTTTGTAAAGAAGAGGGACTTGCATTTTTACCTTGGTCTCCTCTGTCTGGAGGCTTTTTAACTGGAAAATATACAAAAGATAAGAAACCCACTGAAGGAAGAAGAACCGCTTTTGATTTCCCACCAGTGCATGAAAAAGGATACGATGTGGTGGATGAGCTTATAAAAATAGCTAACGAAGTAGGAGCAACACCCGCTCAAGTGGCTATAGCATGGCTTTTACATCAAGAGCGAGTGACTTCTGTGATAATAGGAGCAAACAAGATGAATCAGCTTGTAGACAATATAAAATCTATAGATATAAAACTCTCCAAAGAGCATATAGAAAGGCTCTCAAACATCGCAAAACCACCAAAATTATATCCAGAGTGGATGGTGGAGCTTCAAAACAATATGAGAAGCTTTGATGATCTAAAGAAAGTCTGATGCAAAATACTTACTTTTTCTCCCATGGTTCTCCTTTGGTGCTTTTTAAAAAAGATTTTAAAGACAGATTAAAGGAAGAAGGAGATATCATAATAAGTAAAAACCCAAAGGCCATATTGGTATTATCTGCTCATAATTTAACTGAAGAACCAGAAGTATCCATAAACGAGCATTACGAATCCATATATGATTTTTATGGATTTGATGTAAAAGGTTTAAAATATAATACCTTTGGCAACAAAGATTTAGCCTACAAAATATCTTCTTATATAAACGCCAAACCAAAGATGGTATCTGGGCTTGATCATGGGGCTTGGGTAGTGCTTAGGCTTTTGTTTGAAGATAAGCTTCTTCCTGTAATAAGCCTTTCCATACCCATAAGGCATACTTTTGATTTTTATTATGATTTTGGTAAAAAGCTACAAAACCTAAGAGAAGATGCATGCCTTATCTTTAGCGGTGGGGCAGTGCATAACCTATATTATATGAATACTCTTACAGATTGGTCTTTGGCTTTTAAAAACTATATAAAAGAGCATGTTTTAAACAAAAACCACAAGGCTTTAATAAACAACCATTCTAAATATTTTGATATATCACACCCCACCAAGGAGCATTATGTTCCACTCTTATATTTTATGGGAAGTCTTTTGGAAGGAGAGGTTCCAAAGATTGTTTATGAGGATTTTGAAATGGGAAGTATTTCTCTTTTATCTTTTAAAGGTGAATTATGATAAATATTTATAAGGGTATTGATACCCAAGATGGTGCTGGGGTTAAGCTCACAAGGTATATTGGAACTCATTATATTGATAATATAAATCCATTTTTGCTTTTAGATGAGTTTAAAAGCCAAAATATCAATGATTTTGAGGCAGGATTTCCATGGCATCCTCATAGGGGCTTTCAAACTCTTACTTATATAATCAAAGGGTCTTTTATGCATGAGGATAGCCTTGGCTCAAGATCTGTTATAAAAGAAGGTGAACTTCAATGGATGAATGCAGGTTCTGGAATCATTCATCAGGAGATGCCTGTTGATACTAATCAAGTTTGGGGCTTTCAGTTATGGTTAAACAACCCAAGAAAATATAAGATGAGTGAACCTTTTTATCTAAATTTTAAAAGCAAAAAGATATATGAGGATAGTTCAATAAGTATCATAGATCTTATCTCAGATGATATGAGAGAAAGATCTTTTTATAAGGTAGTTTATAGGCATATTCTTATTAAAAAAGATGGTTCTTTTGATATAGAATCTGATAAAACCCGTCCATCTTTTTTGATATTATCTGAAGGACTTTTGGATATAAATAATAATATTGTAAAACCAAAGCATATTGTGGTGTTTGATGAGGATATCCATTTAACAGCTTTAGAAAATAGCTCATTTTTGTATGCACAAGCCCCATACTTAGATGAACCCATAGCTAGAAGAGGTCCTTTTGTAATGAACTATGAAAACGAACTTATAGAAGCTTTTATGGATTATAAAAAAGGATTTCCAAAAAGAACATTTTGAAGCTATATGATGTATAAGCTATGAATAAATTGGTAATATTTAGATGCTCAATGGGATGATGAAAAAAGTAAAATCATAGAACGAAAAACAACGCAGTAAATACCTTGGGTTGAGAAAGGACCTTATAAGCCCTTTGTTTACCAAGCTCAATCACAAATATTTTCATTGTACCTTTTTAAAGCACCTAAACTATGTCTTACCTATGAAGATTAAAATAAGGTTAGTATACACAAACATGCAATAAAGTGATATAATATTTTTATGAAAAAGTGGTCATCGCTTGAAAAGAT
The DNA here is from genome assembly GCA_002341805.1 of Aquificaceae bacterium UBA2488. Classification (GTDB taxonomy): domain Bacteria; phylum Aquificota; class Aquificia; order Aquificales; family Aquificaceae; genus Hydrogenobaculum. The sequence continues at coordinate 7,648 of DDOS01000048.1, read as the reverse complement.
TCAGTATGCAAATATTTTATCCATTGGGATATTTGTTTTATCGTTGGTTGTAGAGATTTATCAATATGGTATTTTTGATCTAGCCAGATTATTAAATATTTTTAACTTTTTTGCAGCGTGGTATATTTTTATAAACATAAGAAAAGTTCAGGCTTTTATAAAAGATACTTCGATGGTATTAAAAGATGCTTCAGATGGTGAGCTAAAAGGTAGAATAGATGTGTCTGACGGTGGAGAGTTGGAAAATCTAAAAGAGAGCGTAAATACATTATTAGATCAAATTAGCTTTTTGGCTCAGGATCTTATAAAGATAGTAAAAGCTGCATCCAGTAAAGATGTTTCTGTGCAAATAAATGAGCCTGTGTTTAAGGGAGAGTTTTCAGAATTAGCAAATGGATTCAAAGAGCTTTTAAAGCTTATAGAAGAAAACGAAAGATTTTTAGAAAGGGCAGACTTTTCTCAAGAACTCTCTAAAATCGGAGGTGGAATATCAGGAAACCTAAAGCTTATAGAAAATGATGTTAAAAGTATGTCTAATAAGCTTCATATAATAGAAGATCAGAGTAAACAAACTACATCTATATCAGAAGATGCCAAAAAAGATGTAGAAGAAGTGGTATCTGATATAGATGATATTATTAATAATATTAAAAAATCAAATGATTCCGCCAAGGGACTCTTAGAAAAAATTGAAAACATCACAAGGATATTAAGTTCTATAAGAGAGATAGCAGATCAAACAAATATGTTATCTTTAAATGCTTCGATAGAAGCAGCGAGAGCTGGAGAACATGGTAGAGGTTTTGCCGTAGTGGCAGATGAAGTTAGAAAACTATCTATAAAAACCCAAAAAGCCACAGATGATATAACAAAAGTAATATTGGAGCTTCAGGCTTATAGCCAACAAACCAGTGAAGAGATAGACAAGATGGTACATACAGCGTTAGAATCCACAAAATCCATAGATAAGCTAAAGGATATAATAGAGGAATTTAGAAAATCCGCTAAATACAATATGGAGCTTGTAAGTTATATATCTGACATAGCAGAGCTTTTAACTNNATATTATATTTAAACATAATGTATTTACATCTGTTTATAGAAATAAGCTTATATTTGACTATAAAGATGAAAATAATTGTGAATGTGGTATATGGTATAATTCAGATAGATCACAAAGATTCCAAAAATATACTAACTTTGAACAAATAGGTGATATACATAAAAAACTCCATAATATTATAGAAGTTATCGTAGATAAACTAAAAAATAATAGCGACCTATTCNNTTCTTATATAAGAATGATATTATAAATGCTTTAATTCAATCTGAAGATTTAAGTCAAGATATGCTTGATAAGGTAGAATCTATTATAAATGAAGAAGAGAGAACGCTTATTATAAGAGATTAAGTTTCATGGATTTTAATAAAAGATTTATATTATTATATTAGTATGCATTTAACAGATGAGCAATTGGAAGAACTAAAAAGATTATTGATAGAGCAAAGAAGCACTATAATAGAAAGATTGGAAAACCAAGTAAAGGACGTAGAGGATGTTGTGTTTTCTGGTGGGGATGAGCTTGATAGAGGTGGATTAGAAGGTTCAAGGCTTTTAAGATATAGAATATCTGATAGAGAAACCAAGCTTTTGAAAAAGATAAACAATATTCTTGTAAAAATAGAAGACGGTACATATGGAATATGTGAAATATGTGGTGCTGAGATACCTTTTGAAAGGCTAAAGGCGAGACCCGTCACCAGCATGTGTATAAAATGTAAAGAGTTAGAAGAGGAGAAAGAAGATGGATAACTGGATGTTTCCTCGCATAAAAAGTTTGCCTCCTTATGTGTTTGCAGTGGTCAATGAGTTAAAAACTACCATGAGAAGAAACAATGAAGATGTGATAGATTTGGGGATGGGTAATCCAGATCTACCTCCAAGTCAAGAGGTGATAGACAAGTTATGTGATACTGCCCAAAAATCAGATGTGCATGGATATTCTGCTTCAAAGGGTATTCCTGGTTTAAGAAGAGCTATCTCGAGATTTTATAAAAATAGATACGATGTGGATATAGATAAAGATAAAGAAGTGGTTATGACGATGGGGGCAAAGGAAGGATATTCTCATCTAATGCTTGCTATGATCTCATCTGGAGATAGTATAGTAGTAAGCAATCCTACATATCCAATACACTATTATGCTCCTATTATATCTGGGGGAAATGTAATAAGTATAAATATAGAAAACCCAGAGGATGAAGATTTTGAAAACAAATATTTAGAAAATCTATTTAATGTGGTAAAAAACAGCCTAAAAAAACCACTTGCCATAGTCCTTAGCTTTCCTCACAATCCCACTACCGCCACCGTAAACCTTGAGTTTTTCAAAGAAGTAGTAAAGTTTGCAAAATCCAAAGAGATATGGTTAATACATGATTTTGCTTATGCGGACCTTGGCTTTGATGGATACGAGCCTCCTTCTATATTACAAGTAGAAGGCGCTAAAGATATAGCGGTGGAGCTATACTCTATGTCCAAAGGTTTTTCCATGGCAGGATGGCGAGTGGCTTTTATGGTGGGAAATGAGATATTAGTAAAAAATCTCACACATCTAAAGAGTTATCTTGATTATGGGCTTTTTACACCTATACAAGTAGCCTCTATAAAAGCTTTGGAAGGAGATTACTCTTTTGTAGAAAAAAATAGAAACGTATATAAAAATAGAAGAGATGTGCTGGTAAAAGGTTTAAACGATATGGGTTGGACTATAAAAGCTCCAAAAGCAGGGATGTTTGTGTGGGCTAAAATTCCATCATCCTTAAACATGAATTCTTTAGATTTTTCTATGCTTTTGTTAAAAGAAGCAAAAGTAGCAGTAGCCCCGGGAGTTGGTTTTGGTGAAATGGGCGAAGGTTATGTGAGATTTGCATTGGTAGAAAATGAGAAACGCATTAAGCAAGCTATCAAAAATATGAAAAAAGTCTTATCAAACCGTTTAAAATTAAGTGCATAAAGGAGGTTTTATGCAAGTAGATGCCATTAAAAGCCTTAAAACAGGTGTAGCTAATGTATTTTTAATAGAAGGGTCTTCTTTGGAGCTTTTAGAAAAAACTCTAAAAAATTTTAAAAAACTAAAACCTACCATAGAGAAAACTATGGAGATGGAGCATGTTAAGGGTAAGAAAGGAGAATCTATAAAGATTATAGATCCATTAACTTATATATTTTCTCTTGGAGAAAGTGATAAAATCACAGAAGATACATATAGAGAAGTAGCTTCTAAGGTAAGCTCAAGGCTTAAAAAAGACAAGATAGAAGAAGCTAATATCATTGCAAATATTGATTTTTCTAAGACTATAACTGAAGGGCTTATCCTTGGAGATTATTCTTTTGGCAAATATATTACCAAAGAAAAAGAAAATAAATTTAATGTAGAATATGCTCATATTTTAAGCGGAAAGCCAAAGGATATAGAGCTTGGGTCTATTGTGGCGGATGCTCAAATATTTTCAAGAAACTTGGTGAATGAGCCAGGCTGTGTTATCAACCCTATAACATTATCTCAAATAGCCAAAGAAGAATGTGAAAAAGTAGGGTTAAAAGTGCATATTTACGATGAAAAGTGGATTCAAGAACAAGGTATGAACGGCCTTTGGATGGTAGGTAAAGGTTCTGAAACTCCACCAAGATTTATACATATTGTTTATAAGCCAAAAAAAGCTAAGAAAAATGCTAAGAAAATAGCGATAGTGGGTAAGGGTTTAACATTTGATAGCGGTGGTCTTAATATAAAAACTGGTGATTACATGAGAACCATGAAACTTGATAAATCAGGAGCTTGTAACACTATAGCCATCATGAGAGCTATAGCCAAGCTTGAACCACCTTCCGAAGTGCATGGTTTTATAGGAGCAGCTGAAAATATGCCAGATGGCAAATCCTATAGACCAGATGATATTATAATTTTTAGAAACGGTAAAACCGCCGAAATAGATAACACTGATGCAGAAGGAAGAGTAACATTGGCAGATGTATTGTCTTATGCATCCGAGCAAAATCCAGATGTTATCATAGACATGGCAACACTTACTGGAGCTTGTGTAGTGGCTTTAGGAGAATTCACCGCAGGGCTTTTTGCAAATGATGATGATCTTGCAAGTACATTGTTTAATACATCCAAAAATACTGGCGAAAAGCTTTGGAGACTTCCCATTGACGATGAGAACTTAAGAGAAAAAATAAAATCTCCAGTGGCAGATATCAAAAACACAGGTGGAAGATATGGAGGTGCCATTACAGCGGCTATGTTTTTACAAGAGTTTGTGAAAGATGGTATAAAATGGGCTCATCTTGATATAGCTGGTCCAGCTTTTACCGAAAAAGAGTACAAATATTACTCTAAAGGTGGTACTGGCTTTGGTGTAAGAACACTTATAGAATACATATTAACCTAAAATGATTACGATAGTAGGAAATGGCCCTGCAGCGGTTAGCGCTGTGGAGGCTATAAGAAGTGTGGATAAGGAAGTACCTATTAGGCTTTTTTCAGCAGAAAAATATCCAGCTTATGCTCCAAACTGCATGGAAAATGTGATAAGAGAAGATATATCAGAAGAAGCCCTATTTTTCAAAGGTGGATTTGGCTTTTACAAAAAGCATCATGCAGAGCTCTTTTTAGAGACTCCTATAGCAGAGATCGATCCTATATCTAAAAGCCTAAAAACAAAATCTGGAGACGCTTATACCTACGATAAATGTCTTATAAGTGTGGGAACTTACTCTTTTATACCGCCCATAGAAGGGGCTGATCTAAAAGGTGTTTTTAGTGCTAAGAGTCTAGACGACACTAAAAGTATAAAAGCATATCTTCAATCAAACCCTGTAGAACATATAGTAATTGTGGGAGCAGGACCAATAGGTGTTGAGGATGCTCAAACGCTTTTTCATATGGGATATAAAGTATCGGTGATTGAGATATTTGATAGGATACTACCAAGAATGCTTGATCATCAAATGTCTTATATATATCAACAAGCTTTGGAAGATGAAGGCATAAGATTTTATACTGCTCATCAACTTCTAAAAATAGAAGGAATAGATAAAGTAAGCTCTGTTTTAGTAAGAAATCTATCCACCCATGAAGAGATAAATCTAAAAGCAGAGCTTGTTATAATGTCTGTGGGTGTAAGACCTATTTTAGATATTGTAAAAAATGTAGATATTCATAAAAAAGATGGGAAAGTGTT
>DDOS01000048.1:0-2309 GCA_002341805.1 Aquificaceae bacterium UBA2488 | reverse complement strand
GGCTGGTTTTAACATGGTGGATAAAAAGGTCATAAACACAGGCTCTGTGGATTATAATGCTGTTAAAACCAAAAAAGTCACAGCAGGTTCTGGGGGTGTATTTGAAAATGCTGATAAATCTATAACATTTGAGCATGAAGGGGTATTTTTTAAGATTTTTATAAAAAATGATATGGTATGTGGATATCAGTTTGTGGGTTATAAAAGCCCAATAAAGCTAAATAAGAAAAATAGCTTTATAAACCATGATGAAATAAAAATGGGTGGGATTGGTTTAGAGTCTTCTGGGGTTATAATGCATACATTTATGAGAGCCAAAAAACCCATTAGTAATTTTATACTAAAAGCCCTAAAACTTGGAAATCTAAGAGCTTTGTCAGACCTAACAAAAGATATACCTCTTTGGATGTGAATATGGAAATATTAAAAGCTATTAGAGGATTTGATGATATTCTTTTAGAAGAGGCTAAGAAGTTTAGGGTTATCACAAATACATTTAGAAATCTTTTTGAAGTGTATAATTTTGAAGAGATAATACTACCTATAGTAGAGTACAAAGAGCTTTTTGATAGGAGTGTAGGAGAGATAACAGACATTGTCCAAAAAGAGATGTTTGTGTTTGAAGATAAAAGCCATAGAGTGTTAGCTCTAAGACCAGAGGGAACCGCCGGAGTGGTAAGAGCCATAGTAGAACATGGACTTTTATACAAACATCCCACTTTAAAACTCTTCTACGAAGGATCCATGTTTAGATACGAACGTCCTCAAACAGGTAGAAAACGCCAATTCAATCAAATAGGAGCTGAAGTATTTGGTGTAGAAGACCCTATTGCAGATTTCGAAACCATAAAGTTATGTTTTGAAGCTTTTAATAAATTAAGTATAGATATAATCCTTGAGATAAATTCTATAGGTTGCCCTAAATGTAGACCAAAATACAAAGAAGCTCTTGTTAATTATCTACATTCGATAGGAGGTCTTTGCGAAGATTGTAATGTAAGAAAAGAAAAAAACCCTCTTAGAGTGCTTGATTGTAAAGTAGAAACCTGTAAAGAACTAATCAAGGAAGCCCCTGTTATGCTTGATTATCTTTGTGAGGAGTGCGATACTCACTATAAAAGCCTAAAAACTTATTTAAAGGAGTTTAATATCCCTTATATAGAAAACCCAAGGTTAGTAAGAGGACTTGATTATTATACAAAAACGGTGTTTGAGTTTATAAAAGACGGGCTTACCGTTTTAGCAGGTGGAAGATACGATTATCTGGTAGAGTCTTTAAGAGGCCCTCATACACCTGCAGTGGGCTTCGCCGCTGGTATTGAAAGGATTATGCTTTATATAAACGAAATACCTCAAAAACCCTTATATGCTTTGGTATATTTAGAAGAGGCGAAGATATATGCTTTAAAATTAGCTAATAGTTTAAGGCAAGATGGACTAAAAGTAGAGATTATTACAAGAGGCACTAACCTTAAGAAAAAATTAGAGATAGCCAATAAAATAGGCGCTTCTTATACCATCATAATAGGCCCAGAAGAAATACGGAAAAATGTATATATATTAAAAGATATGAATAAAAAAGAGCAAAAAGAGATACCTTTTAGTTTTAGTTAAAAGCTTACTATGTCTAAAACCATTGTAAAATATAGCTTTTTTATTATGCTAATTTAAAAGCTAAAGGAGGTGTTACATGCTTTCAAGAGAATTGATTGATTTGATGAGAGATTTATATGTATTTCCGGTGGTAATAAACACAGTATCCCTTGATATAAAACCTTATAGCGCCTTAATCACATGGGTATATCCTGCTTCTGAGAATAAATTAAATATAGCGCTCGGTACCAAATCTAAAAGCGCTCAAAATCTTATATCAAATCCAAAAGTATGTGTAAATATATTTGCTCAAGATGTGGCTCTTATATTACATGGGACTGCCACATTAAGAACCGAGACTATAGAAAATATCCCTTTTGGTGTATCGGCTTTTAGTATAGATGTAGAATCTGTAGAAAACAACCTATTCTCAGGAGCTACGATATTATCTCCAATCACGTTTGCTCATACTGGAAACATAGAAAAAGCCATAAATCTTGATAAAATAGTTATAGAACATCTTAAAAGCCTTTGATTATAAAAGTAGCTACGGGCTCAAGAAAGCTCCAAGAGGTATATGTAGATAGAGAAGATCCTCCCGTTTTAGGAGCAAGGATTTTATACTATACTTCTTCTAAAAGCATAAATACAGGAATAGTTTGGGGTTATGATTTGGAGCAGATAAACACCTCAAAATCTTATGGAACGCTTATAAG
>DDOS01000120.1:10674-16447 GCA_002341805.1 Aquificaceae bacterium UBA2488 | reverse complement strand
TTCATAGGAAAAATCCACGTGTCCTGGCGTATCTATAAGATGAAGCACAAAATCTTTGTTTTGTTTTTGGCTTTTATAATGAATCTTAACCGCTTGAAGTTTTATGGTGATACCTCTTTCTCTTTCTATAGCATTNNCTTTCTATATCAAGAGGATCAAGCATCTGGTCTTTTTTCTCACGCTCTGAGATAGCTCCGCAAAACTCAATGAGCCTATCCGCCAGTGTGGACTTTCCATGATCCACATGAGCTATTATTGAAAAGTTTCTAATGTTTTCCATATTATAAAGGTTTTTCTAAAATCTCAATACTTTCTGCCACTTTTTTGGCATTCTTGCGAGCGGCATCTATATCATCCGCCAAAGCTAATGCTACACCCATGCGTCTTTTTTTACGAGTTATGGGTTTTCCAAAAATTCTCACCTTTGTATCAGGAATAGATAATGCCTCTTCTATATTCTCGTAAGCGGGTATAATTCCATCTTCTTTGGCATGGAAACAATAGGATGCTCCAGCTCCTAAAAGCCTAATATGTATAGGAAGACCTAATATTGCTCTTAAATGTATTTCAAACTCTGACATATTTTGGGATATCATTGTAACCATACCAGTATCATGAGGGCGCGGAGATATTTCATTGAATATTACATCATTGCCTCTTACAAACAACTCACAACCAAATATACCATATCCTCCAAGAGCTTCCACTACGGTTTTTGCTATGTTTTGGGCTTTTAATATAAGCTCACCACTCATTGGATGAGGTTGCCAACTTTCATAATAATCTCCATCCACTTGTATATGTCCTATGGGTGGGCAAAATAAAATCCCTTGATTTTTGGTTCTTATGGTTAGCATTGTTATTTCATAGTCAAAGTTTATAAACTCTTCCACTATGATTTCTTTGGCATCACCCCTCGCTTTTTCTTTGGCTATATACCAAGCATGTTCTATATCTTCTTCCTTATAAACTATGGATTGGCCTTTACCAGAAGAGCTCATCACAGGTTTTACCACCACTGGAAGACCAAGTTCTTTTATGGCAAGTTTTAGCTCTTCCAAAGAGGAGGCAAATTTGTATTTAGATGTAAGAAGACCAAGCTTTTCAGCGGCAAATCTTCTTATGTTTATACGGTTCATTGTGTATTCTACGGCTTTTGCGTTTGGTATTACATTAAAACCTTCTTTTTCAAGCTCTAAAAGAGCATCTATGTTTATAGCTTCTATTTCAGGTACTATGTAATGAGGGCGTTCTTTGTAGGCTATACTCTTAATAAGCTCTTTGTTTTTCATATCTATCACGTAGGATTTGTGGGCTATCTGGGCTGCTGGCGCGTTTTGATAAGAGTCTATAGATATAATCTCAATACCAAGCCTCATGGCTTCTATAGCAAACTCTTTTCCAAGCTCTCCTGAACCCACAAGAAGTATTTTAGTGGCGTTGTACGATAAAGGCGTTCCTATCATGGTTTATATTTTAGCATATTTACATCTTTCTTTACCTTCTCTTTTCCAAAGTTTACGGCTTTTAGTATATCAGGAAGATCTTCATTTATATGAAAATTAACAGAAGATAAAACATTTTCTATAATCTCTGGAATATCTAAAAATCCTATTTTATCTTGCAAAAATAGATTAACTGCTTCATCGTCTGCTCCAAGAAGCACAGATAGGTATGGATTTCCCATAGAGCCTACCCATTCGCATATTTCTATAGCTTTAAACACATCTTTTCTTGGTTCTTCAAAATCAAGCCTTAGATTTGAGAAGTTTAGCCGATTAAACAAATATGGTCTTTTCTCAGGATAAAATATAGCATGTTGGATGGGTAATTTCATATCTGGGGCATACATGTTTGATATAATAGGACCAGAGATGAGCTCTGCCATAGCATGGACTATGCTTTGAGGATGTATTAGGATTTTAATATGCTCTATGGCTATATCAAACAAAATACTTGCTTCGATGAGCTCAAGCCCTTTGTTCATAAGGGTGGCGGAATCAATTGTGATTTTTGGACCCATCTTCCAATTTGGATGCTGTAAGGCTTGTTCTTTTTTAACATGTTTTAGTTGTTCTAATGTGTAGTTTCTAAACGGTCCGCCAGAGGCTGTTATGTACAAATCTTTTATATCTTTGTAATGTTCTAAAAGCATGAAAGCAGAGTTGTGTTCGCTATCCACTGGTATAACATGCTTTATGTTTTCTCTTATGAGATTTGGCATACATAAGATAGACTCTTTATTGGAAGCAAGGAGTATCTTTTTGGCTTTTAATATCTTATAAGTAGCTTTTATACCTGAAGACCCAGCTATAGCGTTTAGTATCTTATCAGAATGCTCTATGATAACACCAAGTCCTTCTTCCTCGTTTAGGTAAGTAGAATATTTTGATATCTCATTAAGCCATTCTCTGGAAGGGGTTTCTACGCTAAAGACATATCTTGGTTTTAGGTTTTTAGCTTGATAAAGAAACTCCTCTGAAGCTCTATAAGCTCCTATGCCTATTAGCTCTATATCTTGGCTAAAGGTTTTTACTATCTCTAAAGCATTTTTGCCAATGGTTCCAGTGGAGCCTAATATGCCAAGCTTTATCATAACAGTCTCACGATAGCCACAAATGTAAATATCATTTGGGAAAGATTTAATATCATACTAATAGCATGTAGCCTCATAAACCCTTGATAGTTAGTATGTTTTAGTATGTCAGCTTCTGGTAGTATATAAATTAAAAAAGAAAGACATACTATGATATTGTAAGCTAAAAGAGGATAAATTTTCCTTAAATTAATTCTATCTTTAAACATTAATACCATAGATAATATTAATATAAAAAGCCCAATACCAAAGTATATGGGAAATATGTGAGAGACTACAGCACTAGCCAATATACCAGGCAATGTATCAAAAAGCATAGGGGCTACATCAAAGCTAAAGAATAAGCTCACTCCAAACCAAGCGCTAAGCATAAAAATAACTAAGTTAGTCATATTAAACTCATTACATCCTTATAAATGTTTTCTACGCTTTTAAGATCAAAAGGCTTTTCAAATAAAAAAATATTGTTTTTTATATCTATAACATGTATATTGTTTTCTACCGAGGGTTTTATAAAAACCTTAATACCCTCAAAATCAAGATTTCTGATGAAATTCGGGTCTTTTTCTATATAAGAGATATTGCATCTTATATTGTTTTTATTTAACAAAATCCAAAGATATATAAGCTCTCTAAGGTTTTTGTGTCCTATCAAGATTATATAAACCAATCTAAAACTCCAGGCCTTTTTTGTATACTTTCCATCTTGGCGGGGCTAAGGAGGTGGCGCATCCAAGGGATGTAGTATCGTATATCTTAAAAGCCTGAGGATTTTCTTTATCAGATACAAATACAAATATGGTGCTTTCTGGCATCATTTTGAAAGATTTCTTCCAAGATTCTATCTCATTGGCTATGTCTTTTAGTTTATTTTTAACACCTTCTTCGTTTAGTCCTTGTTTTGTTTTTTCTTGTATATCCTCCACTATCCAATCATCGCCTTTTACTAAATTTATTATACTTAAAAAATCATCATCTTTCATAAGTCCATAAAATCGCATATTTAACCTCCGAAAAATACTAACATATTTAATAAATTATACTATTTTTTACAATGATAAACCATCTATTTTATGGTATATTGTAATATACATAATATATATTGTGATATAATATATCAAAAAAGTGCTTACTTGACAAAAGTATATCTATTTTTATATTAAAAGCATTAAGACTTGGAGGTAATTATGGATAAAGAGAAGGTCAAGGAATATGTTAAAGGTTTGGAGCTTTTAAAGGTCAAAAATGATGAGCTTTTACAAGATATTGCAGTAGTGGCAAAACATGCGCCAGTGGAAGGTTGTGAGCGTTTTATGAAGGCTATGTATGACTCTTTAAAGCAAAACTCTGAAAATATAGCTGGAGCTATAGAATATTGGCAAGAGGAGATAAAGTCTTAACTTAAAAACTTTGTAGCTTCTTTAAAATAATCAGGCATGTCTATATTAAATTCCATAAGTTTTTGGCTTTTAGGATGATAAAATTTGAGATAATAAGCTACTAATAAAAATTTATCCTGAAGGATATCTTTTAGAGGGCTAGCAAAATAGTTATGTTTATATCCATAAAGTGTATCTCCTATTATAGGATTTCCTATATAAGACATGTGTACTCTTATTTGATGTGTTCTTCCAGTATCTATTTTTATATCAAGAATGGAAGCGTTTTTTAATGGTTTTTCTAACTTATAATGGGTTATAGCCCATTTTCCATCAGAAGCCACTTTAAATTTTAATCTGTTTTTTTCATCTCTTTTTGTGAAAGTCTCAATGGTTTGGGAGTTAAACCTTGGTGTTTTGTAAACGATCGCTTTATACTTTTTTTCTATCTGACGTTCTTTAAACATACGAGAAAGAGCGTGGTGAGATATATCGTTTTTAGCCACCACCATAAGACCATGGGTATATCTATCNNTCTATCAAGCCTATGGACAATACCTGGTCTCTCTACTCCACCTATTACCGAGAGGTCTTTAAATTTATGCAGCAAAGCGTTTACAAGGGTATTTTCTTCATGTCCTGGTCCTGTGTGAGAAGGCATGCCAGATGGTTTTATTAAAACCGTCAAATCCTTATCTTCATATAAAATCTCTACATCTATGTCTTGGGGTTTTAATTCAAGCTTTTTAGGGGGAGGTAAGGAAAACTCTACAACATCATTTTCATAGACTTTTTTTGAGCTTTTAAAAACCTTTTCATTGTTTATTAATATACCTTGCTCTTTTATAATTTTTTTAAGATATTCTCTTGAAATATCTGGATATAATTTTGATAGTATAGTATCTATTCTAATATTAGAATTTTCTTTGGTTACTAGTATCTTCTCCATCTTGTTTTATAATAATCTTTATTTCCTTTGGGGACTCTTCTAAATTTAAAGAATTGATAAATCCTACTATTGTATTGGTTAAAGCTTTTTGTGGGAAGTCCTTTAATCTGATAAGTTTATCGTTTATGTAAAGCTCTATCATATCTCTTGTTTTTTAGAAGCTATTTCTAAAAGCTTAAGTTGGTCTTTTAATATATTAAAAGACATTACCACCATAAAAAACGCATGTTCTACATCGATAAGAGCTTTAGCGAAGTTTGGGCTTTCATCTTCTAATATCCTTAGTTCTCTAAAAAGCCTATATTGTTCATCTATTTCTGTGCCACATTCTAAAAGCTTTAAAAGGGTTTCGTGAGATAGGTCTAAAGCCTTTTCTTTGGTATTCATGCCTTTGATTGATTGGCTACAGATTCTACGGCTTTTTTAAGGGTCTCTTCATCCGCTAAATATCTTTTTGATACGATATTCAGTCTGTCATCTAATTCATAAACAAGGGGTATACCTGTGGGTATATTTAGCTTTACTATATCTTGGTCAGACATATCTTCCAAATATTTTACTATGGCTCTTAGGGAGTTTCCATGGGCTGCTACCAATACACAATTTCTTTCAAAAAGAGCTTTTGATATAACATCTTGAAAATATGGCACTGTTCTAAAAAGAGTGTCTTTTAAGGATTCGGAGGAAGGTAGGTCTTTACATCTTATATGTTTATACCTTGGGNNTTGGGTCGTTGCAAGGATGGCTTGAGTCGTCTTTTGAAAGGGGCGGTGGAGGTATATCATAGCTTCTTCGCCAAATATTTACTTGTTCCTCGCCATGAAGTTTTACCATCTCTTTTTTGTTTAA
>DDOS01000120.1:0-10637 GCA_002341805.1 Aquificaceae bacterium UBA2488 | reverse complement strand
TTAAAAACATCTATATAATGAAGACTCATATTGTCAAGGATTATATTTAGAGTGTTTATGGCTCTTTTTAAGTAAGAGGTGAAGGCTATGTTTGGGGTAATGTTGTTTTGTAAAAGGTTAACTCCTGCTTGTCTGGCTTCTTCTTTACCTTGATCAGATAGGTCTATGTCTATCCAACCAGTAAACTTATTCTCAAGATTCCAAAGACTTTGCCCATGTCTTACGAGCACCAATGTATACATGCTTTTATTATAACATATCTAATCTTCTTGCTCTTCTAATTCTTCTAGGTCTTCTTTGCTTAATTTAGGATACCCTTGTCTTGGTTTTAGGGCAAAAGCTTTTTCGGATAAGAAGAAAAACTTAGGTACATAGTAAGCAAGTGCCAATACTGATATTAAAAACCCAATACCATAATAATCCGATGATTTTAGGTGAGGAGCTCTCACAATAAGCTCTCTTAATATAGATATTAGGGTGGTTTTTACGATCATGGATATATCTATACGCCTTTCGGTAAGATATATGATCATGAGTCTAAAAAGTTCTATCAATACAAATACATACAAAAATTTTGGTGTTAGCTCTGATATATTTATCTCACCTTTTAACAATGTTTGAAAGATATCGTATAAGGCTAATACATTTAAATAAAATAGCAAAAGGGCTGATATCGCCACTATACCATCTTCAAAAAGCTCAAAAATACTTCCCACTTTCTTTCTTATATAGCCTTCTTTTAAAAACTCTTTTTCTTCCATATATATTATTGTAAAGCTTTTGATATAATAAAGACATGGTTGGTATAATAATGGGAAGCAGTTCTGACTGGGAATATATGAAAGACGCCGAAGCTGTATTAAAAGATTTTGAAATTCCTTATGAGAAAAGAGTGGTCTCTGCTCATAGGACACCAGAGCTTATGTATGAGTATGCAAAAACTGCCAAAGAAAGGGGTATAGAGATTATAATAGCAGGGGCTGGTGGAGCTGCTCATCTTCCAGGTATGGTGGCTTCTATTACCACATTGCCAGTGATAGGGGTTCCTATACCCACAAAACACTTATCTGGTGTAGATTCTTTATATTCTATAGTTCAAATGCCAAAAGGTATACCAGTGGCTACTGTGGCTATAGCAAACGCTTACAACGCAGGGCTTCTGGCGATTAGGATTTTATCTATCAAATACGATTATCTATATGAAAAGCTTTTAAACTATCAAGATTCTCTAAAGCGAAAAGTATCTGATATGCAAAAAGAGATATGATTATCTTTTCATAAGCGGCATACCGATTCTATCTATGCGAGGACTTATAAGAGCTAAGAAAAGCTGTCTTAATCCTATTAAAGGGCTATTTTCTGCAGTGTTTAGACTTGGTACATGTCCTGAAAAATATATCACAAAAGCATCACCTATCAGGTCTTTCTTAGGTACAAATCCCCAGTATCTACTGTCTTCGGAGTTATCTCTGTTGTCCCCCATCACAAAGTATTCTCCTGATGGTACCACTGTGTCTACATTTCTTCTTGGTACAAAAGGATGTTTGTAGATGGCTATAAGATGTTTCCTAAATTTACCATCTTCTGTAGGTAAATACTCATAGTATATGAGTTTCCTTGGGGTTTGTTTTATAAATTGCCATTTTACCTCTTGACCGTTTATGTATAGGGTTTGACCTTTTATTATTATGTGATCTCCAGGCACTCCTATAATTCTTTTTATAAAATCGATTTTAGGATTTACAGGCCATTTAAAGACTACTATATCTCCTCTCTTAGACNNTCTATTTACCAACACAAAATCTCCCACATCCAAAGTGGGTTTCATAGAACCAGAAGGTATATTAAAAGCTTCCACCACGAAGGCTCTTAAAAACACTACCACCAATATGATAACAACTAATTCTTTTATCTCTTTTACAAAATCCATCTTTGTTATTATATCCTAAAATCCAAATTTAGATATATAATTTTATAATGATAGTTTGCGAAGATATAGATTGTATTAGGGCTTTTATTAAAAGCCAAAAAGATAAGGCTGCTGGTTTGGTGCCTACAATGGGATATTTGCATGAAGGACATATGTCTTTGGTGGATAAAGCCAAAGAGCTATCTGATGTGGTGATAGTAAGTATTTTCGTAAATCCAAAACAATTTGGGCCCAATGAAGATTTTAATAGATATCCAAGAGACTTAGAGAAAGATAAAAATCTTCTTATATCAAGAGGTGTGGATGTGTTGTTTGTACCCTCTTTGGGGGTTATGTATGATAAGGATTTTTCTTCTAAGGTAATAATAGAAGGTATTAGTAATATATTAGAAGGGGCATTTAGGCCTGGACATTTTGATGGAGTTTGCACCGTGGTGTCTAAACTTTTCAATATCGTAAAACCCCAAAGGGCTTTTTTTGGTGAAAAAGACTACCAACAGCTAAAAATTATCCAAAAGATGGTAAAAGACCTAAATTTTGATATAGAGATAATACCAGTGCCTATAAAAAGAGAGCAAGATGGGCTTGCCATGAGTTCAAGAAATGTTTATCTTGATGATATATCAAGGCACCGTGCTTCTTCTATATATTCTTCTTTATTAAAAGCCAAAAAACAGTTTGAAAACGGTTTGACTTGTGTAAAAACTCTTACAAATATAGTTAAAAACAACCTTGATGTGGATAGTATAGACTATATAAAGATAGTGGATAAAGATACCCTCGAAGAGAAGACAACAGCTTCTAAATATGATAGAATACTTATAGCCGTGAGAATATCAGGAGTTAGATTTATTGATAATATTGAATTATGAGTATATTAGATTTTTTTAGGAAAAAAGAGAAGAAAGAGAACCTTTGGACAAAATGTGAAGAGTGCAAGAGCATTTTATTAGCTCAGGAGCTTGAAGCCAACTTTAACGTATGTCCAAAATGTGGTCATCACCATAGTATGAATCCTATTATGTGGGCTAATATGCTTCTTGACTATCATTATGGTGTATTTTTTGAGCATATATTACCAACTGATCCTTTATCATTTAAAGATACAAAAAAATACAAAGATAGACTAAAAGCTCTAAAAGAAAATGCTTCAAGCACCGAAGCCATAACTATATTTGATGGTAAATTAAGCGATTATCCTATAATACTTAGTGTTATGAATTTTGAATTTATCGGTGGAAGTATGGGCTCTGTGGTAGGAGAGAGGTTTAAATTGGCTTGCCTAAAAGCCATACAAGATAAAAAGCCCCATGTAAGTGTTATTACCTCTGGGGGAGCCAGAATGCAAGAGAGTGCTATCTCGCTTATGCAGATGGCAAAAACCTCTATAGCGGTAAATCTTTTACATCAAAACCATATACCTTTTATAACCATACTTACAAATCCTACCACTGGTGGGGTGTCTGCTTCTTTTGCTTTTTTAGGAGATATAATCATAGCAGAACCAAAAGCCATAATAGGTTTTGCAGGGGCAAGGGTAATAGAGCAAACCATAAAACAGCAGCTTCCAGAAGGATTTCAAACCTCAGAGTTTTTACTTAAAAAGGGTATGATAGATATGGTGCTTCATAGACACCTCTTAAAACAAAATTTGCAAAATCTTTTGAGAATATTATTTTATAAAAATGCTTGATGTTTTAGAGTATTTAAAAAAAGATCCAGATATTAAAAACCTAAAACACAGCCTTTTGTTTGGAGAAGATGTATACTTTATTCAATATTTTGAAAACCAGTTAAAATCTAAGGTCAGTACAAAAATAAACTGGGCTGATGAGTTAGACTATGATAAGCTTAAGAATATCTTGTTTTCAAAAAACCTTTTCAGCGAGAAAGAGATTATCATCATAAAAAATGCCAAAAATCTAATAGGTTTATTAAAAGGTAAAAAATTGGATTTAACCATCACAAAAAATATACTCATCTTAGAAGAGTATGAAGAGCTTTCTGATAAAGATTTAAAGACTTTTAAAGATATATTTGGAGATTTGGATATAATTACCTCTAAACAAAAACCAAAGGATTATCTTAAAAGCTTAGTATACAAAAAATTTAAAAAAGAGCATATAGAGCTTTCAAAAGATGTGTTAGACTATATAATATATATCATTGGTACAGATTCTCTCAATCTAAAAAATGAAACGGATAAGCTTCTAATAGCCGCAAAAAGCTTACCCATAGATAAAGGCCATATCTCCAAAATACTTGTGAAAGAACCCAAAGATGAAATATTTTCCTTAGTGGATGCATTGTTGAAAAAAGATATCGAAAAAGCCCTTTCCATATTAGAAAATGCCATAAGACTTGGACAACATCCTATTGTGATGCTTGGATTTATGACAAAGCAGTTTACAAACTTGTATTTGGCTTTTAAGATAAATAAAAATTTTGATGAAGTTTGTAAGATGCTAAACATAAACACGCCATTTCAAAAGAATATATTAAAAAGACAGATGGAGATGTTAAGAGGGAATAAGCTAAGTGGTATAATTAAGCTTTTAAAAAAGGCAGACATGGGTATAAAGTATTATTTCCAGAATCCAGAAGAGGTCTTAGAAAATCTTATTGTAGATATAGGGATTTATTTAAAAAATGGATAAGAATGTCGATACTTTATATATGGAAGGTTTAATGATAGAGGTTAAGGATATGCTTAAAAAGCCATTTGAGTATCATAATATAAGCCAAAAACTTAGAGAGCTTTTAGATATCCTTGAAAAACAAGAGTCTGATGTTATATTAAGCTATATGAACGATATTAAGTTTATATCAGATTTGATATTGGAGCTAAGAGATATAGTGGATGGATATATATTAGAAACGGTTAATATTATAAAAGCCAAAGGTTTTTCAGTGAGGGCATGATATATGGGTTTTGGCTCTTACGATTTGGTATCCAATGCTTTAAATATTTTTAAGCAAGCTATAGATATAACTTCTCAGAATATCACCAATGCAAGCAACTCAAACTATGCTCAAGAGGTACCTCTTATACAAGATACATATCCTACAGGCATAAGTCTTCAAGATATCCAAAGGGTACAAAATCTTTATTTTTATCAGCTTTTACAAAATAAAAGCTCAAGTTTGGATTATTTTAATACAAGGCTTCAATACAATAAGCAAGTGCAAAACATATTTAATATAGTAGGTCCAAACTCATCTTCCACAGGTTATGAAGATGCTTTTTACAGTGCTTTTACTCAGCTTTTTACAGATACATCAAACGCAGGATATCAAAATCAAGTACTTACCACAGCAAGCTCTTTTGTGCAGAATTTAAACTCAAACGCCTCTACCCTTGACAACTTAGCCTACCAGGTACCTACCGTAGCCCAACAAGATTTAGCTCAAGTAAATTCTTTGGTGAAAAATTTAGCAAGTCTAAATCAGCAAATTACTACATCTTATGCTCTTACCTATGCCAACGCTAAAAACTACAAGCAGCTCTTAGACCAAAGAGATGCTTATATATCAGAGTTGTCTAAGTATGTCCCGGTATCTGTTCAAGAGGATTCTGTTGGAAGGGTACATATATCAGTGGCTGGATATACGCTTGTGGATGGTACAAACTATTGGCAGTTAGCTTTAGGAAGCTCTGGGAACTCTCCCTATCAAACTATAGAATGGCTAAACAATAACAACCAAGCTATAANNATGATAGATTTTTCTTACGATGTAAACAATTACAAGATAGAGCAAGATAACTTAGCAGCTTCTGCTATTATGAACACCAAGATTCCAGTTCAAAGTGGATCAAATTTTTATTTGGTTCAAAATCTTGCGAACACGGATTCACCTATCGGTAATCAAAACGCTATGTGGACTTTCCCTCCAAACCATGTATCTTCTACGGCTTCTACTTTATCTTCTTTGGGAGTGTCAAATGGCAGTCTTACACTATATAGCGGGACAGTTCCAAGCTATACCATAAGCAACTATGGATCTTTAAATTTAGCTCAAGTATCAAATTCTATAAACGCATCAGGGTTTTTTAGCTCAAGCATAGCTTTGGATCCATCTGGTAATTACTTTTTACAGATAACTCCAAATTATAGCAATACAGCGGGCTCTTCTTACACGGGAGTTTATAATATTGTGGATTCATCTTCTAATATAACATTTTCAAGTTCTGGCGGTATAACGGGGGTGCTAAACTTCGTAAATACATCCACTTCAGGTACATATGCATCTCTTAACTACACAGATATGTCTTTAGATCAGATAGTAAACGCTATAAACAACAACTCTGCTTTGCAAGGAAAATACACCGCAAACATAGTATCATCTCCTTTTGTGGATATGCCTGTTGGATTATCTTCCACCACAGATGCTATGTCTCAAACAGGTGTTTTAACTTTTAGAGATAACACCACAGCGCTTTTTAGTATTACATACACAGGGCAAAGTCTTCAAAGCCTTGCCAGTGAGCTCTCAAGCATACCCTCTAATACACTCTTTAGCGCAAGCATCGTAAAAGAACAAGACGGGCTTTATCATCTTAGAATACAGATAAAAAATCCAAACCAATATAATGTGGTGGATAGTGGTAATAGCTTTACTAGTATGTATTCGCTACACATAGCCTCTTCAAATCAATCTGTATATGGTATACAAGATTCCCAAAGTATTTATGCTTTTCATAAAAATGTATTAAGCAACACAGTGTCCCTATCCTCTTACGGTATAGGACAAAATCAAACACTTACATTTTATAATGGTAATGTGGCAGTTTATTCTATATCTAACTATGGACAGTATTCACTAAATTCTTTGACAAATTTAATAGATTCAAACCCAGCTCTTGTGGGGCTTTTTAGTGCAAGTGTGGTATCAAATAGTGACGGCACTTACTCCTTAGCGGTATCTTCTTCAAACATATCAAATTATACATTGACAGATTCTTCTTCTGATATTTCCCTTGGCGGGGGTAATGTATATAGAAGTGAGATGGTGTTTGGGGGCGTAGATGCTTTTAGTATGTCTGTCAACCCACAACTTGGAGCGATATTACAAAATGTAGACCCAAACTCTTCTTCAAACTTTTCATTATATGCAAACAGTTGGTGGAGTATAGCTAAAAGCCAATATCAAACGTTGGTGGGTTCGGTGGCATCCACGGTTAATACATTGCAAACAAGCTATAGCAGTATGAGTGCGTTGGTTAATTCTATAAGCTCCCAGGTAGCTCAGGTGCAAGGAGTGTCTTTAGACCAGCAATACATTACCCTTCAAAATCTGCAGCAAGATTATGAAGCATCCGCGAGCATAGTGGGTATATTGAATAATCTCATGCAAACTACTTTAAATATGGTGAATGGAGGTTAAGATATGGCAGGGGCTATTCCAGATTTAAGTTTGTATAATTTTTATAAATCCCAAGATAATGTTGTAATGAATAATCTTCAGGATACTATAGAGAAAGCATCCACTGGATATAACCTTCTTGATATAGGTCAAAACCCTGGAGATACCCAGCAGGTTATAAACCTCAAAAAAGAGATTGTGCTTTTGTCTACATTTTCTCAGAATGCTTTTTCTGCTAGTAATGTATTAACAACCACCACATCTGTGCTTGGTAATTTGTATGATTATCTTCAAAATGTAAATTCCAATGTAATTGCAGCTGCTAACGATGCCACTTACAACGCTACTCAGCTTGTTAATATGGGGCAAAGTATATCATCCGTGATATCTCTTGTATTAAATGCTGCTAATCAAAAATTTGGAAATGATTATTTATTTGGTGGGTCTTCTTTATCTATCATGCCATTTGATTCCAATTTTCAATATCAGGCTTCTTCAGAAAACTTTTTTACTCAAATATCAAATTCCTATCAGGTACCTACATATCTAAATGGGCAAAATGTTTTTGGGCTTAACATCCAAACCACATCCACTTCGTATGACTCTTATACACAAACGTTTTCTGGTCCTGGTGAACTTGTGGTGCATTATGGCACCAATGTATATCAAATAAATTATAACAACACACCTTATGAATGGGATTGGAATGCAGGACTTTCTAGCACCAATTCAACTCTTGGTGTATCTGGTACCATATCTCTTAGTGTGGTTAATGCCTCTTCTACTAACACATATGCCGTATCTTATTCTTCTACTGACACACTTTCAACGCTTTTAAACAAAATAAGCACATCCACAGGTGGAAACTTCAAGGCTTCTATATTACACAACATAGACAATACATATGGGATAGAGATATCTCCTACCACCAATAATTTATCAGCTACCTATTCCTTAGCAGATAGCAACTCTTTATATACTTTAGACCAAGTACCTTCTAATATGTTAGAGCTTTCCAACTATATAAATAACAACTTTAGTGGTGTTCTTCAAACATTTATAAGGCAAAACTCAAATTCTACGTTTTCGTTAGAGATTGCAGGCTCTGATGTAGGCAAACCTCTTAATGTTGTGGATATAAATGGTATAGTATCTTCTTCTTTTTTACAAGAGAGTATTTTTTCAGCACTTAAGCAATCAGCAGACAGACTTAGCCAAGGACTTCCTACCATAGATAAAGAACTCGGCTCTAATGAGGCTATATCATCGGCATCTTTTAATTCGCTTACAGCTCCAGTGGGTACAAATGGCACTTTGGAGCTTTTGATAAGTTCAAGTACAATACCAGTAGATTACAGCTCTACTATGAGTCTTATAGACATTGCCAATAAGATAAACTTAGCTTCAAATGGTGCAGCATATGCGGATTTTGTCAAAAATCAAAATGGTACTTATAGTTTAGAAGTGGCTTCATTGCTTTCTTCTCAGTCTATTACACTCACAGATACCGTAGGAGGTGCTTTTTATCAATTTAATACTTCTGATATTCCCAATGGAAGTTATATATTTAATGTCCAAAGAGCCATAGATCAAATCTCTTTTGCTAACGCTCAAGTGGGTAGTTATATGCAAAGTATCCAAACCCAAAACAATGTCTTAACGAGTACATCTACCGTCGCAAATACAGAGCTTGCTAACTATCAAGATGCAAATGTTGCCAGTGTATTAACAGACTATTCCCAGTATCAATTAGCTTATGAATCTCTTATGAATCTTATAGCTAATCAGAAAAATCTTACCATATTAAAATATATTTAAAGTTTTTTATATTAAAAGCCAAAAACTAAGATTTATAAATTCGGGCTCAATCATCATTAAGGTAAAATAATCTTTTAGTTTATAATGTAGCTTAGATATTATAAGCCTAAACCTCCAATCCAATTTAAGATCCATTTTATTTTTACTCTATCGTGGTTTAATACTGTCTCGATAGCCAATTATCGTGGTAGACTTGTTGTCGTGGCATACTTGTAGTTTTTAATTAAAAATTAGCGCTAAAAATTAAGGCTATAAAGTAAATCGCCATTTACTTCATTATAATGAGCTCATGTCATTGAAATGAAAACAGAGTGATAATACAATACTTGTTAAGTTAGGATTATCCTAAAGGAGGATAGGAATGNNTCTAAGAAT
This sequence comes from Aquificaceae bacterium UBA2488, assembly GCA_002341805.1. GTDB lineage: Bacteria > Aquificota > Aquificia > Aquificales > Aquificaceae > Hydrogenobaculum. The sequence goes on along the minus strand of DDOS01000120.1, from coordinate 1,150 downwards.
CGTGAAAGTCCTGGCAAGATGTCAGGAAAGTGGTTTGGTTTAGCTGCTGCTTTTGTTGTATCTGCTGGTTTTGCAGCTTTTGTTATGTACATCAACCCAAAATCCTCTCAGGCTCGTGTAGAAGCTTATCCTGTATTAAGTAAAGCTGAGATGATAAGAGTGGGCAAACAGATATATGATCAAAGATGCAGTGGTTGTCATGGAATGAACGGAAAAGGTGATGGTCCTGCAGCCCAATTCTTTAGAGTAAAACCAAGGGATTTTACCACTTGTCTTTACAAATTTAAGAGTACTCCAGGCACTTCTTTACCGACAAATGCTGATCTCTTAAGGGTTCTTAAAAACGGTGTTCCATCCACCGCAATGCCTGCATTCCCTCATTACAGCGACCAAGAGTTGTTGGATGTTGTTGAGTATATCAAAACTTTCTGCCCAGATTGGAAGAAATTAAAAGCTCAATCTCAACCACCACCAGAAGACTGGGAAGCTTTGAGACCGCCTCCATTCTTAGGGACTCCAGACTCTATAGCTAAGGGTAAAGTACTCTTTGCTCAAAACTGCGCAGCTTGCCATGGCGCAAATGGACAAGGCGATGGTCCTGCAGCGCTTTCTATACATGACCCATCTGCCGAATGTCAGAAATGGGATGGTAATACTTGTGCAGAAAGACCACTCGAAAGACCTGCTAATTTGACGCTTGGTATATTACCAGGTGTTTATGATGTAAATGAAATCTACAAAACTATAACAATGGGTGTATTAGCAGGTACTACGGGTGGCATGCCATCATTCTCATCGCTGTCTGACAATGATAAATGGAACTTAGTGTCTTATGTGCTGTTCTTGATGGGTAAAACCCAGAAATAAGGAGGTTTTAAAATGAAACAACAAAAAGAGCTTGTTTATACAGATTTGGNNGGCTCATATGTTGATGGGTCTTATCGAACTCCTTTTAGTTATGATATTTGGTCTTACATATTCTCTTACATTCTTAAATATCCACATAGTAGACCCGTTTTTATCACCAGTAAGGCTAAGATTTAATCATACCAACGTAGCTGCTTACGGATTTTTAGCTAACTGCATCACTGGCGCGTTGTATTGGGCTGTACCTCGTATGACAGGACATCCAGTATGGAATAGAGCTTAT
>DDOS01000069.1:6806-9099 GCA_002341805.1 Aquificaceae bacterium UBA2488 | reverse complement strand
GTCCGAGGGTTTTTGCCATTTCAAAACCTCCCTTGATACACACACAACATAAGAGGAGCAACTAACTTGCTCAAAAAGACCAGCACCACTCATGCGCTTTCGACTAACCTGCTGACTCATAAATACCTCCAAGAAAAATTAAGATAGTTAAATATTATATCACAAAAAAATTTTTAATAATTTAATTTTTTAAATCTTCAAGAATTAAGTACAAAAAAATCTTATAGATATTTGTTATAATATAAATAGGAGGTTTGTATGGAGAAATTTAGTTTTTGGGCTTTTGTGATAGCACCGATATTCATACCGATCATATTTGGATTTGTCTATATCTTTACAAAGATGGAATAATTTTATACAACAGCAAATATAGGCTGAAATAACAAAGGTGAATGTTTATCATATGAAGAATATGTTTAGTTTTTTAAAAGCTTCAAAAAGTTCTATAACCAAGAAACTGATAACTAGGTTAGCGATACTCCTTTTAGCCACAGCCATGGCTATAGAAGCTGTTTTTGCAATTTCTTTTAGAGAACAAGGTGTAAAGTTTGCCCTTTCTAAGGCAAATACAGTAGCATACTTAGTAAGAGATGGTCTTACCTCTTTGATGGTGATGGGAGTAATAAAAGATAGGGTTTCTTATTTACAGAGGTTAGAACATATAAAAGGTGTGGAGAGTATTCATATAGCAAGGGGCCCTGTGGTGGATGCTCAGTTTGGGCCAGGCCTTCCAATAGAACAACCAAGAGATAATTTAGAAAAACTTGTGCTTTTAACAGGTAGATCTGTCTATAAAGTTTACGAAACCCCTTCAAAAGTGCTTATTAGGGATATAATACCCTATAAAGCTTCAAGCAATGGTATCGTAAATTGCCTTCAATGCCACGATGCTAAGGATGGTCAAGTGCTTGGAGCTGTTGATATCACCCTTAATGTCACAGATATAAGGTATAAAGCTTTTATTGTTATAATTTTTACATTTTTTATATTTATGGGTTTATCTGGTGTGATATTTTATCTTATGTATAGATTTTCAAAACCATATATTAAAGAGTTTAATGATCTTATAAATAGCTTTAGTCTTGCTCAAGAAGGTAGATTTGAAGAGGCTAAAATAGACAAACAAGTTAGTGATGAGGAAAATAATGATGAAGCTGGCAAAGTGATTTCATTTTTTAACAAGATGATAGATATATTAAACGCCACTTTGAAAGATATATATGAAAAAACATTAACACTCATAGGATATGATATTCTTAGAACAGGTAATTTTATAAAGGATACGGATAAAATTGTTGTAGAGCTATCCAATATATATAAATTTAAAACAACAATAGAAAAGGATGCATCATTAGAAGATATTTACAATAGATTATATATGATACTCAAATATTATATGTCTTTGGAAAGATTTAGCTTATACGAAGTAACTTACGACAAAATGAAGCTTATATTTGCAGAGGGTTTAGAAGAAGGTCAAAACCTATGGTGTAAAGATGATATACTAAAAGATAATAGCTGTTGCAGATCATTTAGGACAGGCGCAGATGTGGATGATTTAGAATTTCCAAATATATGCAGCTGTTTTATAAAACCTCGAGATAGTTTTAATAAAAGCGATGATACATTAGAATATTATTGTATTCCAGTTTATTTGAACGGACAGGTACACAATGTATTGCAAATAGTATACGAGCATTATATGGAAGAGTTTATAAAAATGATGATTCCCTATATAAAAGGGTATCTAAACGAAGCTTCACCTGTTATGGAATCAAAGATCCTTATGCAAAAACTAAAAGAGCGATCAGTGAGAGATCAGCTTACTGGATTTTACAACAGAAGATATATAGAAGAAGCCATCGAGCCTATTCTGAATAATGCCAAAAGAAGAGAAACCACCATAGGGCTTCTTATGCTTGATGTAGATCACTTTAAGGAGATAAACGACACTTACGGACATGACGTAGGAGATTTGGTTCTAAAAAATGTAGCTCAGGCTATAAAAGAGTCCATCAGAGAATCCGATATACCCATAAGATTTGGAGGTGAAGAGTTTNNAGAGTTTATGGTGCTTTTAACAGACATAAAATCTGACGATGCGATGTTGGTGGCGGAAAAAATAAGGAAAAATGTAGAATCTAAGACTATACCATTACCAAACGGTACTGTCATAAAAAGAACTATAAGCATAGGTGTTGTAGAAATTCCTAAGGACACCGAAAAATTCTGGCAGGCAGTTAAATTTGCGGATGTAGCTCTTTATAAAGCCAAAGAATCTGGTAGAAATAGA
>DDOS01000069.1:6444-6763 GCA_002341805.1 Aquificaceae bacterium UBA2488 | reverse complement strand
TGAGATATCAAGGATTATAAAAGGCAAAGAAAAAGCCATAAAGCATGTTTTAGCGGCCTTTTTTGCAGGTGGACATATACTTATAGAAGATGTACCTGGAGTGGGTAAAACCACATTAGCTATGAGCATGGCAAGATCCATGTCTTTGGTTTTTAATAGGATACAATTTACCTCAGATTTGATGCCCTCTGATATCNNCAAAGAATCTGGTAGAAATAGAGTTATTAGATATCAAAAGGATATGTGGACTGAGGAAGAATACTAATAAATGCCTATAAATCCTAAGAAAGTAGAGTTTGAGATATCAAGGATTATAAAA
>DDOS01000069.1:0-6320 GCA_002341805.1 Aquificaceae bacterium UBA2488 | reverse complement strand
CAGATTTGATGCCCTCTGATATCATAGGCATATATATGTATGATGAACATAAGAGAAATTTTATATTTAGAGAAGGTCCTATATTTGCTAATATAGTCTTAGCAGATGAGATAAATAGGGCTACTCCAAAGACCCAAAGTGCTCTCTTGGAGGCTATGGCAGAAAAAACGGTAAGCGTAGAAGGACATACTTATAGATTGGAGGAGCCTTTTTGTGTGATAGCCACTCAAAATCCAGTGGATAGTTATGGCACTTTTGTATTACCAGAGTCAGAGCTGGATAGATTTATGATAAAAGTATCAATGGGTTATCCCCCAGAAGACATAGAAAAATCTATGCTTCTAAACGGAGATCCCTCAAAAAGACTTCAAGATATTCAGCCAGTGTTAACAAAGCAAGACGTTTTAGATATCATAAAACATACAAAACACATATATATATCAGAAGAGGTGGTAGATATCATTATGTATATTGTCAAAAAAACAAGAATCCACAAAGATGTTATCATAGGTATTTCCCCAAGAGGAGCTATTCAAATGGTGGACCTTGTTAAGTCTTACGCTTTTATAATGGAAAGGGATTTTGTAACACCTTTTGATGTCATAGAGCTTGCTCCCATAGCTTTTTCTCATAGGATACTCACTGATGATACCACGCAGCATAAAAACCATATTATAATAGAAGAGATACTAAAGGAGGTAAAGCTATGAAAATATTTTATGGAATATTGTTTTTTGGGGCGTTGTTTTTCCTTGCATATATCACTTGGTTAAACAAAGATACAATATTGTTCCTAAAGCTAACGCCAAATTTTAGAGGATATTACTATGAAACCCAAGAATACCCTATAGGTCTTTGGATAGGAAGTAGCTTAGTTTTAGGCTTTTTGGTGGGGTATATAATGGGTGTATTGAAAAAATGATCGCATCTGCAATAGATGTGGGTTCTTATAGCATAAGGCTTGGTATAGCTAAAACAGAACCCTTTGAAATCATATACGAAACAGGCCAGATAGTGGAGCTTGGAAGCGGTGTAAAACAAACAGGATATCTAAAAGAAGAATCTATTCAAAAAGCCGTTGAGGTGATAAAATCCTTTAAAGAAATATCAGACAGATATAGCGTCCAAAATATCATAGCTGTTGGCACAGAGGCATTGCGAAAAGCCAAAAACAGCCAAGATTTTATAAAATCTGTGTTAGATCAAACAGGCATAAAAATAGAAATCATATCTCCCAAAGAGGAGGGTAAGCTTTCTTATCTATCAAGCATATACTCTCTAAAATTAAACAAAGATAGCGTGGTGATAGATCAAGGAGGTGGTTCTACAGAGTTTATATACGGGACTAAGGATAGATTGGGAAAAGTAAACTCTTTGAGTTTTGGGATAGTATCTTTAACAGAGACATTTTTTCACAACGATCCACCTACAGATAAGGAAATAGATTCATTGTTTAATTTTCTTACTAAAAGCATAAAAACTATATATAAACCTACTACAAATCTCATAGGAATAGGCGGGACCATCACCACTATAGCAGCACTTCATTATAATATATATCCTTATAACGGGGCCATGATACACGGCAAAATCTTATCCTATGAAGTGATAAAGGATTGGTTTTGGAAGCTATCCAGAATACCCACCGATGAGCGTAAAAAATACAAACACATAGAAGATAAAAGGGCAAAAGCCATAGTCTCTGGTATTGGGATTTTTTATAAAACCCTTGAGGTGTTTGACAAAGATTATATAGTTGTTAGTGACTATGGATTAAAGCATGGTCTTCTTCTAAAAGCTGCAAACCTTATCTAATCACTCCAATATCGCTCTTCTTTCCAAGGGTCTCCTATGTTATGATAGCCTCTAAGCTCCCAAAAACCTCTTATATTCTTATCGGTGAGTTCTATGGTAGTCAAATACTTTGCACTCTTCCAAGCGTATAAAGATGGTATCACCAACCTTAGAGGAAACCCATGTCTTTTTGGTATTACCTCATTGTTCATCTTAAAAGCTACAATACTATCTTCTTTATATAGGTACTCTATTGGCAAATTTGTGGTATAACCTTCTAAGCAGTGGGCTAATACAAACTTAGCCTCTTTTTTGGGCTTCGCCATTTGTAAGAGATCTTTGGTTTTTATACCTTCCCAAGTGATATCTTTTACACTCCAAGCAGTAACGCAGTGAAAATCTGCGGTGATCTTATCTTTTGATATTGATAAAAATTCATCATAAAACATCTCTATTGGGTTTTCCACAAGCCCTGTGATTCTAAATCTATAAGTGTTTAGATCCACTTCTGGAAGTTCTCTTACAATATCATACACCACTGGTTTTGAAATCCATTTTTGACCTTTTGGTAATCTATCATCCATAAGCCACAAGATATGAAAGGATTTTTGATTTTCTACGATAATAATCAAAGATTATTCTTCTTCTTTGTCCATTCTTTCTTCTTCGTGTTTTACGATTTTAGAAAAAATAAATATTAAAATGCCGCCAATTACAGCAGTTTCTACGATACGCTGGGCATACATCTTAAACACATCTGGAATCTGTCCTGTTTGAAACATACAATTATAACAATGGGTATGACCCTCATAGGGAGTGCCTTCAAGCATCCTAACCACATGCTCTATAAAATGCCAAATACTATCCATTGGATTATTATAACCCTTAGATGATTAACTTATCATGATATAATAAAAATAGAGTGCAATTTAGTCCTAAAAGATATATATTAATTAGATAGGAGGTTTTTTATGTTTGGTGATTTATTTGACAATCCTTTGAAGTTGGTACTTATCTTTGGCATTGTTTTGATGCTTTTTGGAGCCAACAAACTACCAGAAATGGGAAAAGGTCTTGGAGAAGGCATTAGAAACTTCAAGAAGGCTTTATCTGGGGAAACAGAAGACAAAGAGAAAAAAGAAGAAAAACCAAAAGAGACGTGAAAAGTTTTTTAATTGTGATATAATACAGAAGTGGAGGTAGCTTATGTTTCACATGCCAAACTTGACCGAGCTCATAGTTATACTTTTTATAGTATTTTTGCTTTTTGGGGCCAACAAACTACCTGAGGCAGGAAGAGGTCTCGGAGAAGGTATTAGGAACTTCAAAAAAGCACTATCTGGAGAAGGTACTAAAGAAAAAGAGGTAAAAGCCGAAGAAATAAAAGAAGAGGGAAGATAGTATGGGGGTAGAGGATTTGAACAATATAGTAAGACAGCTCTTAGAAGAAATTAAAAACTTAGAAACAAAGGTAGAGGATATAAAAGCTCCTATAGAAGAGACCTCTAATCTATTGCCATCTGCCAGTGCATCTTTGCAAGATGTCATAACCTTTACTGAACAAAGCACTCACAAGGTAATGAGCCTTCTTGATGAAATAGAAAAAAACTCTCAAAAGATAGATGAAGATATAAACACACTTTTAAAATTTGGACCCACAAAAACTATAAATAATCTTTTAGAAGATATTAAAAGCCTCAATCAAGATAATATGAGTAAGATTATAGAGATATATACGACTATGTCTTTTCAAGATATCACAGCTCAGCAGATAAAAAAAGTCATACAAGCCATAGAAGACACAAAAAGAAGATTGCTACAGATGGTAGTTAGCTCCATAGAGCAATCCTCCAAAGATGAAGAGCTAAAAGAGAAAATAGTAGGTAAAGCCACCGAGATACTAACAGGTGATAGAATAAATCAAGACGATGTGGATGATCTTTTAAAAGAGTTTGGATTATAGGAGGTACATATGCCATTGCCACCAAGGGATATAAGAATACTTATAGTGGATGATATGTCTACGATGAGAAGGGTTATCAAGAGTATAATGAGTCAGCTTGGATATTCCAATTTAGATGAAGCAGAAAATGGCAAAGAGGCTCTTTCAAAGTTAGAATCAGGACATTATGATTTTGTGCTTACAGATTGGAACATGCCAGAGATGGATGGGCTTGAGCTTGTAAAAGCCATAAGACAACATCCTAACTTAAAAGACTTACCTGTTTTGATGGTCACTGCCGAAGCCAAAAAAGAGAATGTCTTAGAAGCTCTAAAAGCAGGTGTAAACAATTACATAGTAAAACCCTTCACCGCAGAAACATTAAAAGAAAAAATTGAAAAAATCTTTAAGTAAGGAGAATGTATATGAAAAGCATATTTTGTAAAGACCTAATGGAGGAAAATAAAGAGCTAAAAGACAAGATAGCTTATTTAGAGCGTGAAAAAGAGGATCTCTTAAAAAGACAACAAGAACTCTCTTCTAAGCTAAAAGACTATGAAGAACTAAAAAACAAGCTCTTTATATTAGAATCTGAGAAAAACCAAGCCCTTCAAAAATATCAAGAATCCGAATCAAAAACCAAAAACTTAGAATCTAAAGTTCAAGACTTAGAGAAAAAAGTATCTTCTTTAGAAGACCAAAACAAAGCTTTAGAAAGAGAAAACCTTGAACTAAAACAGTCTTTTGAGGCTTTTAACAAAGAAAAAGAAGAATTTCTTAAAAAAGTTAAAAAAGCTGAAGAAGATATCAGAGTCTTTAAAACCAAAGCAAAAGTAGCTTATGATCTTTTAGATGCATTGCAATCTGAAGGAGCATTTTTGGTAAGCCCAGATTTTAAACCGGGTAAAGAAGGAAATGAGCTTGTTTATATAAACAAAGGGGGAAGAGAGATATTAAAATCCCATGGGGATGAGATAAACAGACACTATGGATACAGCATAGATTGGAATAATCCAATAGGTATATCTATCCACAAGTTTCACAAAGATCCAGAGCGCATAAAAGAACTATTCAAACAACTAAGGCCTGGTGAAATTCACAAAAACGCAGATATTCCAATGGGCAGTGCTATCATAGAATCTTATAGAACAGCTATATATGATGAAGAAGGTAATATCATAAACTACGCTGCTGTTTGGAAAGATGTAACTGCTGAGAGAAATCTTGATAAAACAATATATGCCGTTATACCAAATTCATCTAAGCTATACCATGCTCTATCTCTCATAGAAGCTCAAAATTATAGAACATCAAACAGAATAGCTGTATTTAAACAAGAACTTGAGCAGATAGTAAATGCCATCACTGAAGTAAATCAATCCATATCAGATTTGGCTCACTCCGTACAGGATATCACAGCAGTGCAAAATAAAGTAGAATCTTATGTAAAAGAGGGTTATAAGAAGTTGGAAGCCACCATAGAGAATATAAATCTTTCTATCAAAAGCATAGAAAGGGTGTCAAACATGTCAAACAATCTCTGTAAGAGTATAAACTCTATAAATCAAGTGGTGGAAGTGATAATGGATATAACAGAACAAACAAACCTACTATCCTTAAATGCAGCTATAGAAGCAGCTCGTGCTGGTGAGNNTTGCGGTGGTGGCAGATGAGGTAAGAAAACTTGCCGAAAAAACCTCAAAATCTGCTATAAGTATAAGAGAGCTTATAGAAAAAATAGTAGAAGAGACAAAATCCTCCCTCCAAGGAACAGAAGAGGCCAGAAAAGTCATCATGAAAAACTCCGAATACGCAGAAGAACTCAAAAAATCCTTTGAAGAGATGGGGCAATCCTTTGAAGAACTAACATCTTTAGTCTCCAAAGAATCAAACGCTATCGAAGAACAATCTATGGTAATTAGAAATGTCACCTCAAATACCCATAATCTATTAAGTGGCATAGAAAATGTGGAGAAAATTGTAGTAGAAAACTACAATATTATTCAAGAATCCACATCTCAGGGAGAAAAAGTGTTTGAGCTTTTAAAATCTATAAAACCAGGTATATATTCTGAAATATATCAAAGAGTTATAGATCATGCTAAGTTTATGCAAAGAGTGATACACACTGTAGAAGGAAAAGATAATTTTGCAGTGACAGATCATACTCAATGTGCCTTTGGTAAATGGTATTATAATCAAGATACTAAAACATTCTTAGATAAATGTAGAACGATGGCTCCAGATGCTATAAAATCTTACAATGATGTAGAAAATCCTCACAGAGAGTATCATCGCATAGGTATGGAAATCCAAAGACTTCAAAGAGAAAATAAACATGAAGAAGTTTATAATAAGATCGTGAATCTTATAAACTATTCTCCCAATATAATACAAAGTATATCAAGCTTAGCAGAAAGTTTAAAAGAATGTTAAGAGGAGGCATTATATGCTTACAAATGAAAATGTATCCATAGTGGATGGGGCGGTTTTGTACGATGATGGGATGCATAAGTTTATCTGGCTTGGATGGGAAGAGCAAGAGGAAGAAGGTGTAGTCCAAGTAAATCAATATATTATAATA
>DDOS01000111.1 GCA_002341805.1 Aquificaceae bacterium UBA2488 | reverse complement strand
GAACCTTACGATGCTTATAATATAGTGGATTTTGATGTGCCACTGGGAGAAAACGGAGATTGTTATGATAGATATTTAGTAAGAACGGAGGAGATGAGACAAAGCATAAGAATAATAGAGCAATGTGTTCAAAAGCTAAAAACTATGTCTGTTAATGAGCCTTTTATGGCAGAATCAAGCGATCCTAAGAAATTAAAGCTTACTCTTGATGGAATTGGATTAAAAGTCCCGGCTGGCGAGATATACTCCTCTGGTGAAAATCCGAGAGGAGAATTAGGGTTTTATATAAACTCCAAGGGCGGATTAAAACCATACAGGGTAAAGATAAGACCGGGTTCTTTTTACAATCTTTGTGTTTATCCTCATCTTATGGAAAATAGGTATGTAGCGGATGCTGTGACGATATTAGCCAGTTTGGATCCTGTGGTAGGCGAGGTGGATAGATGAGTATTATAGCCTTAGCTATTATTATAGTCATAAAGATTGTGGTGATATTACTTGTAATCCTTGGAATAGGAGCATATCTTACACTTGTGGAAAGAAAAGTGGCAGCTCACATTCAAAGAAGACCTGGTCCTATGGTGGTGGGTTGGCATGGACTATTACAACCCTTAGCAGATGGTATTAAACTTTTAACAAAAGAAGACATACTTCCTTCTTCTGCGGATAAGATATTGTACAACTTTGCCATTATAATGGCGTTGGTGCCTGCTTCTTTGGTGTTTGCAGTGGTGCCTTTTGGCCCAGAAGTGCATGTGCTTGGATATGATATAAAGCCGATTCTTACGGATGTTAATATAGGTATTATATTGGCTTTTGCCTTTGGTTCTTTGGCGGTTTATGGGGTTGCTCTCTCTGGATGGGCTTCTAACAGTAAGTACGCTCTCGTAGGGGCTCTTAGAAAAGCGGGCATCATCATATCCTATGAAGTAGTTATAACATTTGCAGCTCTTGGACCTATCATGTTGGCAAAATCTCTATCCACATATGATATTGTAATGGCTCAAATACATCAAAAGGTTTGGTATATATTTTTACAGCCTATCTCCTTTGTGGTGTTTGTCTTTGCGCTTTTAGCAGAAACAGGAAGAGTGCCTTTTGATATACAAGAAGCAGAAGCAGAGCTTGTTACGGGCTTTACGGTGGAATATGGTGGTATGAAGTTTGGTTTATTCCCATTGGTAGAATGGTATGTGGAAGTGCTTTCTTTATCTGCCATCTTGACGGTGCTTTATCTTGGTGGATGGAGTGCTATAAATATACCTTTTGTGGGGTTTATAGATCCATTTTTCTTTTTGGGGGCATGGTCTGGGTTTTTATGGTTTATAATAAAAGTAAGCTTGTTGTTTTTGCTAATACTTTGGCTTCATTGGACATTGCCAAGGTATAGGATAGACCAAATTACTGGTATAGCTTGGAAGGTTATGTTGCCTTTGGCATTGTTTAATATACTTATCAGCGCAATAATAGCACCATTGTTGAGAGGTTAGAGCTATGATCAAAAAGGTTTTTGAAAAACCTTTAAACTTGTTGGAAACGATATTCTTTTTGGATTTTATAAAGGGTTTGGCAGTTACTTTTAAGCAAGGTGTAAGCAAAACCATAACCACACACTATCCCTATGAAAAGCTCACGCCTCCAAAAAGATTTAGAGGCTTTTTTGGACATAAAATAGTGGATGGATTTGAACCTCAACCTGCTTTTGACGAGTGGGTGGAGAGAATGAAGATAGAACCCCAAAAGGGTGCTTCAAGATGTGTGGTGTGTTATCTTTGTAAAAAAGCTTGTCCAGTACCAGATTTATTTGAAATAGATGGTAAAAAGCTTGAAAATGGTAAAAAAGTAGTATCTGTTTTTAATATGAATCTTATGCTCTGCACATTCTGCGGGCTTTGTGTGGATGCTTGTCCTGTGGATTGTTTATTCCAAAGCGATATTCATGAGACTGCATCCTTTACCAGGAGAGATGCCATTCTTGATTTACAAAAGCTTGAGACCATAGGTAAGTCTTGGCAACAACGAAGAGAAGAAGAACCAGATCGCATATGGATAGATGACGAAGCCAGAGATGTTCTCTGGAGAGAGAATAAACTGAAACTACCAAAGGTGGACAATGCTTAGTCAGATAGCTTTTTATATATTTGGTGGTATAAGCTTAGTATGTGGTCTTGGAATGGTTAGTGCTTCAAATCCTATATATGTGGTTTTGTGGCTTTTAGGAGCATTGATAGCTATAAGCGGTATTTTTTTTAGTGCTGGAGCCGAGCTTCTCGGGGCTTTACAACTCATGATATATGTGGTGGCAATAGCTGTATTTTATATTCTTGTGATAACGGCTGTTCCTTGGAGAAAGATATACAAAAATGAACAGCATAATAGATTGATAGCTATTGGTATACTCCCCTTTGTAGCCCTTCTTTACATAGAAGCATTCATTGTAGCATCTGCTGGGGTAGCGGTATCTAAAAATAAAATTATAGNNAGAAACGATTGGTGTTAAACTATTTAGCAGTTATTTTTGGGCATTTGAGCTAATGTCCATACTTTTGCTTATTGCTATGATAGGAGCAGTTTTATTAGGTAGAAGAGAGGAGAAGACCTATGATTGATGTAGCCGATAAGTTTTTAGTGCCAAGTGTAGGTCAGTACTTTATATTATCGTTTTTACTCTTTGGTATTGGGGTTTTTGGTATGATGGTAAGGAAGAACCTGATTACGGTGCTTATGTCTTTGGAGCTTACTATAAACTCTGTTAATATCGCCTTTGTAGGTGTGGATAAGCTTAACGCTATGATAGATGGCCAGATCTTTGCGCTTTTTACCATCGCTTTAGCGGCTGCAGAAGCTGCTGTGGGTCTTGGTATAGTATTGTCTTTGTTTAGGCTAAGAAAAGCTGAAAACATAAGCGAAATAATAGATTTAAAGGGTTGATTATGCCACTCCTAATTCTTCTCTCG